>CAYOKT010000004.1:18554-64246 GCA_964404605.1 uncultured bacterium
ATCGCTCCCGGACTACCGGCTGTCCGTTCTCGGGGTGCCGCTGGGGCGGATCAACTCCTCCGGGTCGGTCCGCGGCAGCAGCGTGGTGTCCTGCGGCTCGGGGGGCGGCGCCTTGCGCACACCGCGCCTCAGCCGGCGGATGCCTTCCGGGCCGAGGGTCACGGTGACCACGCGGCCCTTTTCGCCCAGCTCGCCGAGGTCGAGACCGTTCAGCTTCAGCCTCATCCCCCCGGCGTTGCCGAGGACGACGACAAACAGCGAGTCGGCCTCGTAGCTCCGGCTCATCCCCGGGATGAGGACGACATCGGCCACCGGCGTCTCCCCGCCGTCGGCGTTGATCCGGATGTAACAGGTGTCGATGCTCTCGGCCACGAGGTGCAGCCGCGCGGTGGAAGCCGGGGCACCCGGCGCCACGGGGGCGCCCGCTTCGCCGGGCCCGGCCTGCACGCCCTCCACGCCGCCCGCCGCCGCTCCGGCTTCCTCGACCATCTGTTCATGCTCCTGCACCACCTGGTCGAAGGGGATCTCCTCGGTCTTCTTGGTTCCTTTCGGCCAGAACAGCAGCAGAAGCACCACGAGCACGACCGCTCCCGCGCCCGCCAGCCAGTACTCCGGCCGGCCCGGCAGTTTGCGGGAAAGGGCGGAGACCGATTCCCCGTCAAGGGTGAATGTCAACCCGGACCGGCCGCCCTTCCCGGCTCGTGTCGGAAACCGCTTCGAGGCCCTCCCCGGTTTCACGGTATACCCCCGTTCCCGCTCCTCCCCCGCCGGCTGGACGGGGATGGGGGTCGGGGGAACTCCCACGATGTTGTCGAACTGTTCGAGCACCTCGCCGACATTCATCCCGACGATGGTCGCATAGGTGCGGAGGAATGCCCGGATGTAGGCGATCGGGAGGAAATCCCACTCGCCGTCCTCGAGATGCTGGAGGTAGACCAGGGAGATCTTGCTCCTCTCCGCGACCCGGCTCAACTCCAGGTTGCGGAACTCCCGCGCCGCCTTCAGCTCGTCGCAGAACTTCTTTTTCGGGTCTTCAAAGGTGAGATCGTTCATGCCGTTTCACCTCCGCCCAGCCACCGGTTCACGCGGTCGAGGACTCGCGCCAGCGGCAGACCGACGATGGTAAAGTAACACCCCTCCACGCGATCCACGAAACCGCCCGCCGCGCCCTGGATCCCGTAGCCCCCGGCCTTGTCCAACGGCTCTCCGCTCTCGACATACCGGGCGATCTCCGCCTCTGTCAACTCGCGGAAATGCACCCGGCTGCTCTCATGAAAGGTATCGTGCAGCTCCCGCTCCACCCAGTGCAGGCTGACGGCGGTGATCACCCGGTGCCAGCGGCCGGAGAGGGTGCGCAACATCCCGGCCGCCGCCCCACGGCCGGCCGGTTTGCCGAGGATACGGTCGTCCACGACGACGACGGTGTCCGCCGCGAGGAGCAGCCCCTCCTCCACCCCCGGCAGCGCGGCCTCCGCCTTCCGGCGGGCGTTCTCGAGGGCGATCTCCTCCGCACCGGCGCCATCATCCGCCTCCTCGATCCGTACCGGGAGGATGAAGGGTTGCAGCCCCACCGCCTCGAGCAGCGCCTTGCGCCGCGGGGAGGTGGAAGCCAGGGTCCAGGGGAGATCGGCCCAGGTCAACGGAGCCACGCCCCGAGGCCGACGGCCAGCATCCCCGGCACCATGATCCACTTCAACCCCCGCTGCAATCGTCCCGGATTCACCCTGCCGGGCCAGGCCAGCGCCCCGCCCGCCCAGTACGCCAGCGGCAGTCCGACAAGGGGCAGTGAAACAGCAAGATACGGCCATCCGGCCCATCCGGTGAAATAGGGAACCGGGAGCCCCATGGCGGTCAGGATCATCACCAGCGCCGCGGCGCGCAGGGTCCAGCCGGGTCCGGCCGATGCGGCGAGTGTCCGCCGGCCGGCGGCCCGGTCGCCGGCAACATCCTCCACGTCCTTGATCCACTCGCGCGCGAGGTGGATCGGCCCCGCGAGCAGCGCCGGGGTCCACCCCGCCTGCAGGTTCCCCGCGGCGAGCGCTCCGAAGAGGAAGCTCGCCGCCGCGCAGACCGCCACGGCGAGGTTTCCCGGGGCGCCCAACCCCTTCAGGAACAGGGCGTAGGCCGCGAGCAGCAGCGCGGCACCGGCGGCGAAGGCGGCCAGGGCGAGCCCCCCGGCGAGCGAGAGTGCGACCCCGAGGAGCATGAGAACAACGCCCGTTCCGCGCGCCCAGGCCTCCGGCAGCAACCCGGAGGGGACGGGCCTGCCGGGCCGGTTCACCGCGTCCTCGGTCCTGTCCTCGGCGTCGTTGAGCGCATAGGCTCCGGCCGCAATGAGCACCGCCGCGAGGGCGGCGAGCAGGGGCGGCCCCGGTTCGCGCGACCCGCCCTCGAGCATCGCCAGGGCGGCCCCGAGGAGCACCGCGAGGGCGGTCAGAAGCAGGTTGCCCGGCCGCAGCAGGCGGACATACACCGGCAGGGAGGCGACTCCCGGGCTGCGTTCCATCGTACCTGTCACCGGCGCACCTTCAGGAGGATTCGCCCCTCTTCGACCTGCTCCACGACCAGCAGGACCGACCGGAGGGGGAGCCCGTCCAGCCGCCCGGCGAGATCCGCCTCGGTTCCCGTGAAGGAGACGCTCAACTGCATCGGTTCCCCGCCCAGGGATCCCATCTCCACTTTTCGCACGCCTTCGAGGCTCTTCACACGCCGTGCCAGCAACAACTTCTGGCGAAGGGCAAGCCCCTGGACCTCGAGCAGGATTCTCCTGCTCCCCCGGTGGAGCGGCACCAACTCGCTGATGATGTCCGCGAGGAACGCCTCGGCGAGCGGACCGGACATGGGAAGGATCGCCTCGGCGGCGGCGGCGCTGTCCGCGCCCGGCTCCGTCTGGAGGCGATAGGCGGCGAGCAGGCGGCCCTCGTCCACATCGTGCAGGCGGGCGAGCAGCACCGCCTCGACCACCTCATCGTTCTCCTCGAGTTCGAGGGCGTCTCCACCTGCTCCGGCGACCTCGACGACGATCAGCCCCTCCATGCCCGGCAGCCGGGAGGTGAGGTCCGGGGGCGAGTCCAGCTCGGCGGTGAGGTACGCCAGGGAATCCGTGCTCAACCCCGGCGGCAGCACCTCCGCTCCCGCGACCGGCACTCCCCGGCGGCTCAATTCGCCGCGAAACCGCCCGGAGAACTCACTCCTCAGGGAATCCAGCTCCTCCCCGGCGACGATGGCCAGGCAACGGGGCAGCCGAACCGCCGCGAGCAGGCGGGAGCGGATCTCCGGCACGCCCAGGAGAGCGCCGAGCACCCCGCGCCGGGTGTCGCCCAGCCGCAGATGGTACCCGCCCCCGGGGAGCTGTTCCTCGGAGAGCGTCGTGAAGTGGCGGTCTCCCTGGAGGAGATCATCGGGAAAGGGCAGGCTCGCGAGGGAATCGGCGGCCGCCTCACTCATCACGGCGCGCAACGCCACGCGGGCGAGATCGTGCAGCGCGGCGCGATACGCCTCCCGGCGGCCGGCGGCTTCGCCCGTTCCCTCCAGGTCCGAGGGGGGTTGGGCATGGATCGGAAAGGAGGTCAGAACGAGGCCGATCACGAACAGACAGGCGGCCCTCACCAGGATTCCCCTGCTCATCGTACTCACTGCGACCCTCCCGGTCCTGCCGGTGCGGCCACCCCCCTCCCTCTCGAAGTATATTGGAAGGTGAGGCGGCGAGGCACCCTCCTTGCGATTGACTGATTGAGTACTAAATTAGTGACTTGCCGCGCAGGATGGCTGCATCTACCTGGCCCGGGACAAGCGCGTTATGCTGGTCATTGTCGTGCTCACTGTGATGCTGCTTGGTTACGGCGTCTATGAATTCGCCGCGCACCGCCAGCGAGTCAAGCAGATCCCCACACGAATCCATGTCAACGGGACCCGTGGAAAGAGTTCCGTCACCCGCCTGATCGCCGCCGGTCTCCGCGCCGGCGGCATCCAAACCTTCGCCAAGGTGACCGGTACGATGCCCCGGATGATCGATGATGAGGGGCTGGAAATCCCCGTCATCCGCCTGCACCCGGTCAACATCATCGAGCAGATCAAGGTGTTCCGCTTTTTCGCCCGGCGCAAGCCGGAGGCGGTGGTTATCGAATGTATGGCCGTGCTCCCGGAATACCAGTGGATCTGCGAGCACCAGTTCGTCCGCTCCACGGTGGGCGTGCTGACGAACGCCCGGCCGGACCACGTGCGCGAAATGGGACCTTCGCTCGAGAATATCGCAAATTCGCTGGCGAACACCATCCCCGCGGGAGGGATTACCTTCACCTCGGAAACCCGCCCGGAGCTGCTCGACATCTTCCGCCGCCGGGCGGAGGAGAACGGCAGCGAGTTCCACGTCGTCCGGCACAACGAGATTGGTCTCGAGGAACTGCGCCGGTTCAATTATATTGAGCATCCGGCCAACGTGGCTCTCGCGTTGAGGGTTTGCGAACACCTTGGCGTCGAGCGGGAGACGGCGCTGGGCGGGATGCACAACAGCTTCCCGGATCCCGGCGCGCTGAAGGTGTACCGTGTCGTGCACGAGAGCGGGCGGAGGATCCTGTTCCTGAACGCGCTCGCGGCGAACGATCCCGAGTCCACCCTGCAGGCGTGGGAACGCGCCTGGGCCCTGTACCCGGACACGGGGCGGACCATCGTGCTCTTGAACACCCGGGGGGATCGGTTTGATCGCAGCGTTCAGCTTCTCGAGATGGCCGCCCTGCACATGCACTTCGATCTCATCATCTCCATGGGCGAGAGCACCGAGATGCTCAGCCCGCATTTCCGCCGTGTCGGTATTCCCGGACACAAGGTACACCGCATCGGCACGGTGACGGCGGAGGAGGCCTGGGAAACCATCTGGAACGCGGTCGAGGACGAGGCACTGGTATTCGCGATGGGTAACGCCGGGCACGGCGGATTGGCCGTGGCCGAGCTGTTCCGGCAGCGGAGGGACACGGCATGATTGAGGTCGCGGTCGGGCTGGGGGTGGCCTTCAGCCTGATCTTCAGCGAAATCTTCGGTGTAGCCGCGGGCGGCATCGTGGTTCCGGGGTATGTCGCCCTGCAGTTGAACAACCCCTATGCCCTCCTGGGCACCTTCATCGTCAGCCTGATCACGTTCGGCTCGGTGCGGATGCTGTCGCTCGTCATCTTCATCTACGGGCGGCGGCGGCTGGTGCTCTCGATCATGCTCGGGTTCATCTTCGGCTATCTTTTCCGTCACTATGTCGCTACGGAGATCTACCTTTTCGCCGACATCCGCCTCGAGGCGATCGGGTACATCATCCCCGGCCTGATCGCCAACTGGATGGAACGCCAGGGCATGTTGCGAACCATCGCCGCGGTGACCATCGCCTCGGTGGTGGTCCGCCTCGCGGTGATGATCATCATGGGAGGGCGGATCGTTGCCTAGGAAATTCCGCCCTTCGATGCGGTCTCACCGCACCCTCGCAATCCTCACCATCGTGGCGGTTCTCAGCTACCTGTGGGCGAACAACGCCCGTGTGCAGATCACCGCGCCGCATTTCGAGGAGAAGCTGGCCGCGGCGCGCTGGATGAAGGCCGCGCTGGATACGCTGCGCGCCGCCCAGTACGCCCGCGGGGTCTTCCCCGACAAGATCAACGATCCGAACCTGACGGCGCTGATCGGGGAACGATATACCCTGATCACCACGGACACCGGCGACCTGGACGCCAAGGCCACGGCGCTGAACCCGAACATGGCCGCGGTGATGGTGGAATATCTCCTCGAGGCGGGACTCAAGAAGGGGGACGTTATCGCGGTGGGGATGACCGGTTCGCTGCCGGGGATGAACCTCGCCCTCCTGGCCGCCTGCGAGACCCTCGGCATCATCCCGCTGGTGATCACCTCGGTCGGTTCCTCCTCCTGGGGAGCGAACGACCCGAACTTCACCTGGATCGACATGGAATCGCGGCTGGAGAGCGCCGGGTTGCTGCACAACCGTTCCTTCGCCGCCTCCATCGGCGGGGGCGAGGACGTGGGGCGGCGGCTCTCCCCCGCCGGACGGGAGCTTATCCGCATAGATATCCGGCGAAACGGACTGGAGCTTATCGAGGAGAACACCCTCGAGGAGAGTGTCGCCCGGCGCATGGCCCTGTTCGAGGAGAAGGCCGCCGGGCGGCCGATCAAGCTGTATGTCAACATCGGCGGAGGGCTGGCCTCCATCGGACACTCGCGGAACACCCTGCTCATCCCGACGGGGTTGAACACCCAGCTCCCGGTCCTGAACTATCCGCGCCGCGGAGTGATCCACCGGTTCGCCGACCGGGGAGTGCCGGTGCTCCAGGTCTCGAACATCGTAAAAATCGCCGCCGCCTTCGACCTCCCGCGCACACCGAACCCGCTCCCCGAACCCGGCGTGGGATCCCTGTTCCGCGAGGTCCGTTACAACCTTCTCGTGGCTACCTTGGCGCTTGCCATCGTCGTGCTGACCCTCGTGGCGGTTCTCTACTTCGACCGCCGCGCACAACGCTTGGACCGGCCGGGTGTTGACCCGGACACTCTTATCTGAGTAAGGTTTACCCGATGTCTATGAATCCCCGCACGATTGCAGCCCGTTTAACGCTGGTCCTGTTGCTCCTTCCGCTCGCAGCGCCGCCCGCCGGCGCCGCACGGTGGAAAACCCTCCGCCCGGACGGCGGAAAGAAAACGACCCTCCTGGTCAAGGAAAAACCCTGGAACTACTGGCGGCTGAAGCCCGGCGAGGAGATGAATTTCACCGTGGACGTGCCCGGCCGGTACAGGGTGATCACCCGCGCGGAACTCGGCACCCGGATGAAAAAGGAGGCCACCTACACCTTTCGCATCGGAATCGATGACCCCGAGGGTATCCTCTACAGCAGGGCCACGATTCCCGCGAAAACCGTCCAGCGGAAGGGGAAGGCGAAACTGAAGATCGGCGCGAGACGCACCGTGGAGCTGGAGGTGCCCTCCGGCGCGGAGACGATCACCATTCGTCTCGGGCGGAAAGCACGGTACCCGGTGTACTTCCGCGTGCAGCGGGAGAACGACATCGCCGCCGGGCGGGTGAACTACGTGGCCATCACCCCGGAGAGTTACCTGGACGCCCTGGGCGTTTTCGTGCATGAAGAGGGGGTCACCTATTACTTTATCGACAAGGAGGGCAGCCTGTCCCTGCACGTCAACGGTCCGACGACGCTCAAGGTGCTGGCCCGCATCCTGATGGACGATACGATGCGCGGACGGATCAAGCTGTCGGTGGCGGTGCACGAGGACGGCGTCCTCAAGAACACCTATGCACTCAGTACGTCACCGAGCCAGATCGCCGAGGTGCCGGAACGCGCGAATTTGCGCCCCTCGCGCGGTGAATCGTTCTATGTCGAAGTCCCGAAGGGGCGTCACCGCTACTCCTTCACCCTGCCGGAGAACAACCGGGAGGTGTTCCTCCGCTTCTTCCTCCCCGAGCAGGATCTCGCACGGGAGGCGAAGAGCGAGTGAGCGGGAAGCCGCCCTCCCGGGATTCAAGCGCGCCCGCACGGAGAGCCCGCAGGGGCACGGCGCGCCGCGCCCCCGCAACACATTCTCACGCGCCCGCGCCGCATCGCCCGCGCAGCCCATTCCCGTTGCTCGGGCTGTCCGGCCTGCTCCTTGCGCTGCTCACCCTGGCGGCCGGCGCCGCCCAGGCCCGGCCGTGGGACTGGCGCCGCGACACCGGCGTCCAGTTGCGCTGGCGGATCGGCTACGACAGCAACCTGTTCGACTACTCCGCGAGCGACATCGACCGCTTCCTCGACGGCCGTCTCCCGCTGGAAACCTCCCTCGCCACCTACGACGACCTGGTGCAGGAGTGGGCGGTCCGCCTGCGGTTCGTCAGCCCCGGCATCCACAACAGGTACAAGACCCGGTTGTACTACATCGCCGGCTACCGTTCCCACTGGAAGAACCGTTTCGACGACCGGGCCTCCCATTCCCTGCTCCTCCTGCAGCGGACGGTGCGGAAGGTGGACCTCATCGGCAGTTATTTCTGGATCCCCGACCGCTACCTGCGTGACTACTACGACCGCGATACCGGGCGCGTCTCCGCGACGAAGTTCAGCTATCACTACGGCACCGCCGGGCTGAGGGTGCAACTGACACGCTCCCTGCGGGCGGAGATGCGGTATGAAGGCTATGCGGTGTATTACAACCCGCTGTTCACCGAGTACGATACGAAGGGCCGCGGGCTGCGCGGGGAGCTCCGCTGGAGGACATCGGACGCCTTGAGCATCACGGTGGAACTCCGCCGCCGCTGGGCGGACAACACCGGCTACGAGGAATCGACCGGCCTCGCCGCGAGCGACTCGACCCTCGATGCGGAGTACGGGGACGGCAGCTACGGGGAGAGCTGGCTGCAGGTGGGAATCGACTGGATGCCGGACCGGCTCGTGGCCGGCCGCGAGTGGAACCTCGGCGCATCCCTTCGGCTGCGCCACCGCTACTACACCAGCGCCCTGCCCCTCTCCGAGGACCCCTTCCACCGGGGGCGCGAACACCTCCAGCACCTCCTTAAGCTCTCCCTCCAAACCCAGGTATTTCCAGGGATTGACGCCGTCCTCGAGGTCGAGATCGAAGGCCGGCGGACCGATTCACCCCTCGACCGCGTAATCGAGGTGAAGGACTACGACACCCGCCGCCTCTGGCTCCGCTTCAGCTACGATCTCTGGTAGGCGGAGCGGGCGCTCGTCCCCTCGCCCGCCGCGCGAAGACTTTTACAGAACCTCTCAGGAAACCTGGCGGGGGTGGCCCGGGACTTTTCGCCGCGGCGTAGCCTTGGCGAAGCCGGGCAGTCCCGGGTCTCATCTCGCATACCCATTCCGATGACACTTCATGGCGGCGGGCCCTCCGGTCCCTGTTCTCCCGAAATATTCCTGCGCCTGAACAAGCATGAACCCCTCTGCGCTCCCCGGTCTGATGCGCTATATTCCCTCCGCCGTGCTCACCAAACAGGCGCGAGGACTCGTCTTGAGCCGCATGCCCCTCCCGATGACACTTCATGGCGATTCGCGGGAAGCCTCTCCCCGTGTGCGGCGGAGCCGGCGGAAGGGGCGGCGCCCGGGGCGCTTGCCGCTTCTCCCCGCGATATGCGGCCTTGTACTCCTCGCCCTCGTCCCGACGGGTGCTGTTCAAGCCGGGAACGATGACACTCCTTCTCTCGTCTCCTTGCGGGGGACCGTGGCGGGGCGGCCCACCACGCAAATGACGGGGGAATCTCCCCGGCCCCTGTCGCGGGCGTCCGCGACCCGCGCCGCGGAGGACACCACGGCCGCCGACACCCTCGCGCCGCCGGCAACCCCGCCCACCGCCCCGGTGGGACTCCCTCCCGCGGGCGAGAACGCCGCGGACTCTCTCGCCGAATCCCTGACGCCCCTGCGTGCACGCCCGCCGGAACTCCTCCCGGACACCCTCTCTCCCCCTCCGCCGCCCCCGGGTGTGGTCCGGATGGACCGCGACGACTGGACCGCGTTCGGGTACAAGGACACGGGCGACATCGTTTCGCTCCTCCCCGGCCTCTTCCCCCGCCACGCCAGCCTCTACGCCGAGCCGTATTACATCGCGCCGCCCGGAGGGAGCGGGCGCGACCTGCTGGTCCTCTACCGGGGGAGGCCCTACAACGACCCGGTCCACGGCGCGGCGAACTTCTCCCCCTACGCCGTTGAGGAGGCGGCCCTGCTGGACGCAGCGCCCGGTTGGGGGGGCAGCGGGCCCTCCTCGCCGGGACCGGTGCTCTCGCTCCATCCCCCGTTCGTGTACCCGACGACGCCGATGACGCGCATCGTCTACCGCCAGGGGTTCTACGGCCTCGGGCACGCGGACTGGAGGATCGCCCAGAAGCTGAACCGCTCCTTCGCCTACCACTTCGGGCTCGACATCGGGGAATACGAGGGGCGCTATACCAATTCCCAGGCGGCGACGAGCCTGCTGCGCCTCGGCGCGCGCAGGGACTTCGGCCCGCTGGGCAGCCTCGAGATCGACTGGATGCAATCGCGCGTCCGGCATGGAGAACCCCTCGGAAGCCGTTCCCTCAGCCAGCACCGCAACGACCTGGACCTTCTCTGGGCCGTGGGGGATCGCGAGGACCCGGCCCGTCTCGAGACGGCGGGCTGGTACGTGCGCTCCCGGCGCGGCTACGGCACCGGCGAGGAGGACGGCAACCGTCTCGGCGGCAGGGTATCCCTCTTTCTTCGCGCCGGCCGCCACCATCTCGCCGGGCGCGTGGACTACGAGCGGCAGGCGGCCGCCTTCCAGCCGATCCGCGGTTTCGGAACGCCGAAGGGGGAGCGATTCGTCGGGGGGGTCACACTCTCGGACCTGTACACCTCCCCCACCCTGCGCGCCGCGGCGGGGTTTCGCGGCGAGGTGGGGACGGTGGGAAAGGTGAACAAGCCGGGCGAGAGACGGCTCCTGCCGATGGCCGGCGGCTGGGCCTCGTTCGACTGGGGCGGGCGTGGCGGACCCGGACTGATCGGCACCGCCACCCGCGGCTGGCGCTGGCCCGCGCTGGACGAGTCCTACGGCCGCTGGGTCGCCGACCCCCCGGAACGGCTGATGGATCCGGTCCCGCTGCCGGCGGACGCCGCGAGCTACACGGGGAACGGAGCCCTCGAACCGTTCACCGGCACCTACGCCGGGCTCGGCGCCCGCTGGCGCTTCGACGGGGGGAGGAGCGTGCAGCTCCTCGCCGGGCTGCGCCGTTGGGGCGGGCCGCCGGAGCCGCGGGAGACCGCCCCCGGCGTGTTCAGCATGAAACCGGGACCCTCACGCGGCGGGCCGGAGATCACGGGCTCGGGCCGGGTTCCCCTCTACGGGCCCTTCTCCCTGGCGGGCGCATGGACCTACAGCGAGGCGGGCGACCCGGAAGCCCCGATTCCGGCTCAATGGGGCTATGGGGGGCTGCGCTTCGAGAACCTGTACTACGACGGTGAGCTGCGGATGCGCGTCTCGCTGAACGCCCGCTACTGGGGCGAGTGGACGACGACGGCGGGCAGGCAGCCGGCCGGGTGGGTGTACGACGGGGTCATCACCGCGAAAATCTTCGATTTCGAAGCCTACTGGGGCACGAACAACCTCCTCGATTCGACCTACGCCTTCCTCCCCGGCCAGCCGATGATGCACCGCGACGAGATCTGGGGCGTGCGCTGGGTGTTGTGGGATTGATGAGCTGTGCCGCCGCGTTCCGCGGGCCGTGGTGCGTCGTGATTGCACGCCGTCGGGGGGAGATCAGGGTCTCTCCGGCACGTAGGAATACGAACCGGCGGGCGCGCACAGGGACTGCTCCCAGGAGGCGAGGTACTGCCCGCAGTTGCTGCCGATGGCGTTCTCCTCCCGCTCCCCGATGCTGACGATCACCTCGTACCCCGCCGATTCGAGGGAATCGATGGTCTCCCGCCACCCCGGATCGCTCTCCGCCAGCGGTTTCAGACCGTTCTCTGACGCGCGGCAGGTCGGGTTCAGGGGGGTGACCTTGACCAGGAAGACGCCCGGATCGAAGTATTCCCGCAGAACCTTCGGCTCGACCGGCACCCGGTCGATCAGGGCGAAGTTCAAGGTGATCTTCCTGCCGCCCGTGGCATGGAACCTCTCGCCGTAGCGAGCCATTTCGCCGAACGTCCAGCATCTCACCGGGATCAGCCGTTCGCGCGCCGCCGGGCTGGTGCTGTGGAGGGAAAACTGGAATTGGAACCGGTCCGGATACAGTTCGCTCTTGACCCGCAACAGCGTCTCGAAGAAGCGATCTGTACCCCCGGGAGCCACGGTGGAGATGGACGGCATCAGGCCCGGGGCATGGTATCTCTCCGGCAGGAGTTCGAGGACCTTCACCACGTCGGGGTTGAGCGCGGGCTCGCCCATCCGCGCAAACTGGATCTTCCACTTTTCACAGGGGACGGTTCCATCCGGGAAGCGCAGCCGGACGAGGTGGTCGATCTGGAACAGCATCTCGCCGGCGGACAGCCTGCCGCGGTAGGAGCGGCCGGCATCGCACAGCGTGCAGCGTATCGGGCAGCCGTACAGGGTGGAAACGATGTTGACCCATTTCTTCCCGCGCGGGTGGGGAGGCTCCAGGGACTCCACGAATTCGACCCGCCCGCCGTTCTCCGTCTCAGCGATGTAGACCACCGCGAGATCGCTCCGCCCGGTTTTCGCGACGATCTTCATCTACTTCGACTCATCCAGTTTGCGGGAGACCATCATCGCGGCCCTGATCCCGTCCCCCGCCGCGATGGCCGCCTGGCGGAAGGGACCGTTCTGCACGTCCCCGATCAAGTGGAGCAGACCGGCGGCCTGAAGATCGCGAACCCGGGGCCGCATCGAACCGGAGAGGAAACCCAGGTTCGCCTCGCGCCCGGTCGCCAGTAGCAGGTAATCGCAGGACTCCCGGACATCGCGCTCCTCGTCCCGCCAGGACAGGGACAAGCACTCCCCGCCCGTCACGATGTTCAAGAGAGTGCTGTCCTCGCGGTATTCGATGTCCTCGTTCGCGGCCGCACGTTCCCACAGCAGGGGCAGGCAGGACCGGCGCCCGCCCCGGTTGTGGATCGTCACCCGGTTTCCGCGTCGGGCGAGGTTCAGCGCATAATCGAACGCCGCGTCCCCCGCGCCGACGATGGAGACCCGTTTCCCGCCCAGGGGGAGCAGCGGGTGGACCTCGTAGAACGCACGCACCCCGAGGGCGGCATCCAGGCCGGGAAAAGAAACCTCCCGCGGACGGGTGCCGGTGGCGACGACGGCGATCCGGCCGGTGTGCTCTCCCGCAGCGGTCCGAAAATGAAAAGCCGCACCGTCGTGTTCCAGTGATTCGACCGCTTCTTGCACCGGCTCCACGCCCGCCCGGGCGAGGTGTTTCCGCAGCAGCGCCGCGAGGCGGGGGCCGGCGATTCCCTCCGCGAAACCGGGGTAGTTCTCCACCCGGTCCGCGTTCCTCAGCAGCCCGCCGGGAGTGTCCCTCTCGATCAGCAGGGGGGTGATCCCCTGCCGCCTGAGCTGGATCGCGGCCGCGATGCCCGCCGGGCCCGCGCCGACGATCACCACATCGTGCAGCTTCATCCCTTGAACTCACCAGCGAGCGTTTCCATCGTCGTGGGGAAGGCGAAACCATGCGCGAGGTTCAGCAGGGAGGCGCGGTGCAGCTCCCGGTTGTAAGCGGCCGTCCCATCCACGGGGAAGAACACCTGCAGCCCCCGAACGAACGCGGAGCGGGCGGTCGTCTCGCAGCAGAGATTCGTCATCACCCCGGTGATCACCACCTGGCCGACCCCGCCGTCCCTCAGCCGTCGCAGCAGGGGCGTGTCGTAGAAAGCGTCATATTGCGATTTCACGATGACCGGGACGGCGAAACGCGCGAGTTCCGGCACGATTTCGCTCTCCGGGTCCTCCTCCCGGATCAGTCGCCGCCACCAGGAACCCATCATCGCGGCGTTCTCCAAGGTATTCAGGTGCCGGGTGAAATACACCGGCCTCCGCGCATCGAGGAACGCCTTCACCATCCTGCGGATTCCCGGCAGAACGGCAGGTGCGGAGGGAACGAACGCGTGGGAGTCGGGGCTGAGAAAGCACCGCTGCATGTCCAGCACGAGCAGGGCGGCCGTTTCGGGATGGAAGTCCGCAGGAGGGCGGCGAAACGCGATCCCGGCCAACAGGGACTCGGTCGTCCCGTCGATCGTCTCAGCGGTGAAATACGGTTCCCGCATACCGGTCATTTCAATTGGTTCAGTGATTGTTCCGTGCGGTTCAACAGTGCGGGCCGCCGGACGAAGAGGCGGGCTGCGAAGATGCGGCTGCCTTGCCGAAGGACGACCCCCCCGGGCTCAGAACTTCCCCTGGTAGTAGGTCCCCTTCTTGATCCCGAAGCGCTCGACGAGGCCGGCCTTCACCAGGGTTTGCACGTAACGGCGCGCCCCGGAGGTCTTCGTGCGCAGAACGTCGGCGATGTCCTGCATGCGGAATTTCTGCTCCTTGCGGGAGAGGATGAAGCCGACGATCTTTTCCGCTTTCCCCGGGGTGAAGTTGATCCCGGCGGCGAAGACCCGCTCCACGCCGTTCCGCAACCGTTCCGGGTCCGGTCTCGGCGAGACCGGCGGGTACGCCGCAACCAGCTCGAGGTTCTCCGGGTAGATCGTTCCCAGGGAGACCAGTTCGGCCCGTTCGAGGACATTGGCGAGCTCACGCACGTTCCCCGGCCAGGAATGACGCTCCAGGATACGGAGGGTCTCCGGGTGAAGCTCCTTCGCCCGTATCTTGGCGCGCTGCGCGAGGAGGGCGAGAAAATGCACGCTGAGAACCGCCACGTCCTCCGGCCGTTCACGGAGGGGCGGAAGGTGGATGGGCAGAATGGCGAGACGGTAGTAGAGGTCAAGCCGCAGGCGCCCGGAAGCGACGAGGTCCTCAAGGGGCACCTGGGAGGAGGCGAGAATCCGGACGCCGATCCAGTCCTCTCCCGGTTTCTCCTCGTGATCCAGCCGCTCAAGCCACTCCAGCAGCGCCGGCTGCACCTCCGGCGACAACCGTGAAATCTCGTTGAGATAAAGCGTTCCGCCGACGGCATCGCCGGGCAGCGGCACGGCGGACTCCTCGCGCCGCTCCTCGGGGGGCCTGCGGGTGCCGGTTTTCATCGAGGCGGTGATCATCTCCCTCGTCAGGAGGGAGGAGGGGAGATTCACAAAGGGCCCGGAGCGGCGCGACCCCGCCGCGTGGATCACCCTGGCGACAAGGTCCTTCCCGGTTCCGGTCTCCCCCAGCAGCAGCGTTGTCACCTCGCGCCGGGCGGCGATGCGGACGAGGTTGACGACATCCCGCCAGGCCCGCGAGATGCCGATAAGCTGTTCCATGGGCCGGGCGTCCAATCCGAATTCCTCGGCCCACTCGCCGGGACGCTCCGGGCGCTCGCGCAGGGGAAACGTCCCCAGGCGGTCGAGCCAGGACTCCCTGGGCCCTCCCCGGCGCATATAGGGTACGGCGGTCTCATGGAACGCCGCGCCGGCGTCGCTCTCCAGCAAGTAGCGTTCGATGTCCTCCAGCAACTCGACCGAGGAGCGCAACCTGCTCGGAGGAGGGACCCGCCGTGAGCCATCGTGCTTCCTGTACCAGTCCCATGCATCCATCAGGTTGGGATAACTTTTCGGATCCTGCCCCGAGAGGTACGCGGCCGAGTATCGCAACACATTATCGCACCAGGACCGGAAGAGGTGATGTTGATCGATCAAGGTTTCTGCTCCCAGGCGACGACCACTCGATTCCGTCCGCTGTTCTTGGCTTCGTACAGGCTTTCATCCGCCGCGCGCAGCAACTCCGTCGCGGTGGCATAATTCGGGTCGGGGTAGTACGATGCGCCGATCGAAATGGTCACCTGGCGCATCTTTCCCCCTTCGGGAGGCGTTTTCTCGCAGAACTGGAACTCTTCGATGTTCTGGCGAAGACGATCGGCGACGAGTTTCACCCCGTCCGGGGTGGTTTCCGGTAGGATGACGACGAATTCCTCGCCTCCATAACGGGCGGCGATATCGACCCGCCGGACGGTCTGTAGGACGAGTTGGCCGATTTCCCGGAGCACCACATCACCGATCAGATGGCCGTAATCATCGTTGACCAGCTTGAAATGGTCGATATCGAACATCAAACATCCGAGGTGAATCCGGTAGCGCTTCGCCCGCGCGAACTCACCATCGATCACATCCTCGAAATACTGGCGGTTGTACAACCCTGTCAGCCGGTCGGTGATCGCCTTGCCCCACAGCTCCCGGTTCTCGGCGAGGAGCGTTTCGCGGGTGGTGAGCAATTGGTGGAACCGGAGGGAGCGGGCGACACGAAACTTGAACTCCTCGATGCGGAAAGGCATGTATACGAGATCATCGGCGCCGAGTTCGAGGGCTTTCAGGCCGACCTCGTTGCCGAAGGCGGTGGCGATGATCACCGGAATGTCGGCATGAATGGCGCGGATGTTCGTGAGCAGGGTGATTCCATCCATCTCCGGCATGCGGACATCGGAGATGACAAGCTGATACGGCAACTTGTGCAGTTTCTTCAGGGCCTCGACGCCGTCTCCCGCCTCCGTGACCTCATACTGTCCCTCCTGCTCGAGAACATCTCTCATCAATTCCCGAGTGGCGGGGTTGTCATCCACGACGAGGACACGGATTTTCCGCCTCTCCTCCGTCGTTTTCTCTTTACGATCCGCGGCCAGATTCATTTCGACGAGACCTCCAACCTTTTCCGATATTCGCCCGCGGCGCGATGCGCCGCCCGGATCGGTTCGGGAAGACGATAACGGCCCAGTGTGCGCATCACCCAACGTACGGCTTCTTCATGCCCGATTCGATGACCGGGGGAGACCCATACAGGTTTGACCCCGCGCCGTGTGCGAAGCACCGTCCCGATGCGCTCACCCCGATCGCGGCAAATCGACCGGTCCCCTCTCTCCGGGCCCGGTTCGCCGCATACTCCGACGAGACGACTCTTCGCGCATCCCACCGTGGTCCACCCGGTGACCAGCCCGAGGTGGCTCGCCAGGCCGATTCTCCTCGGATGGGCGATCCCCTGCCCATCCACGAGGACCAGGTCGGGCCGATGCGCGAGCTTCTCCGCCGCGCGCAGGAGAACCGGGATCTCCCGGTAGGAAAGGAAACCCGGGACATAGGGAAATTCGACCGGCGCCGACACGACGACGAGATCCTCGAGAACGAGACCCGGCCGGCGGAAGAGGGCAAGCGCGCCGATCATCAACTGCCGGTCCGGCGAGATCGAGGCGTCCGTCCCCAGGATCCACCGGACTTCCGATTCGCCCGGTCCCCCTTCGACAAGGACCCGCTCCGCAAGACGCAGTTGTTCGTCTCTCGCTTCTTCCATGGAGCCCGGGAGCCGCCAGGCGACAACCCCGGGCCGGAGAGCACCTCCGCGGGAGTTCAACGTTTCAACATCGGTCTCGACGTCCCCCCGAGAACAAAACCGGGCTATCCACCACCGATACGCGCCGGGCTCAACCGCCTCCCGGCGGAAACACTTCCGATGATTACCGAATGTGACAGTCTCGTTCCGGCCACAGAGCCCCTATGTACCACATTTCGGCTTTTTGGGAAAATAGGTGTATCACGAACCCGGGTCAAACCCCGATCGTCACCTTTTTTTCCGAAGCCGCCCCTCCCCGAGAGGCGTGGAACCACGGGTTATCCGCTGTCCTCCGAGGCGACCGGGTTCCCGAGCGTGCCGATCGGCGGGCAGGCGACCTCCACGAAGTCCCCCTCCGCCAGCGGGCCGACGCCCGCCGGTGTGCCGGTGGCGAGCAGGTCTCCCGGGCGCAATCCGACAGCGCGGCCCGCCGCCGCGAGAAGCTCCCCCGCGGACCACAGCCAGTCCTCCGGGCTCCCCTCCTGGCGTAATTCTCCGTTTACCAGCGTCCTGAACCGAAGAGCGGTCACCTCCCCGGGAGAGTCGGGGAAATAGAGAGCCGGGCCGCAGGGGGCGAAGGTGGGACGCCCCTTCGCCCGCAACCATGGCTTGCCCTCGCGCTTCAGGCGAGCCTGCACGCCCCGGTCGGTGACATCGTTCATCAGGGTCACGGCGAGGAGCGCCTCCAGCGCCTGTTCGGCATCCTCCCGGCCGGTCAGCCGGCGCCCCGTGATGAGCACCAGCTCGCCCTCGTACTCCACCCGCTCGGCATCCGCGGGGAGGAGGATCGGTTCTCCGGTGGCGATGAGCGCGGCGCGCGGCTTCAAAAAGAACACCGGCTCGGCGGGCACCGGGTTGTTCAGCTCGCGGGCATGGGCGGCGTAATTCCGCCCCACGCAGAGGAGGTCGCCCCCGCGCAGGGGGACCCGGAACCGGGCACCTTCAGGGTCGCGGGGCACGATGGCGCCCAGCGCATCCCGGACGGCTTCGACCGCCTCGCGGGGGTCCGGCGACCGGAAGAGGCTGTCGAGGTCCGGCGGCCTGTCATCCGGCAGGAGACCCCGCGCCCGAAGTCCGGCGAAGGTTTCCCCGAGGGGGAGCAGGACCTCCCCCTCCCCGATCGCCGCCGGTTCGCTCCGGCCATCCGCCCAACGCACCATCGCCAGCCGCATCGCCACCTCCTTTAAAGCCGTCCGGACGACATGATACGGCAGGGAAGATAACAGCTTTCCGGCGCGGTTGGACACCCGGCGGATTCAGCGTCCATACCGCTTGATTATCGGGCGCGGGGTAACAGGGCTGTTGCCCGCACTCCGGGCGATTGTTTACCTTTTCCGGCCATGAAGGTACCCCGCGCCGAAACGCCCGTCCCCCTCGCCCTGGTGGTCTTCGCGACGTCCTTCGCGCTGACACTCGCCGCCGGCCGCCTGACCGTCGCCGCCGGCATCGGCCCGGGCGCGGCGGCCGGATGGGCGGCTTCCGCGGCCGGGGCGGCGGACCCGGCGAGCGGTGCGCTCGCGCCGCTCTTCCGGCTGCTGGTCCACCTGGCGGGCCAGGCCGGCCCTGCCGGGAGTATCGCCGCGCGGCTGAACCTCCTCACCCTCTTCGGCCATGCCGTCTTCGCCGGCCTCATCGCCCTCTGGACCCTGCCCCGGCTGGAGGGAAGGCGGGTATGGGCGGCCCCGATGGTCGCCGCCTGGATCGGCGTTCTCGCGGGTGTGACGCGCACCGGCTGGGCGAGCGCGCTGATGGTCAACCCGGCGACCTGGTCCCTCGCCGCCCTCGCGGGGGCCGCCCTCCTGCTGGGTGCGCCGGGCGCGGGCGGGAATGGAAGGGAATTATCCCCACGGCGCTGGTTCCTCGCCGTCTGGCTCGCCGCCCTCGCGGCCGGTTTCCACCTCGCCGCGTGGCTGGCGTTCCCGGCCCTCGCGCTCCTCGCCTTCCGCGGGCGTCCTCCGGGGAAATGGATCCTCCCCGCCGCCCTGTTTGCCCTCGCCGCGGCGCACACCCTCTTCCTCCTGCCCCTGCGCGCCCCCGCCCACCCGGTGAGCGGGCTGCTGAACCTCGCCCGCGGCGTGCCGGAGGCCACAGGCCCGGCGCTGCCCGGGTGGAGTGTGCTCTGGGCACTCACCCCCGCCGGGCTGCTCCCCGCCGCCTGGGGCCTGGCCCGTCTCCCGGCCGGGAATCGTGCCGCGCTGCCGCCGCTCGTGCTCGCGCTGGGGGGGATTCTCGCGGGCGCGTTGATCGGCGGGGAAGCCTCGGAGTACGCCGCGCTAATGGCCGCCGCCGGGGTCGCCCTGCTCGCTGGACTGGGCACAGCGGACCTGCTCGCGCGGCTTCCCGGGGGTTACGGGCTGCTTCTCTGGCTGGTGATCCCGGCGTTGTGGGTCCTCCACGGCCCCCGGGTCAGCCGGGCCGGGGACACGCTCTGGCGCACCCACACGGAGAATGTCTTCCGCACGGCACGCCTCGAATCGCTGATCTTCTCCTCCGAGGAGGCGATCCTCAACGTCCCTTACGACTACCTGCGCCGGGCGGAGCAGCTTCGCGCGGACCTGGCGGTCATCAACCCGAACCGCCTCGCCGACCCGGCCTACCTGCGCCTGCTAGAGAGTGCATATGCCGGCCGCCTCCGCCCGGTACGCGCCTCGTTCGACAGCCTGGCCGTCCTCGCCGCGGCGGACCGGCCGGATCCGCGTGAAGTACGGCGCGCGGCGGACCGTTTCGTCGCCGCGTGGATACGGTGGGAGGTGCCCCGCGCGGAGAAGACCGGCGGCGTCCTCCTCACCCACGGGTACAAGCCGCCCCTCGACGACTACCCCCTCGTCCCCGAGGGGCTGCTCCTGCGCGTCTACGACGGGCGGCACGACTATCCCTTCCACTTCGCGGGGCTCGACCTGCGGCCGATCCGCTTCACCCCCGGCATGGGACCCACGCGGCAGAGGATCGTCGCGCTGTACCCCATGATGTTCACGACGAGGGGAAACTGGATGATCGAGAAGGCCTACACGGCGGAAGGGTTCGACTACATCCGCTGGGCGTTGCGGATCGATCCCGGTTACCTGCCCGCGAAGCTCGCCGCCCGGCAGTTCAACATCCAGGGCCCGCCCCAGCACCTCGGGAAGTGACCGATACGGAAGACGGGAGTTCAGCCAGCCGCACCCGGCGCCTCACCACTGGGAGCGAGAAGAAGCAGGCGGGTGTCGCCGAAGACCTTGTCGCGGACGGTGGACCAGCCGGGGGGGATGACGATCTCCCCGCGGGAGGAGGCCTCGAAGAGGAGCAACCCGTCTTCCGCGAGCCAGTCCCCCGAGATGACCGCCGCCAGCAACCTCTCGAGGGGAACAGCGGCGTACGGCGGGTCGGCGAGGATGAGATCGAAGGGAACCGGTGACCGTTCCGGGCGCTTGAGGAAGGCGAACACCTCGGCGGCGACCACCTTCGCCTGTTCCGAGAAACCGCAGCGCCGGAGGTTCTCCCGGATCACCTTCAGGGCGGCCCGATTTCTCTCGACGAACACCGCGGACCCCGCGCCGCGGGCGAGGGCCTCCAGTCCGAGCAGTCCCGCCCCCGCGAAGAGGTCGAGCACCGCGGCGCCTTGCACCCGGTCCGCAAGCCATTGGAAAAGCGCTTCGCGCGCGAGCGACGATGTGGGACGGGTTCCCTCGGGCGGCGGAACCAGCCGCCGTCCTTTCCCCCTCCCCCCGGTCAGCCTCACGGCAGGGCGAGAATATCGATCCGGCCGTCCGGGCGGGTGTGGAGCGAGAAGCGGAAAGGCCGGCGGCGCATCTCGTCGAGGGTGGAGAGGAGGCGGCGGACCCCCGCCCGGTTGGTGGTGGTCCCCCAGGCATGGGTCGGTTTCAGCCCGACGGCGGCGAGGGCCTCGGTGAACTGCTCCGCCGTCATCTCGCTCTCCCCGAACGAAGGAAGGTGGAAGGTGACAATGATACCGGGCGCTTCCGGGACGGGATCCCCCACCCGGACTTCCATGCCCGGCAACGCATCGCCCGCCAGGTTGACCCAGCGGTCGACCTGCTCGAGCGGACCGCCGACCCCGCAGCGCAGCAGGTCCCCCTGGAGCATCACGCCGTACAGGTTCACACCCGCGCTGTCCGCCAGGTCATAGAACTCGGCGAGCAGCTTCGTGGAGCTGGGAGCCGCCCGCACCGCGTCGCCCTCCACCTCCTCGACGGCGGCGGGTTGCACGGCGGCCCCTTCGGTCGCCTCGCCGCCCTCGCCGGCTCCCCCGCGGCGGAGGAAGAACACGACCAGGACCGCCGCCACGACAAGGACCGCCGCCCCGGCGAAAAGGGGCCATCGCTTCTTGCGCCGGAACCCGATGATCTCCTCTTCTTCCTCGGGCTCCTCTTCCTCTTCCGGGGGTTCTTCCTTCTCCCGCTCCCGCTCGCCAGGGCGCCCGGGTACGGCCTTCTCTTCCTCCTCCACCTCGACCGGTTTTCCCACCGGCTCGGGAGGTGCCACGACCTCTGCGGCTGGGACGGCGGGCGCTTCGGCCGCTCCCTCGGGGACGGGGGGCGCCTCGACCGCCTCCGCCGCCGCCACGGTCTCGGGCTCCTCGACGATCGGAAATTCCGGGGCGGGCGGTTCCGCCGCGGGGGGAGCCTCCTCCCGGATCGCCGTTTCCGCCGGCGGCTCCTGCGGCGGAGGCGGGGCGGCGGGGCGCTTCCCCTCATGGCGCGCCCAGACACGGTACAGGGGCAGCAGATCCGCCCCCTCCTCCACCTCTTCATCGACGAGACCGGCATGGAGAGTGATCGTTCCGAGGGTCAGGCCCAGCTCGTCCGCGAGATCCTGCCAGTAGGCGATGAACTCCGGGCGGATGACGATCGCGTACGCCTGCCCGTCGATCGGCTGCCAGGCATAGATGTACTCGTCCAGGGGGCCGGAGAGGCGCTGCTGAAGCTCCCAGGAGACCTGCTGGTCGGCTTCATCATCCTCCAGATCGCCGATTTCGAACAGCCAGGCGCTTCCCCAGGGAGGGGCGAGGACGATGTCAAGCCGATGCTCGGGGGGAAGAACCTCAACGCGGAAGGCGACAAGGGAATCACGGATAAGAGCGTTCAACTCCGGGTGGGTGACGGCGATGGGAGTGGGCGCCACCCCGAGAGCCTTGCGGGCGCATTCAACTGTCTCCCCTTCCCGCCGCTCTTCGAGGATGAGGTCCGTGTCGTCCCACCGGAGGCGGAACACAGCCGCCTGGGCCATGGCGGTCGCCGGTTCTCCGCTTATTTCTTCTCGCTCCACGAGAGGTCGTTGTTCTCCACGTTACCGGGGCTCGCGATCGGTCCGACACTGAAGATGCGATCCAACAGGTTCTTCGGCGGGAGCGGGAAGGAGGTGTCGAACGGCGGCCGGATGGTGACCCCGATCGTGTCAACCTTGGTCACCGAATACTCCTCGGTGTAGTTCATCCGGCGCAGCAGATCCTGTGTCTTCTCCCAACTCGTCCAGACGCGGATCAAGCTGTCATACTTCGCCGTGAACAGCTCCCGCTTGATGCGCAGCTCGTCCCGGTAAGCGTCCACGGAGTCCACCGGAACCGTCACCTCCTTGTCCCCCTCGACCGTGATCGGGCGCTTGGGGCGGATCATCGTAAGCTCCACGTCGAAGAAGTCGCTCTGGAGTTCGAGCTGCTGGGCGAAGAGGGTGGTGTCACGCTTGAGCGCCTCGTCCAGCTTCGAGCGGGCGCGGCGGGCGAGCTTGTTGATCAGGAGGTTCGTGATCAGCTCGTTGCCGGACACGGCTGAATCGGGCTCCCCCTTCACGAGCAGAACGTAGGTGATCTTCCCCTCGAGGCCGACCTTCGCGTTCAACCCGAGGCGGAACCGCTCGCCGCTGATCGGATCAATGGTGATATCGTCGACATCACGATAGAGCAGGTATTCCGCGGAAGGTACGGTTTTCTCCGCGTACTCCAGGTCGTGACGCGCCAGGTGTCCCTTCGACCATACCATCCAGTAAATGTCATGGAGCCCCTTGCCGCGCTTGTAATATTCGACGCCAAGGGGGTTGCCGGCGCTGTCGCGTTCGCAGGTCATCGCCACCTTGACCGGTTCGATGACATCGGCGAAAACCTCCTTCGGGACCATCGAGATGACGACGGAATCGGGCAGGGCGGTGTTCGTGTCCGTGGCTTCCACGACCGGCAGCGGGGCGCCGTCCCGGTAGCCCTGGAACTCCAGCCGATCGAAATGGTACAGGTCGACGAACCCGATGAGGAAGGAGTCGTACGGCGCGTCGTACAGGGAGAGTTTCTCGAATTCGAACAGCGCCCGTTTCACCTGGATGGAGTCGCTCTTGATGAACGAGACCAGGGAATCCAGGTCGGCGCTGTAGCCGCCCCTGACCTGATGATACCGTTGGACGACCAGGTTCAGGTTTTCCATGCGCTCCCGGCAGTCCTCGGTCAGAACGGCCTGCTCTTCCCACAGTTTTTTCGGGTACAGGATGCTGGCCAAGAGGAATACAACCAGCACGACAATGAGGATTCGCAGCGGCCAACTGCCTTTCGGCTGCATTTTCTCCTGGGCCATCTGAAGCCTCCCCGGATTCCTTTATGGAGTCAGCGTAATGTAGGGTTCGAGCCGCGCCATCCGCTTTTCGCCGATGCCGCGCACCAAAAGTAAGTCCCTGGAACGGCGGAATGGGCCGTTGGTCTCTCGGAATTCAAGGATTCGCCGCGCGAGAACGGGGCCGATACCCGGCAGGCTCTCCAGCTCCTCCAGCCCGGCGCGGTTGATGTCCACCTTCCGCAGGGTGTCCGCCTCGAGTCCGGCGACCATCCCGGTTTCGCCCCCCTGCTCCGGGCCCACGTCCACCACCGTGGAGGGAGCGCCGGAAGGTGCGGCGGCGACCCCGCCGGACGCAACCGCCCGGGGCGAAGACGACCCGTCGGGAGGAGAAGGAGCCTCGATCCGCTCCACACCGCTCAGGACGACAGGAGATTCATCCCGCTCCGCCCTGCGTGTGAGCTGCCGGGCAATCAACCCGACGATCAACAGGACGGCAAGGACGAGCAACGCCCGCCTCTCCGCCGGTGTTAGGGCGAAACGAACCCTTTTGGGGTCGGGTGCGGGTGTCACGGCCTCCTCCCTGTCGGGCCCGCGCAAGGGCTCAACACCGCGGCGCGAGCCCTACAGCCGCCTATTCACCGAAGAGAACGCTCTTCATCTTGTGGAAGAATCCCCCCTCGTCGTCCTCGGGAGGCCGGATTCCCTCGCTCCGGGAGAGTTCCTCGAACAGTTCGCGTTCGCGCGGAGTCAGCTTGTCGGGGATCCACACGGCGATACGGACCAGTTCATCCCCCCTGCGGGAGCTGTCCAGGTGCCGTATTCCCTTTCCGCGCAGGCGCAGGACCTTGCCGGACTGCACCCCGGGCGGGATGTCCACCTCGACCTTGCCGTTCAGGGTCGGCACCTGCAACTTCGCACCGAGGACGGCCTGCGGGATGGAGAGGGTCAGGTTGTAGAGGATATCCACGCCGTGCCGCTCGAACAGCTTGTGCCTCTTCTCCTCGAAGACGACGATCAGGTCGCCGGGCGGGCCGTTGAACGGACCCGCATGCCCCTCGCCGTCCAGCGTGATATAGTTCCCGCTCTCGACTCCGGCGGGAACGGGAATCTCCACGGTCACGGTGTCCTTCACCCGCCCCTCCCCGGCGCATGCGCCGCAGGGACGGGGAATCACCTCCCCGCGCCCGTGGCAGGCCGGACAGGTCGTCACCTGCACCATCTGGCCGAGGAAGGAGCGGGTCACCTGCCGCACCTCCCCATGACCCTTGCAGGTGGGGCACTTCTCCGGCTTCGTTCCCGGCTCGGCTCCGGTTCCGCCGCAGACCTCGCAGCGCACGTACCGGGTAACGCGAATCTTCTTCGTCACCCCCTCCGCGATCTCCTCGAGGGTGAGCGGCAGGTTGACCTGGAGATCGCGTCCGCGGAACGTGCGGGGCCCGCCGTGGCCACGCTGCGCGGTGCCGAACACGTCGCCGAACCCGAAACCGCCCATGAACTGGCGGAAGATCTCGAACGGGTCGACCTCGAAGCCGCCGAAACCGCCGGCGCCCGCACCGGACACGCCCGCATGGCCGAACCGGTCATAGCGGGCCCGTTTCTCCTCGTCGGAGAGGATGGCATACGCCTCGCCGACCTCCTTGAAGCGGGCCTCGGCGTCCGGTTCCTTGTTCCGGTCGGGATGATACTTCATCGCCAGCTTGCGGTACGCCTTCTTGATCGTCTCGGCGTCCGCACTCCGGTCCACCCCGAGGATTTCATAATAGTCACGCGGCACGGCGGGCTATTCCTCCGCCTTGTCCGCCGATTCGGCGGCGACGACGACACGGCTGGGGCGGAGCAGCTTGCCCCCGAGAAGGTAGCCCGGCTGGTGCTCCCCGATCACGGTGCCGGGCTTCGCCTCATCCGAAGGCTGCTGCATGAGGGCTTCGTGCAGCTCCGGGTCGAAGGGCTCGCCCTCCGCCCGGATCCGCTCCAACCCCCGGCGTTCGAGAAGATTCAGCAGTTTCAGGTGTATCATCCTCGCGCCGTCCACCAGCGGGCCGCTCTCATCGGCCTCTTTCGCGCTGTCGATCAAGCGCTCGAGATCGTCGATCACCGGCAGCAGGTCCGTGATCAGGCTCTCCGTGGCCGTGAGGATGAGCTGTTCCAGTTCGTTGTTCCGGCGGCGGCGGAAGTTCTCGAATTCGGCGCGGGCGCGGAGCAACTGGTCCCGCAGCTTCTCGTTCTCCTCGACCAGCACCCGGACCTGCTCCTCGGGATCCCGCGGGGTATAGGTATCAGCATCAGCCTGCGGGGCGGCCTGCGCGGTTTTCGCTCCCGATGCCGCGGCTGAAGCATCCGCCTCTTTCCCACGCGCGGCGGCGTTGCTCACGCTCTTCCCCTCGCCGCCGTGCTCCTCTCTCTTCGTGGACTTGCGTGCCATGATTTCCGTGTTTCGTAAAAGGGGCCGGGAAATACCCCGGTCCCGTTCATTCCATGCCGTTCCGCAGGGCTTCCGCCGTAGTGTAAGGAATGAAAGACTCCGCTTCCTCCCCCGGACGGTATCCTGGTTACTCGTAGAGCTTCTGGCCGATCGCCGACGCGGCGAAATTGACCAGCGAGACGATCCGCGGATAGTCCATCCGCGTGGGGCCGATGATGCCGATGTTCCCCTCCGTTTCTCCGAGGCTGTACGCGGCCGCGACGACGCTGCACCCCTGCAGTTCGTCCGGCTCCAGCTCGTCGCCGATCGTCACCCGCACGCCCCGGGCGGGCTCGTGCGCGCCCTGTTCGAGGAGGTGAATCACCACGTCGCGGTTCTCGACCATCTCGATCACCGCCCGCATCATGTCCACATCGGCGAACTCCGGGTGCTCGAGCACTTTGCTCGTTCCATCCACCCGGACGGTGTCGACGCGTTCGATCTGGAAGATGCTGTCCGCCGAGCCCACCATCTTCCTCAGCAGGGGTTTCCGGCTCTCCGTGGTCCCGGCGATCCGTTGGGCGATGGTGTTGCGGATCTCGGCCAGCTTCAGCCCGCTCAAGCGCTCGTTCAGCAGCCTTGCGGCGGCCTGGACCTCCTCGTCCCGGATCTCCGAGACGACCTCGAGGAGGATGCTGCGCACGAACCCGCCCCGGATGGAGAGGACCACGAGGATGCGGCCGGTAGCGATGCGGACGAGATCGATCTTGTATAGGATCCCCTCCGCCAACCGGGGGGAGAGCACCACCGAGATGAGGGTGCTCGCCTTCGCGAGGGCGTTGCCCGTATTTTCGAGGAGATCGTTCACCCCGGCGATGTCCTGCTCCTCCAGCGCCTCCGAGATCGCCTTCCGATCCACCTCGTTGAGGTCGGCCTTCTCCATCAAGTCGTCGACATAGTAGCCGTAGCCGCGAGTGGTCGGCACCCGCCCCGCCGAGGTGTGGGGGTGGGTCAGCAGGCCCATCTCTTCCAGGTCCGCCATCACGTTACGGATCGTCGCCGGCGAGAGATTCAGTCCGCTCTGCTTCGCCAGTTGACGCGAACCGACCGCGTGAGCGGTGGTGATATACTGGCGAAGCAGCGCCGTGAAGATCGCCTTCTGCCTCTCGGACAGTTCCGGGTAACGACTACTCATGCCCTGCAACCTCAGACATAACTTCCAAACAATCAAGGTATACGCAGCCGCGAAGGGGAGTCAAGCAGGACGGCGGGGGTCGGGGTACCCCGGGGCCGCCGTCTTCGCCGCCAAAGCGCCGAAAAGCAGGGCGACCAGGACGGCGGCCCCGGCATCCGGCAGCCTTGGCATGGGGATCCACCCGCCGCGTGCGAGCAGCCACTGCAGGAGACTCGCGGCGAGCGCCCCGGCCGTTCCCCCGAGGAACCCCGCCGCCACCCCGGCGAAGAGGAACGGCACCCGCACCTGGGCGGCGGTGCCGCCCACGAGGACCACGGCGCGCGCCCACGCCCGGGCGGAACGGCCCGCCACACGGAAGGTCTGCAGGGTGAAGATGAGGGCGAGCAGCCCGACCCCGATCACCAGCGCCAGCAGTCTCCCGCCCCACCGTGAAGCGATGCCCTCCATCCGGGCGAGAAGCTCCCCTTCATAGGTTACTTCATCAACCTCCGGCCGGGTTTCAATCTCCGCCGCCTCCCGGGAGAGACTCTCGACGGAGAGCGAGGCGGGATCATAGTGGATCACCAGGGAAGCGGGCAGCGGATTCTCCCCGAGCAGGTCGAACAACTCCCCGCCATATTCCCTCGCGAAGCGTTCGGCCGCCTGCTTCTTGTCGATGACATCCACCGCGATCACCCCGGGGCGGGAGCGGACCCATTCGGCCAGGGCCGGGGCCTCCTTCTCGAACCCGGGACGGAGGAACGCTTCCAGCTCGAAGCGCGAGAGGAGCTCGGCGTGCGCCTGCGACAGCGCCCTCTGGCCGCCGCGCAGCGAGAGGCCGAAGAACGTGAGGACGGCGAGCATGGCCACGGTGAGCACCCCCGCGATCCCGGCGCGGCGCAGCACCGCGAACCCCTCCCGGAGAACGAAGGCGATCATCCTACCGTCCCTCCACCAGGCGGCCGCGTTCCAGCCTCACCCGCCGCACAGGGTAGCCGTTATACCGTTCCGGGTGATTGGTCGCGATCAGGAGGGAGGTCCCGCGATGATGGATGCGGGCGAGGAGTTCGACGATGCCGTCCGCCGTCGCTTCGTCCATCATGGCGAGGGGCTCGTCCGCGATCAGCGCCTCGGGCTCGGCGACCAGCGCGCGGGCGATGGCGAGGCGCAACCGCTCGCCATGACTGAGCTGACGCGGCTGCAAGTCGAGGTGCCCGTAAAGCCCCACGCGATTGAGCACGCGCAAGGCGGCCGTTTTCGTCTTCGCCCGCGGCCAGCCCCGCACTTCCCCGACGAGGGTCACATTCCGGTAGACATTCCGGTCATCGACCAGGGAGAGGTCCGCGTCCACGATACCGAGCTGACGGCGCATCCCCGGCAGGTCTTTCGGGCGAAGGGAGGAGAGGCGGTAATTTCCGACCACCACCTCCCCGCTGTCCGGGCGGTCATCGGCGTACACCATGCGCAGGAGAGTCGTCTTGCCCGCCCCCGCCGAGCCGACGAGGACCACCCAGTCCCCCTTCTCCACGCGGAGTGAAATATCCTCGATGCCCCGGCCGCGGGGGAAATGCCGTGAAACACGAATCAATTCGATCATGAAGGAACCGCGACGATATGCACTCGATCGCTTTCCTCGCTGCCGGGCATGAAGCTCATGCCGTCATACACGGAGAGGAGACGGAACCCCTGGTCCTCGAGCATGTCGACCATCTCCAGCACCGGCCAGATGCGCTGCTGGTGGTGCTCGATGTAGCACTCCTTCTCCCCGTCGGGGTACAGCTCGAACACGTTGTGCTGGATACGTTTCTTGGGATCGTAATTCGAGCGGCGGATGAAGTACCCCCCGGTGATCTTGTCCTGGTCCTCGTAGCCGGTGAAATTGGTGAGACTGTTCTGCTCGGTGCTCAGGTCGAAAATGAACATCCCCTCGTCCTGGAGGGTGAGACGGACGGCGGTGAGAAAGAGGTTCACATCATCCACGGTCATCAGGTAATTGACCGAATCGTAGAGGCAGAGCACCATGTCCTGGTTGTCGAGGGGCGGCTTTTTCCGCATGTCCCCGACATAGAAGTCGATCACCTTTCCGCGGAGCATGGAGGCGCGGCGGGCGCGCTCCACCATCTCCCTGCTGCCGTCCACCCCGACCACGTGATACCCGCGGTCGGAAAGATGCATCAGCAGTTTCCCCGTCCCGCAAGCGAAATCGAGGATGGAATGGTACTGCTTGTGGTAGTATTGGGTGATTCGCGTGATGTACATGGACCACTTCAGGTAGTCCACGTGGGTCATCACTTCATCGTACCATTGCGCGAGAGCGGTATAGGGCTCCACTTCCACGCGCACCCGCGGGCCGGGATCGAATTTGGATCGCAACAATGTCATCGCTCGTTCCAACCCAGGTTGACGATCAGCGCCCGGGGCGACGACACTCGGGCCTCTCCCCGGCAAGCTCCGCCGCCGGCCGAAGCGCTCGATCTCTCCACCGGCGGTGGGGATGAACAAAGTTAACAACCGGTGAACCGCCACGCCGCCCCACCCCCCTCCCCGGCAGGGTGTACGGCGGCCGGACGCGGGCTTTCGCTGTCATCCAGCCGCGGGCGGCGTGGAATCCAGCCGAAAGAGCCGCACCGCGTTCTCCGTGGTCGCCACCGCCACCGCCTCGAGGGAAATGTTACGTGTTTCGGCATGCACCGCCGCAATATAGGGAAGGAAAGCGGGTTCGTTCTCGCGTCCGCGCCGCGGAACGGGGGCCATGAACGGGCTGTCCGTCTCGAGCAGAAGCCGGTTCAGCGGCACCCGGAGAGCCACCCGCGGCCGGTCCGACTTGCGAAAGGTCAGGTTCCCGGTGAAGGAGAGATAAAACCCGCGCCGGAGGACCTCTCCGGCGGTTTTCGCGGAGCCGGCGAAGCAGTGGAAGACCCCGCCGGGAGCGTTCAACCCGTCGTACTCTTCTTCCGCAAGAACCTCGAGCAGCCGCTCGCCGGCCTGGCGGTCGTGGAGCACCACGGGCTTGCCGATGCGCTTCGCGATCGCCAACTGGGCGCGCAGAAAAGCCTCCTGCACCGCCCGCGGACAGTGGTCGCGGTAGAAGTCCAGGCCGATCTCCCCCACCGCCACGCAGCGCGGATCGCGGGCCAACCGCTCCACGGCGGCGAGGTCGCCCTCGCCCGCCTCGGCGGCGTCGTTGGGATGAATCCCCGCGGCGAAAAAGACACCGGGGTACCGGCGTGCATGCTCTCGTGCGCGGCGGGAGCTTTCGAGGTTCGTCCCCAGGTCGATGATTCGGCTCACCCCCGCCTCGCGGGCGCGCCGGACGATCTCCTCCACCCGCCCCTCGCAGGTCGGCCAGGTCAGGTGGGCGTGAGTGTCGATCATCTCAACCATTCCGCCTCCCGGAGAGACAACAGGTGCAACCCGCGACCCCTTTCGCCTGTCTTATGGTCGGATGGAGGATACGATGCATGATACACGTGAACACCCAATGACCCGTTTCCCCGAGATACTCGACCTGCTGCGCGCCGAGGGCATCCCTTTCCGGCTGTCCGATCCCGGCGGGGCGGTGACGCTCCGGGAGGTGGAAACATCGCCGGACACCCTGCGCCGGCTGGGATTCCGCGTGGGTAAGGGCTTCGGGTCCATCCGTTACCTGGTCTACTTCGACGGCAAGTTCTGCGGCGTGATCCGGTAAAGCCGGACTCGCGCAACTCCGTTTCCCGAGTGACAGCCGCACCCCTCCAGTGGCTGTCGGCCCACCCGCGGGATTCGGGCGCCGCCCGGATAGGACATCCGGGCGGTTTTCTCGTCCCCGACGATCATTCCCCGACCTGCATCTCCCACACCTCGCGGTAGAGACGGCTCTCCGCGAGCAGGGTTTCGTGCGTCCCCTCGGCGAGCAGCTCTCCCTTCTCGAAGAGGAACACCCGGTCGGCCCGGGTGATCGAAGCGAGGCGGTGGGTGGCGGTGATCACCGTACGGCCGGTCCCGACCTCGTCGAGGGTGCGCTGGATCTCCTCGGCGACATCGCTGTCGAGGGCGGAGGTGGGTTCGTCCAACAGCAGAATCGGCGGGTCCGACAGGAGGGCGCGGGCGATGCTGATCCGCTGCCGCTGCCCGCCGCTCAAACGCCCGCCCAGGTCGCCGAGGGAAGTATCGTACCCCCCGGGCAGCGCCTGGATGAACTCGTGCGCCTGCGCCTTTTTCGCCGCCTCGACGATCCGTTCGCGGGGGCAGTCGGGGCAGGCATAGGCGATGTTCGCCGCCACGGTGTCGTGGAAGAGCACCACCTCCTGGGTCACGATGCCGAACAGGCGCCGCAACTCGGCGATGCGGAGTTCACGGAGATCCCGGCCGTCGAGGAGGATGCGCCCCTCCGACGGGTCGTAGAACCGCGGCAGCAGGTTCAGCAGGCTGCTCTTGCCCGAACCGGAGCGGCCGACGAGGACGACCTGCTCGCCGGGGTGGATCGCCAGGGAGACATCCTTCAGGGCGGGCGGGCGATCCGGCTGGTACCGGAGGGTGACGTGCTCGAGGCGGAGTTCACGGGTGAACCCGCTTACGGGCAGGGCGCCGGGCGCCTCCCGCACCTCGTCGCGCGCATCCATCAGCTCGAAGACCCGCCCCGCCGCGCCTTCCGCCACGCGCAGGTTCGCCCCCACCTCCCCCAGGCTGACGAGGGGTTGCAGGAGGCCGAACAGCAGGACGAGGAAGCGGACGAAATCCCCCGGCTCCAGCCACGCCCCCGACAGCACCCTTCCACCGGCGACGAGGAGAATGCCCGCGATCACGAAGATGCCGACCATCTCCTCGATCGGTGGGATGGCCCGCCGCATCCGCTCGCGCCCGAGGGCCTGGCGGAAGTGCTCGTCCGTCGCACGCTGGAAGGCCTCCTTCTCGTACTCCTGCCCGCCGTACGCCTGCACGATGCGCATCCCGTAGAGGGCTTCGTTCAGCCTCGCGACCACCTTGCCGACCCGTTCCTGCGTCCTGCGGGCCTTGCGCTTCAGGCTTTCGCCCGCCAGCGCGACCAGCAGGGCCGAGAGCGGGGCGATCAACAGCGCGGCGAGGGTCATCTTCCAGGAGATCGCGAGGAGAAGAAGCAGGAAGAGGAGAGCGCTGAAGGGGTCGCGGAGGAGCTTGCCGAAGCTGTCGGCGAGCCCGGCGTTGAGGGTCGCGATGTCATTCACCGCCGCGGCGACGAGATCCCCGCTCTTGCGCTGGTGGAAGAACCCGAGGTCCTGCCGGAGCAGGTTCGCGTAGAGATCGTCCCGCATGGCCTTCGCCACGCGCTGTTCGATGGACGCGGAGAGAAGGGTTTGAACATAGAGGGACAGGTTCTTGATGAAGAACGCCCCGACGATGAACAGGATCGCATTCCGCAGGGTTTGCAAGCGGTCTTCCGCGAGCACGAGCTGGGCGCTGTAATGCTTCAGGGTCTCCGCGATCGCGCCGGGCGCCCAGGGGTTTTCCGGCAGCGCCGGCACGGTGAGGGAACCGCTGAAGAGCGCCTGGAGGAAGTCCGCGGCCAGCCACAGGCCGACGCCGGAGAAGGCCACGAAAAGCAGGCTGGCCGCCACGCCGGCCGCGACCCGCCAGGCATGGGGACGGACATATCGCAGATATCGCAGGAAAAACGACATGGCGCAATATACGGAAGCGGGCGCCTGCCGCACCGCCGCGAACCGCGGGAACCCGCGCCCGCAAACGGCGGCCGGACAGCCCTACCGGGCGGCGCCGCGCCCCGGCGCGTTCAACAACCGCTCGCTGTCGAGAAGGCTAAGGCTTTCCAGCGGCGGCCAGCGGTCGAACGCCTCCCGGTAGGCCGCATCCAGAACGCGGCTGATCTCACCGGGTTTCCCGCCGGCCAGGCGGAGACGGCGCGCGCGCTCATAGTCGCCCTGCGCGAGAGCGCTCATCGACTTCCACGAGCCGAGCCCCATCCGCAGGCTCCCGCCCCCCCGTGGAGGAGAGGCGAAGAGGGTCCCGGAGCGGGGGGAGAAGTACACCGCGTCGCCCGGCTCCCCCTCGATCTCCAGTTGCAGGCCGTAACCGAGGTGCTGCAAGGCCCGCAGCCGGAAGCGCAGAAAGAGATTGACCGCCTTCTCCCCGCTCCGGGCGAGGGCGCGCAGGTATTCCACGGTGTCGGTGAAGAGTTCCGGGTAGGCCTCCTCGCCGGTCAGCGTTCGGCCGAGGACCTCGAGGGCGGCCTGCGCCCAGGCGAGGCGCTCCAGGTCGTCATGGATCGGCCCGAAGGTTTCCAGCAGCGACACATCGCGCAGCAGTTGCAGGTCCGAACGGGTCGAGGGCGCCCAGACGAACTCGAGCAGGGTGACCGGCACAAGGGGCACCGGCGCTCGTTTCCCCCCGGCGCGCGCTCCCTTGGCAATGAAAGCGACGCGGCCTCGCTCCCGGGTGAAACCATGAACGACGAGGCTGGTGTCGCCCTGGCGGAACCGTCGCAACACCAGCGCCTCGCTTTTAATCAATTTCACCACGACTTCCTCACGGTTCGCTCGTCCTCCACCGCTCTTCCCCGCCGCCGCCGATATCGCTGCCCGGAAGGTAGTGCGCCGCCGCACCGGATATCGAGAGACCCGGCTTGCAGAGCTGCAGGGGTTCGGCCCGGCGACACGGCGCCCGCGGCCGATCGATGGCCGTAAACCTGCTGAATCATGATACATGGGTCTGCCCAATGGAAAAGTGAATGGCCCGTCTTGCTTGCGAGCATCGCATGTGTTAGGTTTCATGGGTCTCAGCGATACGAAGGCGGATGAACCGGTAAGGGGTGGTCCCCGCGGACGGGAGAAGATGCTGACGATCACGACGGAAGATAACACCCTCGTTCTCCAGGGCCGGTTGGACACGAGCACGGTGGACGATCTTCGCAGGGCGCTGGACAAGCTCTCCGGCGACATCACCGTCGACCTGGGGAAACTCGAATACATCAACAGCGCCGGGCTCGGACTCCTCCTCGGGGCGTATCAGCGTGTCAGCCAGGAGGGCGGATCCGTCCGAATCTTGAACCCGACACCCTATATCCGCGAATTGTTCTCCATCACCGGGCTCGACCACCTGCTCCTCGTCAACCAGGATTGACTTCGCAACCCTCCTTATGCACCTCTCCCCGCTGCTCCGGTTCACCGCGGGATGACCCCTCATGCTGACCCGGATAATCCCTGAACCCCTTGCAGCGCGCCACGTTCCGGGATCGGTCACATGGGAAGAAAACTCCAAAATTCCAAAAAGCCGTGTTGCATACCCCTGGTGAAACGGTGTAAGTTTGCCAGCTAAGACCGGTCCATTTATCCCCGGTTCCTCGTCCCACACCGGTCGGACTGTCGCAGGGGCTGTCGAATCGAAGCTGCTGTATGAACTCGAGGAATCCGCGCTTCAAAGTGCCATAGACCCGGAGTGGAGGGTGTATCTAAGTTACTGGGAGCTGAGGGAAAAACCCTTCGAGAACACGCCTGACCCCCGGTTCTTCTTCCAATCCCGCCAGCACCGTGAAGCGCTGATACGCCTGCTGTACACGGTATATGAAGCCAAGGGCGCCGCTCTGGTCACGGGGGAATACGGATGCGGGAAAACGACGCTGATCCGCACCCTGATCAACGAGATCGACCCGAAGAAGTATCACGTCGTCCTGCTGAACAACCCCCGTTGGAGTGCCGAGGACCTGCTGCGGGAAATCCTCTACCAGCTCGGAGCCGGCGAGCTGCCCGAGCGGAAGCGCGACGTCCTGAGTCAGATCAACGATCGGCTCTACCAGGTTGTCCAGGAGGGGCGTCACACGGTGGTCATCGTCGACGAGGCGCAGGTGATCGACGACCTGGAGACCTTTGATGAGCTCCGTATGCTGCTTAATTTCCAGTTCAACGACCGCTTCATGCTCTCCCTCATCTTTTCGGGGCAACCGGAACTGCGGCCGAAGATGCGCGAAATGCCGCAGCTTACCCAGCGCATCGCGGTGAAATACCATCTCGTGCCGCTGCACGCGGAGGAAACGGAACGCTATATTGATTACCGGCTGGCGCTTGCCGGGAGCATGCGGAACCTGTTTGACCAGGGAGCGACCGACTTGGTGTACGAGTTCACGAAAGGTGTCCCCCGAACGATCAACAATCTCTGCGACCTTGCCCTGGCGCTGGCCGCGGGCAACCGACTCGAAGCGATCGATACGACCGTGATTCAGAATATCATCGACAGCGAGACGGCGGGAGGGGCATTTTCATGGTGAGGATGAAAGACGTTCTCCGTTCTGTGGACGAGGTTCAACGCCCCCGGCAGGGTGTGGCTCCCGGTGACGGTAGCGCCCCGGCCGTCGGGGAAGAGCCCCTGTCATTCCCCACCCTTCCAGCCGCCGCCGGAGCGGCCGCGGTCCGCCCGAGTCCCGCTCCTCCTCCCGTGACGGTGGAAGAGCCCGCGGAAAACCTGATACGGGAGGATGCCCTCCCGCCGACGGACACGGTTTCAGGCCGTGGTTTCGCCTCCACTCCCCCGCAGGCTGCCCAAGCGGCATCCGCGGCGAAGACCGACCTGTACAACGAAGCCACACAAACCGTCGAGGAACTCCTCCGCATTGCGGGCGCGCGGGAGCCATTCCACCTCGATGCCGTCGAGCGCCAGGCGGGGCGCTTCGTGAATTCGCTGGAGAAGGGCGATCAGTTGTTCATCCAGGCCCTCGCCGCCCGCCGGGTGGTCAACTCGATGGCGCAGCACTCGATCAACGTGGCGATCGTCGCGATCAAGATCGGCATGGGGCTGAAATACCCCCGCGAGAAGCGCATCGAACTGGGCATCGCGGCGATGGTCCATGAGGTCGGGATGACCCGGGTTCCCCGTGAAATTCTCGACAAGCGGGGAGGGCTTTCGGCGAGCGAGTTCGAGGAGATCAAGAAACACCCCCTGCACGGCAGGGCGATCCTGGAACCCCTGCTGGACGAATATCCCTTCCTGCCGGAAGTCATCGCCCAGGAGCACGAGCGATGGAACGGCAACGGGTATCCGTTCGGGCTGAAGGATGGTGAGATCCATGAATATGCGCAGGCGATCGGCCTGGCGGACACCTTCATCGCTCTCACCCACCTGCGCCATTATCGCGATAACTTCATCGCATACAAGGCGATCCAGTCGATCATCGAGCGCCGCAATATCGATTTCTCCGCCAGGACCATCAAGGCGCTGATCGAAGTGGTCAGCATCTTCCCGGTGGACAGCCTGGTCAAGCTGAACGACGGCTCCATCGCCCGGGTGATCAGCACGAATCCCGCCTTCCCGGTGCGGCCGGTCATCGAGATGATCGCGGATCCCCGCGGGGGGAGGCTGCCCTCCCTGAAGGAGATAAACCTATCCAACGAACCGATGATCTATATTGTCAGTCCAGTACTCGATGAGGCTGCCTACGTCTGAGCACCGAAACAAGAAGGGTATGGACGAAGCCACCAGGAAGAAACTGGAAGAGCTTCACAAGAAGGTCGTGCAGGAAGTTCCCCGGAAGGCCAACGGCCCTGTCGAGGAAACCTCCGCCAGGGGAGGAACGCCCGAGACGGGAAAGCTGTTCCATAAGCAGGGCGGCAAGCTGCCCCCTCCCCTGACCAAGGAGGAGATCCGCGCGAAGCAGATGCAGGAACTCAAGGCGCGTGTCCGCCGGCGCGAGGCGATGTTGAAGGGCAGGGATGTCGACAAGAAAAAGAAAAAAGAGGTGGCCTTCGTCGTCTATCATCCCAACCATTTCCGGGCGAAACAGATCGGGGCGTACGTCCAGCGGATGGGCTTTCCCCTCTACATGGTCTGCTCCGATCTCCGCTCGCTTATTCGGAGCGTGCTCGATTACATCAACGATCCCGATCTCATCCGCACGGTGTTCGCCGTGGAAGATGATCAACTGCAACTCCTGAAGGACGAGCTTAACAGCGAGGAGCTGGCCGCGGTCCGGCAACGGATCCCCGGCCTGACCCGGCTGCCGGTCTTCGTCTTCCTCGCCCCGGAGAAGCCGCCGCTCATCCCGAAGGGAATGGAACCGAAATGGGTGCTTCCGATGCGGCAGAATCCCACCATGAACGCGGCAAAAGTTAAAGCCGCACTTGAGATCCGCACCTGATCCTCACAGCGGCCCCCCGAGATGACACCCTCACAGCCGCCCGCGGGCGGGCGATCCGCATCTTCCCTGCAGCTGGACCAGTTTGACGCCGGTGCGCGCCGGCATTCCGGCTACGGCGCGGCACTGGAACACCTCTACGGCCGCCTCGACCTCGAACGCCTCGACCCCGCCCGCCAGGCCACCGTCAACCGCGACATCACCGCTTTCCGGGCGTTCCTCCGCGGCCTCGGCGATCCCCACCTGGGCCGGCCCACGGTGCACATCACCGGCACCCTCGGCAAGGGCTCCGTCCTCGCCTCCCTCGAAGCGATCCTCCGCGCGGCGGGGGAGAAAACCGGCGCGACGGTCTCCCCGCACCTCGTCGAAGTGCGAGAGAGGATCCGGATCGACGGGGAGAGCCTGTCGCGCGGCCGTTTCGCCGAACTGTACCAACAGCTCCGCCCCGCGGCCGACCGGCGGCCCGCCGGCGGCCATTTCCGCACCGTGTTCGAACTGCTGACCGCGCTGGCGTTTCACACCTTTCGGGAGGAAAAGGTCGACATCGCCCTGGTGGAAGTCGGGATGGGCGGCAAGCTGGATGCGACCATCGTCGTCGAGCCGATCCTCTCGGTGATCACCCGGATCGGGCTCGACCACACGCACGTCCTCGGCGGGACGCGGGGCGAGATCGCCGCCGACAAGGCGCACGTGATCAAACCCGGTGCGCCGGCGGTGTTCGCCGCGCAGACCGCCGAGGCGCTGGAGGCCCTCGACCGGCGGGCCGGGGAGACCGGCAGCGAAACCTGGGCGCTGGGACGGGAAGCCGAGTTTATCGTGAAGGAGGTCACCCCGCAGGGAACCCGCTTCGACCTCACGACGCCGTCGGGCACACACCGGGATCTCTTCACCTCCCTCCCCGGCCGGCACCAGGCGGAGAACGCCGCCACGGCGGTGCTCGCCGCCGACCGGATGGCGGCGGACGGCCGGGTTCTCCTCGATGAGGGAGCCATCCGCGCCGGGCTCGCGGAGACGAAATGGCCGGGTCGAGGCGAGTTGCTCCGCCGTGAACCGCCCCTTCTGCTGGACGGGGCGCACACCCCCGAGGCGGCGCGGGCCCTCGCGCGGATGGTCGCGGACCTGTGGCCCGGCGCCCCCCTGCGCCTGCTCCTCGGCTTCAACAAGGACAAGGACATCGAGGGGTTCCTCGACGCCTTTTCCCACCCTCCAGAGCGCGCCCTCGCCACCGCCGCCCCCACCCCCCGCGCCCTGCCGGCGGAAGAAGCGGCGGAGCGGATGCGCCGCCGCGGCTGGAGAGTGGACATCATCGGGGCCGACGAGGCGCTCGGAACCGCCCTGGACGGCGCCGATCCCGGAGAAGTCACCGTGGTCGCGGGCAGCCTGTACGTGGTGGGCATGGTGCGACGCCAGTGGTTGCACGGTTCACGGCGGTAGCCTACCTTATCCCGTTGATCGACAACCTGCACGGAGACGGAGGATGACTTCCCACAACGAGGGACGGTTCACACGACGGTTGGGAACGCTCGCCGCCCTCGGGGCGGCGGCGCTGCTGCTGGGTTGCGGAAAAGCCAATGAGCCCGCGGTGCCGACACCGTCGCCGGCGGCCTACGAGGTCGTCTCCACCATCGGCACCTGGGGTTTCGCGCAGAGCCTCGACCTGGTGGGGGATACCCTCTTCGTCGCCGAGAACTCCGCCGGAGTGGGGGTGTACGACTTCTCCACCCCGTCTTCGCCCGTGCGGGTGGACACCGCGCTGCTCCCCGCCCGCGCCCGCCTCGTCCGCGCCGAACCGGCGATGAACGCCCTCTTCGTGAACAGCCCGGACCTGACCCGCATCCTCTGGTATGACTCGCTGCGGTTCGACTCGGACAACATCCTCGGCAGCCAGGGGGTGCGCGACCTGGAGACCCGCGTGCGCCGTGACATGGTGGAAACCCAGTTGGGGAATTTGTATGACACCCTGGTCGTGCAGGCCCTGATCGCCGACATCAGCGACGGGGTGCAGGTTGCGACGGTGTTCCACGACGAACTCGACGTGGTCTTCTTTGGCAACCTTATCAAGATCCGGTTGAACTACTTCGGCGCCCAACCCCTCGGGGTCGCCCAGACCGGCTCCCTGGATACGATCGCCGTCGGCCTCGGGGATGTGGGGGTCGGGCTGGCGGACATCGAGAAGAGCACCGCGCCGGACGGCGTGTGGCTGGGCTTCGCCGACACCCCGGGCGAGGCGACGCACTTGGCCTGGCAGGACGGGTTCCTCTACGTGGCGGACGGGATCGCGGGCCTGTCGGTGATCGACGCGACCGATCCCTCCGACCCAAGCCTGGCCGCCAACTGGGATACCACCGGCCTCGACCATGCGATCGAGGTGGCGGTGGACGGGAGCCGCCTCGCCCTCGTGGACGAGTTCGACGGGGTCTACCTGTTCGACGTCAGCGACCCGGTTCACCCGGTGAAAAAGGACTTCTTCGAGGTCCGCGAACCCACGGACGCCGTGTTCCTGGACGACGGGCTCCTGATCATCAGCTCCCTCGAGCAGGGGTTGACCGTACTCCGGCTCCATTTCTGAGGGGAGTGAGCGGCGGGACGCCGCGGCAACCGGGCCGCCTCTTCCGGCGAACCGGGTTCCCCGCCGGGGCGAAACGCGGGCGGTACGAGTCCATCGGGTTCGCACCCCCTTGCATGGCCCGCCCCGCCGCGTTACCCTACCGTACTTCCACGAACAGCAGCGGGTTTCACGGCATGATCCACCCAGATCTCTACGGCGTACGGACGCTGATCTTCGACATGGACGGGACCCTCGTCCAGAGCGGCAAACTCGCCCTGCACGCCCTGCGTGAGGGGCTGGCCGAGTTCTACCGCCGGCGGGGGAAAGAGGCGCCGGAGAAGACGGATAAGGAGCTGCTCGCCGGCATCGGGCAGGTCTCGGATGTCTTCTACCGGTCCCTCCTGCCCGAATCTCTGCGGGGGGAGTGGCGCGAGTTCCGCGCCCTCATCTTCGAAAGCGAACGGCGCTACCTCGAGACCCACCGTCTCGCCTACCCCGGAGCGGTGAAGACCCTGGCCGAGCTTCGCCGCCGGGGCTACCGCCTCGCGGTGGCGACCAACGGCAACCGCGAGTACGCCGAGGCGATGATGGAGACCCAGGGGCTCGCGCGCTTCTTCGACCGGGTCGCCTGCATCGAGGATGTGCCGGGCGGGGGAACGAAGGAGGAGGTGATCGCCCTGCTGGTCCGCGAGCTGGGCGGCGACGCCGCGATGATCGGGGACCGGGTGTACGACATCACGGCGGCGCGGAAAAACGGCCTGCCGGCGGTCGGCGCGCTGTACGGGTACGGCAGCCGCGAGGAGCTGGGCGAGACGGCGGACTGGGTCCGGGACATCCGCGAGCTTCTCTACCTGTTCGACCCCCTCAAGGAATTGGCGGAGGCGCTCGCGGATGAGATCAACAGCGCGCGCCGCCTCGACCGGGCGATGATCGTCGCCCTCAGCGCTCCCCACCCGGCCCTGACCGCGCCCCTGCTTCCGCCGCTGCTCATCTCCCTCAGCGAGATCAACCTGCCCGCCACGGTGCTCAGCCTCGACCGGCACCGCACGGACCCCTCCCCGGAGGTGGCCGCGGACGCCCTGGGATGGTTGAAATCCGCCTATCCCTGGGAGAGGCTGTGGGGCGATTTCCTCGCGCCCGAGCGGGACTCACGGCTGCTCGAGGCGGCCTGGACGGTGACCCGCGGGCGGGAATCCGGGCGCGAACGGCCCTACCGCGCCCGGCCGGGAACACTCCTTCTTGTCGAAGGGCCGATGCTCCTCCGGTCCCCGCTGGGCGGCCGCTTCGACCTGCGCTATACCGTCCGCGCCCGGCCGGGAACCGTCCGCCGCGCCCTGCGCGCCCTGCTCCGCCATCGCGCCGCCGGGTATGGAGAAACCCTTCCCCCGGTGTTCGAACCGTTGCGCGGCGTGCTCCTCTCGGAAGATGAACTCGACCTGTGGGAACGCCGTTTCCACCCCGCCTGGCGGGCGGCCGGGGCGGAGCGACTCGAGCGGGAAGCGGCCGACCGGGTCCTCGACGGCGGCCTCCTCGCCACCGCGGCGGCGCGCCCCCTCCCGAAACCGGGCCGCCTGGAGCACTAAATCGGACCCAAAGGTCCGATTTAGTGCGCAACGCAGTTCAACCCTGTCGCGGACCGATTCCCCCAGCGGGCTACTTCGCGAAGAAGGCGACGACCTTCTGCGCCAGCTCGCGCCCGACCCGCGCCTGCGCCTCGGTGGTGGAGGCGCCGATGTGAGGGGTCGCCGAGACCTTCGGATGCCGCACGAGGGCTTCCTTCGGCGTCGGCTCGTCGAGGAAGACATCCACGCCCGCGCCCGAGAGCTTGCCGCTGTCGAGAGCCGCGACCAGGGCATCCTCATCCACCACGCCGCCGCGGGCGCAGTTGACCAGGTAGGCGCCGTCCTTCATCTTCGCCAGTTCATCCGCGCCGACCAGGGGCTTGTCCAGCGAGGGAACATGCAGGCTGACAAAGTCCCCCTCCCCAAGCGCCCTGTCGAAGTCGCGGGTGAATTCCACCGCCAGCCCGCCGGTATCGACATCGATAACATCATAAGCCACGACGCGCATCCCGAGGGCGAGGGCCTTCTTCGCCAGCGAGCGGCCGATGCGCCCGAACCCGATGACGCTCAACGTTTTCCCGGCGAGCTCCACCCCCTTGTACTGCTTCTTGTTCCACTCACCCTTGCGCATGGTGACATTCGCCGCCGCGATATGGCGGGCGAGGGCGAACATGTGCCCGAGGACGAGCTCCGCCACGCTGTCCGAGGAGGCCGCGGGGGTGTTGATGATCTCGATCCCCTTCGACTTCGCGTACTCGACATCGATGTTGTCCAGCCCGACACCGCCGCGCCCGATCAACTTCAGCGACGGGGCGGCATCGATGTGCTCCCTGCGCACCTTGGTCGCGCTGCGCACCAGGATCGCATCGTACTTCCCCAGCTCCCCGGCGAGGGACTCCTGCGGCACCTTCTCCATCGCCAGCTCATGACCGGCATCGCGCAGGATCTGCTCCCCCTCCCCGGAGATACCGTCGTTCACCAGGATTTTCGCCATGATCACTCCTCGCTTTTCCCGCCGGCCGCCGGACCGCACCGCACCCGGCAGGACGGAATTGTATTCGCTTCCAGTGAAATCCGCCGTCAACCCACGCCCCGCTCACTGGCGGCCTACCGCGCCTTACCGGTGCTGAAGCGCAGCGCCCGGCCGGCCCCGCGGGCGGCCCACTCAGGCCGGGTTGTCTTTCATGAAGCGCTCCATGAAAGCCACCAGGTCTTCGATCGCCTCCGGCGGGGTGGCGTTGTACATCGACACGCGGCAGCCGCCGACGCTGCGGTGTCCCTTGAGGCCGTTGAACCCCGCCGCCTTGCCTTCGGCGATGAATTTCGCCTCCAGCTCCTCGGTCGGCAGGCGGAAGACGGCGTTCATCCAGCTCCGGCTGTTCTTCTCGATGGGGCAGCGGTAGTACCCGCCCTGCTCATCGATGAAGCCGTAGAGGAGATCCGCCTTGCGGCGGTTGCGCTCCTCCATGCCGGCGAGGCCGCCGTTCTCCTCGACCCACTTCAACACTTCGCCGAGGATAAATATCGCAAGCGTGGGCGGGGTGTTGAACAGGCTGTTCTTCTCCACGTGCGTGGAGTAGCTGAGCATCGTGGTCACGCCTTCGTTCGCCCTGGCGAGCAGGTCGTCCCGCACGATGACGAGGGTCACGCCGGAGGGCCCGAGGTTCTTCTGCGCGCCGGCGTAAATCAGGCCGAACGGGGCGGGGTCGATACGGTGCGAGAGGATGTCGCTGGACATGTCCGCGACCAGGGGCACATCGCCGGTGTCCGGGTAGTCGAAGTACTCCGTGCCCTTGATCGTGTTGTTCGAAGTGATGTGGACATACTCCGCGCCCGGGGTGAGCTTCAGCTCCTCCTGCCGTGGGAGGCGGACATAGCCCTCTTCCTTCCCGCTGAAGGCGACATTCACCTCGCCGAAGAGCCTGGCCTCCTTGATCGCCTTGACGGACCAGGAGCCGGTGTCGACGTAGTCGGCCACCTTGCCCTCCCCGAGGAAGTTCATCGGGATCATCGCGAACTGGAGGCTCGCGCCGCCCTGCAGGAAGAGGACACGGTACCGTTCATCGAGCCCGAGGAGCCGCTTCACCAGCTCGATGGCGCCGTTGTGGATCTCATCATATTCCTTGGAACGATGGGACCACTCCATCAGCGCCATGCCCGTTCCACCCTTGTTGAACCAGTCCGCGTGGACCCGTTCGAGCACCTCCAGCGGCAGCGCCGCCGGCCCGGCGTTGAAGTTCCAGATGCGCCCGTACTTCATATGCCTCTCCTTTTTCCAGGATCGATCGTACCCTGTCCGGCCCCGGTCAACGACGCCCGGAAGCCGGCGTGTGTTCAGCTTTGCCGCCCTCGCCCCACCCGGAAGACGGCTTCCACTTTCGCGTGCCGCTCCAGCGGGGAATCCCCGTGCCGGTGCAGGGGGCCTAACCCCTCGCGGTAATGGACCATCTCATACCCGGCGAACAGGCGCGGTAGTTCGCCCGGCTCGAGCCAGGTCCGCACCTCGCCTTCCCCGCTGCGAAAGGAGTGAGGCCCGATCTCCTCCCACTTCGCCCGCGTCCGTCGATAGCCGTCATCCAAGGTCGTGAACGCCGTGACGAAGAGATAGCCGCCTACCATGATCCAGTCGTTGAGACGCCCGGGGAGAGAGTCGATCTCCTCCCGGGTAAGGACCTGCAGCAGGCCGAAGAGCAGGATCGCGGAGAAAGAGTGTTCGGACGCCTCGAACGATGCCAAATCGTCGTGAAAGATTCGGATCGGCCACTCCCGTTCCTGCGCGATCCGTGCGATCGTGTCCACCGCCACCCGCGAAGGGTCGAGCGCCACGACGGGCAGCCCGAGTTCCGCGAGGAAGAGGGCGTTCCGCCCCTGTCCCGCACCGACATCCAGCACCGGGCGTGAGGGGTCGAGCAGGTGAACATACGATGCCAGGAGAGGATCCGGGTCACGACCGAAGTAGTCCGGAAACTCCCGGTACACCGCATCGAAATCGATCGCTTCACTCATCGATCATGTGCACCACGAGCCCGCTGCGCAGCTTGGGCTCGAACCAGGTGGATTTCGGCGGCATGATCTTGCCCGCATCGGCGATGGCGAGGAGCTGCTCCACCGTCGTCGGATGCAGGCTGAACGCGACCTTCATCTCCCCGGAATCCACCCGCCGCTCCAGCTCGCCCAGTCCCCGGATGCCGCCGACGAAGTCGATCCGCTTGTCCTTCCGGGGGTCCTCGATGCCGAGGATCGGACCCAGAAGGTTGTTCTGCAGGATCGCGACATCGAGACTCCCGACGGGGTCATCCGGGTCGTAGCCGTCCTTCGGCTCGAGGCGGTACCACTTCCCCGCGAGGTACATGCCGAAGACTTTCGGCCGGTTCGGCGCGAGCGCTCCATCCGCCTTCGCGACGTAGAAGCTCTTCTCAACCTTTTCGAGGAACTGCTCCAAACTCAGCCCGTTCAACTCGCTGACCACGCGGTTGTAGGGCAGAATCTTCAACTGGTCATGGGGAAAGATGACCGAGAGAAAGTAGTTCCACGGCTCCCGGCCGGTGAAGTCCGGGTTCTCCACCCGCCGTTTTTGCGCGATCAGGGTCGCGGATGCGCTGCGGTGGTGGCCGTCCGCGACATACAGCAGCGGCACCTTGCGGAACAGGTTGGAGATCATCTCCCTGCGGAGCCGGGAGGCGATGACCCAGAAGGTGTGACGGATGCCGTCCTCGCCGGTGAAATCGTACTCGGGCTCGGTCTCCTGGATGGTCGCCAGCTCCTTGTCGATCTCCGGGCGGGCGCGGTAGGTGAGGAAGACCGGCCCGGCCTGCGCGCCGAGGGTCTCGATGTGGCGGATGCGGTCGCGCTCCTTCTCCTCGCGGGTCAGCTCGTGCTTCTTGATCTTGTCATCGATGTACTCCTGCACCGAGGCCCCGGCGACAAGCCCCACCTGCCGGTGATCGCCCCAGGTCTGGGCATAGAGATAGTAGCAGGGACCGGCATCCCGCCGGAGAACACCCTCCTTGATCAAACGCTGCAGGTTCTCCCGCCCCTTAGCATAAACCGCGTCGTCATAGGGATCCGTCTCCGGCGGCAGGTCGATCTCCGGCTTGTTGACATGCAGGAAGCTGAGCTCGTTGCCCCTTGCCATCTCCCGCGCCTCCTCGCTGGAGAGGACATCATAGGGCGGGCTGGCGACGAGATGCGCGACATCCCTGCGCGGGCGAAGGCCGGGAAACGGTGCGACGGTCGCCATGGCGGTCTCCTTCTCAAAGCCGTCCGCGCGGCTGTTCCACTCAGTTTACCGTTGGCGAGGCGATGAAGCAATATTCACGCCCCTCCCCTTGTTCATTCCGTCACAATTATACGGCAAAAGAAAGGGCTGCCGGAAGACAACCCCGCCGGGTCGCTCCGCCTCCCCATACTTCGCACCTCTTCGTTTCCGCTCCGGTTCCAACGGAACCGCCACCGGCGCGGAGCAAAGTA
>CAYOKT010000005.1:0-16813 GCA_964404605.1 uncultured bacterium
TAACCCGATAAGAAGAATCTCCAGGCGAGGAAAAGAAGCGCGAAGAGTCCTCCGAAAACGATGCCGATCCAGCTCAGGAACCGCAGCCAGGGGGCGGGGCGGGCGGAGGGGGGCATCCGCTCCCCGGTCACGACCCGGTAGTTGAGGTAGCCGAGTACCGGCGCGGTGAGGAAGGAGAGTGTCGTCGCGAGATCGACCATCGCCCGCAGGCCGCCTCTCAGCAGGCTGAGCAGCAGCAACGCCCCGGCGGCGACGATGAGCAGGATGACCCAGTACACCTTCTCGTTGTCGCGCTCCCGGAAACGGCCGGGCAGCGCGACTTCGAAGAACCGCCGCAGGACCCGCGGGTAGGCGTCGGTCACCGCGAAGGTGGTGCTGAACATGGTCGTGAAGGCGGCGATCAGGATGACCGGGCGCGCCCAACGGCCCAGGGTCTCCGTGTAGAGGGAGACCAGTTGCCCGGCGAAAACCGCCCCGCGCGGGTCGAAGTGTCGACCGGTGCCGTAGAGCACCAGCGCCCCGAGGGTGAGGAAGAAAAGCGCGAGGATCGCCGTCCCGAAGTATCCGATGTTGAAATCGAGGAGGGCATGGCGCAGCGAGGGCGCATGGCCGGTCTGTTTGCGCCGCCCCAGCGTCCAGATGGAGTGCCAGACGGAGATGTCGATCGCCGAGGGCATCCAGCCGACCAGGGCGACGATGAAGGAGATCCCGGCGAGGTCCCACAGGGGCGGGCGTTGAAAACCGGGCGCCCCCGCGGGGCCATGCAGAAAAGCGGCGGTCACGGCGATGATGGTCGAGACCGCCAGGACGATGATGATCCCCTTCATCGCGGAATCCAGCAGGGGATAGCGGCCGAACACCAGCAGCAGCGCGCAGGTGGCGATCAGGATGGCGCTCCAGGCCACCGGGGTGAGAGTCACCCCGAAGAGCTGCGCGGCGAGCCCGGCGCAGACCACGGTCACGGCGGCCTCGACGGTGAACATCGTGCCCACGGTGAGCGCGAAGTAGAGCCACAGCGTCCAGCGGCCGAGACGGCGGTATCCCTCCAGCAGGTTCTCACCGGTTGCGGCGGCGTAACGTGGGCCGAACTCGAAAAAGGGGTATTTCAGCAGGTTGGCGAGGAGCACCACCACCACGAGGGCGAAGCCGAAGCGCGCCCCGGCGCGGGTCGACTGGACCAGGTGGGACACCCCGATCGCCGCGCCCGCCCAGATCAGGCCGGGGCCGAGGCTCTTCAGGAAGTGGTGGTGCCCGCCGTCCGCCTGCCCGGTGGAGGACGGGCTCATTTCAGGAGAACGATTTTCCGCACGGCGTGGAACTCCGGTGCCGACATCTTCACGAAGTACATCCCGCTGGGCAGAGTATCGAGCCGCAGCGCGAGGCGGTGTTCGCCCGGGGCGATGTCACGGTCCAGCGCGGTCAGCACCCGCCGGCCGAGGATGTCGAAGAGGGCGATGCGCACGCGCGCGCGCACCGGCACCTCGAAACGCAGCGTCGTGACCGGGTTGAAGGGGTTCGGGTAAGCCGATCTCAGCGCCCAGCGCAGCGGGACGGCCGCTTCCTCCCCGGGAGTCGAAAGGTATTGCGACGCGGCGAGGAGCGCGAGGTCATCGAGGAACAGGCCGCGGTCACCGTCCGTCGGGTCGGTGCTCACCGACCAGCGGAAGGCGACCGTCGAGGCGCCGGCGGCCCCCTCGTGCAGGTCGTAGATGAAACGGTGCCAGCCGGCGAAGCCGTTCAGCGTGTCGAGGACCATCCAGGAGCCCTGGTCGAAGCGCACCTCCACGGTGCCGAAGTCCTCATCCGGCTCGAGTTCGAAGGCGTACCACCCCGTGAGGACCAGGCTCTCCGACCCGGCCGGGATGTCGTATTCCACTTGGATCGATCCCTCGGCGTCCGGGGGGAGGAACTCGTCCGGCGCGCTGTTCAGGGCATAGGTTCCCTCGTGGACATAGAGCCCGGAACGGCCCCAGGGAATCTCCCCATCCTGAGTCCAGGCGCCGGAAAGCGGCGCCTCGAAGTCCTCGTCCTGCACGGACTCCGGCGCCACCATGAACGCCCAGACCTCCCGCGCCTCGCCCAGGTCGAAGGTGAGAACCTTCGGGATATACCCCTCCGCCCAGACCTCGAGCGTGAATTCTCCTTCCGGCCAGGAGGCGTGCAGGGTTCCTCCGGGGACCTCGAGGGTGTCCACGCCCAGGGCGCGGTGAACCACGATGACGGCAGGGAGCGGCTGGTCGCCGTCCCGGACGAGCACCGTGACATTGTGGCGCGTGAGCGGCTGGAGGGTGACCGCTACCGGCGTTTCGAAATGGTCGCCGATGTTGACCACGCTGGTGTCGGGCAGATACCCGTAGGCGCGGGTGATCACGGTGTGGTTGCCCGGCATCAGGGGGCGGCGGTGGACGCCGAAGAGGGGGTCGGTCATCCTCGGTTTCAGGTAGCCGTCGTGGTAGTCCGGCAGGAACACTTCCGCGACGAGGGGCAGGCCGTCGGGATCGGTGACGGTGATCTTCAGGTCGCCGGAGGCGGTTTCCAGGTCCGGCGAGGCCATCGCCCGGTCGAAGAGGTAATAGACCCCGTTGAGGTTGTCCTCGACGACCTGGTTCATCACATCGGCGGGCGGGAAGATGTTGGTCGACCCGATCTCCGCCTGGAGATTCACCCAGCCGCCCTCCGCGTAAGCCCAGTCGTGCATCTTGCCGTTGCGCCCCGCAGAGCGGAGGAACTCGTAATTACCCTGGCCGCTCAGCCTGGGGATCTGCTCCGCGAACCCCTGGGCGATATCATCCAGCACGGCCTGGTCGGGCGCGAGGCGTTCGCCGTCGTTGCCCCAGTCCCAGGGATAGTAGGCCTTCTCGGAAAAGTTGCCGCTGCGGGAGGAGTGGTAAGTCACGCTGAAGAGGGGGTTGATTTCGTGGAACACGGCGCGGATCGCCCGGGTTTCGGGCTCGCTGAAGGGTCCCGGGCCGCGGTAGTAGTCGAAGACTTCGGTCTCGTCGAGATGGTGAAACAGCGTGTCCCCGTGGAAAAAGTTGATGTCGAAATTGCGGTTCAGGTCCACGCCGGAGGTGTCTCCTCCCCGGCCCAACTGGTACCGGAAGATGCCGTCGCCGATGTTGTCGCGTTTGTTCTTGCGGTACGTGGAATCAGCGCCGTGGACGAGGTCGTCCCCCTCGCCGTGCACCACCCGCAGCCCTTCCGGGTTCATCGTGGGGATGAAGTACATCTCGAGGTTGTTGCGCCACTGGCGGAAGCGCGGAGCGGGGTTGGTCACCAGCTCCTCGATGGCGCGGAGGGTCACCTCGATGCCGAGGACCTCTTCGGCATGAATCTGCCCGATGAGCAGGGTGGCCGGGCGATCCTGGCGAACGGCGGCGTTGTCCGACACCCGCACCAGGTAGATGGGAAGGTTTTCCCGCTGGCTGTGGCCGACCGAGTCGATATGGATATAGTCCGGGTGATCGGCTTGCAGGTCGGTCAGAAACTGATCGATTTCGTCGAGGGTGTGGTAGCACTCGGGCAGGGCGTACGCCCGAGGGGCCGCCACGGCGAGCAGTGCGAGCAGAACCATCCAGCGTGACATCAGGGCCTCGAAGAGTATGATGATGATCGGATCACGGCAGCAAAATAGAGGAGGCTCCGAAAGGCTGGCAAGGGATAAGAGCGAAATGCTCCCGGTCGTCGCCTGGGGATGGCCCGTGCGGCGTGGACTCCCCGTTCATCTCTCTCCGTTCCTTGCCCCGTGCCGGGGGCGGTCGTAGGTTGTCCAACGATGAGAAAGCTGTTTGTCCCACTGGGCGCGCGCCTCCTTGGAGCGGTTGTTTTCCTTTCCCTGGTTCCGCTCCCCGCGAGGCCGGATCCCTTTCCCGTGGTTCCCGCCGGCGCCCGGGTGATGGCGATGGGGGGAGCCGCCCCGGCGCTCTGGAATTCGCCTTCGGCCGCCTACTACAACCCCGCGGGGCTGGCATGGCAGGTGGTCTCCGGCGGAATGGGCCTGCAACCGGCCGGTTGGAGCCGCGCTCCCGATGCATGGTGGGTGCATCTCTACAACCGCGGCACGGAGTACGGCTTTCCGCTCGCGATGGCGTTCCAGGGATGGCGGACGCCGTCGGCAGGAGGCGACCGCCGCACCGTGCTCCTCGGCATGCCCAGCGTCCTCTCGCCGAGCCTCGTAGCACCGGTCGCCGTGCATGTCAAGGGTGCGTTTGAACGTGACCCGGACGGGCGGTGGCGGGGCGCGGTACCCATCGATCTCGCTTTCCTCGGCCGCAGCCGTAACGGACCGGTGCTCGGTCTCGTCTTCCGAAACATGATGTTCGGCCGCAACTCTTTCGCCACATTGCAACCGCGCGCCGAATACGGTGTCGCCTGGTCCGGCGGCCGGTGGACTTTCACTCTCTCCTCCCGGGCAAAGCGTTCCCAGGACGTGAAAAAGGCGCGGGACCATTTCAGCGCTGGGATCGAATTGATTCCCGCGGGAGGTGTCGCCCTGCGCGGCGGGTACCTGAAGGAGGAACGCCAGCGCTGGGTTACGGCAGGTATCGGGTTGAGGTCCCCAAGGGGCGCGATGGAAGTCGCCTATGCCGTCATCATCGAAAGGGAAACGCGAAGAGCATCGCACTTCCTTCACTATATTTTCCGCACCGACTGAACCCGAGTATCGACCCATGACAATCTTTTAAGGCGAGGAGGAGGGAATGAAGATTCCATTCCGCTACATCCGGATCGGGGAGGAGATGGTTCGAATCCCCGATTTCGGCAAGATCTTCGGCGGCGGCAGACTTGCGCTGGTTATCGGCGTCGTAATCCTCTGGCTGCTGAGCGGCATCTACGTGGTCGGACCCGATGAAGCGGGGGTCGTCCGGACGTTCGGCAAGTTCACCCGTATCGCCACATCCGGCTTGAACTACCACCTGCCCTACCCGTTCGAGAAGGTGGACAAGCCGAAGGTCACAGAGGTCAAGCGCATCGAGATCGGGTACCGGAGCAATTACCGCGGCACAGGTAGGACGAGGGATGTCCCCGAGGAGTCGCTGATGCTCACCGGGGAGCTGAACATCGTCGACATCGACCTCATCATCCAGTACAAGATCAACGATCCGGTCAAGTACCTCTTCCTGGTCCGCGATGTTCCCACCACCATCCGTCTCGCGGCCGAGGCGGTGATCCGGCAGGTGGTGGGGCAACATCCCATCGACGAGGCGCTGACCACGGGCAAGGGGCAAATCCAGGTTGAATCCCAAATCCAGCTGCAGGAGATTCTCAACAATTATCAATGCGGAGTGACCGTCACCCAGGTCCAGCTCCAGGATGTTCTCCCGCCGGATGCGGTGGCGGACGCTTTCCGCGAAGTCGCCTCCGCGAAGGAGGACAAGGCCCGGCTGATCAACGAAGCGCAGGGGTATGCAAACGACATCACCCCGAAGGCACGCGGCCAGGCGGCGGAGAATGTGCTCCTGGCGGAAGGCTACGCGGCCGAACGGGTCAAGCGCGCCGAGGGCGAGGCGAAGAACTTTCTCGCGGTGTATGCCGCCTATAGAAAAGCTCCGAATGTGACCCGCAAGCGGATGCTGCTGGAAACCATGGAAGAGGTGTTGCCGGGGGTGAAGAAGTACATCCTGCAGACACCGGCCGGAGGGGACCTGATCAACGTTGTCGGAGCCACCGCCCCCACACCCGCGGTGAAATCCGAGCTGAAGGGGGGTAAATGATGAACAAGCTCACACGCTATCTGCTCGCGGCGGCGATCGTGCTTTTCCTCTTCGAAGTAGTGACCTATACCGTGAACGAGACCGAACAGGTCATCGTCCTTCAGTTCGGCAAGCCCTTGCGCACCGTCACCTCTCCGGGATTGCACATGAAGCTGCCGCCGCCCTTCAACACCGTCGAGCGATTCGAGAAGCGGCTGTTGGTATATGACACACCGCCGAACGTGGTTGTCACCGAAGACAAGAAGAACCTCGTCGTCGACAGCTACACGCGCTGGCAGATCATCGACCCGCTGCTGTTCCGGCAGACCGTGAGGACGGAAGGCGGCGCCCAGGCCCGGCTGGATGACATTATCTATTCGGACCTGTTGCGCGAACTGGGCCAGCACGATCTCCAGGAGATCGTCTCGGAAAACCGTGATTCGATCATGGTCGCGGTCACCATGGAATCGGACAAGAAGTCACGGGACTACGGCATCAGGGTGCTCGATGTCCGCATCAAGCGGACGGACCTGCCGAAAGAGAACGAGGAGGCCATCTACCGCCGGATGAGGGCGGAACGGAAACGGATCGCGAACCTCTATCGCAGCGAAGGGGACGAGGAGGCGCGAAAGACCCGCGCTGAAGCGGACAAGCAGGTGAAGGTCATCCTCGCGGATGCTTACCGCCAGGCGCAGATCACACGCGGCAAAGCGGAAGCGAAGGCGATCGCCATCTACGCCGATGCGTTCAACCGCGACCCGGAGTTCTACCAGTTCTCGCGCACACTGGAGATGTACAAGAAGGCCCTCGACGATCAGACGACGATCGTTCTGCCGCCGAACACGGAATTGTTCAAGTATCTCAAGTGATCGATGACTGAAAGTTCCGCGCCGAAGCTGCGTCTTCGGCGACTCAACATCATCCGCTTCGGCGGCCTGCAGGCCGATCTGAAGTTGGATCCGGACCGGTTGACTCTCATCGCGGGACCCAACGAGGCCGGGAAGAGCACCTTGCTCTCCGCGCTCATCGCCGGGCTGTACGGGGTGGAGACCCGGAAAAAGGTCAGCGACAGCCACCCGTACGTGAGGGATGTGCGCCCCTGGTCCGGGGACGGGTTCGCGGTTGAGCTGGAGATCGAGCGAGATGGGCGCCTTTTCCATGTCCGGCGCGATTTCGCCGAGGGGACCTTCTCCCTCCTCGACGGGCGGGGGACCGACTGCAGCAGCGAAGTACAGCGGAGCCGCAACCGGGACCGCCTCGGGGAATGGCTGACCGGCGGGTTGAGCCTCGAGGGCTTCGTGCGCAGCTTCATCCTCCGCCAGGAACAGGCCGCCATGGTGAATCACCCGGGCGACCTGGTCCAGCGGCTCCAGGCGGTAGTGACCGCCGCCCCGAACGATGCCACCGCGAGACAGGCCATCGAGCGGCTGGAAAGGGCCGGTAACAAGGTCCTGCTCGAAGGCCCCTCACGAGGGTTGGCGAAGGATGCCATCCAGGTGGAAACCGCCCTGCGGCGCCTGGAAGAGGAGATCGCCAGGCTGCACGGCGAGTTGGAGGAACAGGGACGCATCCGCGCGGAGGCCGCCGGGATCGCAGCCGATATCGACCGGCGCGAGGAGGAGATCGCCGGCTTGAAATCCCGCATCCTGTCGCTCGAAAAGAGCCTGCTGCTGGGAGAGGAGGAGCAGGTCGGGCGGCGTTTGAGGGGGCTTGAAGAGGCGAAGAGACGGCGCTCGGAGCTGGAGAGCGAGAAGGCGAAGCTCGACCGGTACGCCGTATTCCCCCTGGACGGGGTCGGACGGTTCAGGGAGAATGTCCAACGGTGGCGGACCCTTTCCGAGGACCTGGAAAGACGCCGGAGCGATGTTTCCGAAGCGCAGAAAGCCCACCAGGCGGAACTCGAGCGGGCGAAAGAATTCCGTGGCCTGGAACATCTTTCCGAGGAGGACGGCGAAGTAAGCGGTCTGCTGGAGAAGCTGGATCGCTGGGCGGAGTTGCAGGCCGAGGTGGAGGCGGCCGAGAAGGCCGTCGAAGAGGAGGGTCGCGCCCTGATCCGCAAGGGGCACACGCCCGAAGCCGCCGAGTCGCTGCGTGCCGCCGTGACGAGCTGGCCGGATGAGTCGCTCGAGACTTTCAAGGAACTCGAAGAGAAAAAACGCGAAGCGCAGCGGCGCCTGGAGGAGTCCCGGCGGGCGTACGAGGATGAAGTCCGGCGAGGCGGCGCCGGGATGCTCTCACCGCGGGTGCTCCTGCCCGGTGCGATCGCGTTTCTTGCCGGCGCGGGCGTTGTCCTCGGCCTGCTTCTCGAGTTTCCCGCGCTCTGGATCGCCTCCCTCGCCGTCGGGGCACCCCTGGCGGTGGTTCTTGGACTCGTCCTGCGCGCGCGGTTCAAGCGGGCTGTGGGTCGTTTCCTCGCGGATCTGGAGGCCGCCCGCTCAGCGCTCGGCGGGACCGACGAACGACTCGCGGAATTGGCGAGAAAACTCGGTGCGGAAAGCCCGGATAAGGTCCGCGAAACGCTCGAGGAGTGGAGCCGGGTTTCGATTCCGGCGAGCCGGTACTTCGATGCGATCGCCAACCGTGACCAGGCGGCCGAACGGTTCCGGCAAGAGAGGCAGGAACTGAGGTTGTCCCTTTCCACCGCGAAGCTGCTGGAGGGCGGCGAGGCGCTCACGGTGGAAGTCGCCAAGGAGCTAAGAGCCCGCCTGAAAGCCTTCCAGGCTCACAAATCGAACGAGGCCGTCAGGCGCGCAGAGCTCGACCGGTTGCGCACGCTGGCCGAGGAAAGCCGGAAGAGGATGCAGGAGCCGCACGGCGAGATCGAAGCCCTCTGCGAAGCGGCCGGCGTCCCGTTCGGGGAAGATGTCGAGGCGGCGGTACAACAGTTCGAGGAGATGGCCGGCAAGGCGGGGCGTTTGAAGAAGATTGCCGAGGAGCTCGAGGCGCTGGCTCGGCGGCTGGAGGCGGAGCCGGACGACGAGGAGGGATTGCGCCGCCGCCTCGAGAGAATCCGCAGCGAGTTGAAAGGACTCGCCGAGATCGAAGCGGAGCAGGGCGCTCTCGAGGACCTGCGGGTCCGCCGGGAAGCCGCCGCGGAAGAGCTTAAGAAGGCCGAGGAGGAAGTCCAGCGGCTGAGGTTGACCTACAACAGCCGGACGGCGGATCTGCCGGCGAGGATCCGCGACACCGGGGAGCGGATCGAGGCCCTCCAGCGGCAGCAACGGAGCCTGTCCTTCCAGAAGGACGCCCTTGACCTCGCGATCCGGGTCATCCGGGAGGTGGAATCCGAGGTGTACGGCGGGGCCGCGGAGCAACTGAATCAACGGTTGGAGCCAATTCTCGCCTCCCTGAGTCCGCGCTGGGCGGAGGCCCGGTTCGACGAGAACCTTCAGCTCCACGCGCGGGACGCCCTGACCGGCAAGCGATTGGAGACGGGGGAGCTGGAGCGGGTCCTCTCCTCGGGGGCGCGTGATTCGCTGTTTCTCGCCGCCCGCCTGGCGCTCAGCGATTTCCTCGCCGGCGGCCTGGTGGAGGCGCCGTACCTCCTCGATGAGCCCTTCGCTCACCTCGATGATGACCGTTTCGAACGCGGGATGTCCCTGCTGACCGGCCTCGCGGACCGGGGCAGGCAGGTGATCGTGCTGACCTGTCATCTGCAGCGGCACAGGACCTGGATCGATTCTCTGCCGGCGAAGCGGCGGGCGAAGGTCGAATGGATCGACATCGAAGCGGGTACATGATGAAACTGCGCGTGCTGCAAACCTCGGACTGGCACCTCGGCGCGGGGGTTCTCCCCGCCGGGCACGGGTTCGATGATTCGATCCGGAAAACGCGCGAGGAGGAAGAGGAGCAACTCCTCGACCGCATCGTGCGGATCGCGAAAGAGGAAAACGTCGAGTTGGTTCTCCTGCCCGGCGACCTGTGGGACCAGGAGGTCATCGCCTTCAGCCTGGCCCGGAAGGTGATCAGCGCACTGGGGAGCCTCTCGCCGATCCCGGTGATTCTCCTGCCCGGGAACCATGATTTTCTCGGCCGGGACAGCTTCTACCGGGAAGAGGCGGCTTCGCGTTTCGGCGCGGTCTGGCCGGAGAATGTGACCGTCGTCCGCAGCACGGAATTCGTATCCTTCCGCCGGCCCGAGCTGGCGGATGTCGGATTCACCGCCAAGGCGACCGGGGCGAATGTCCGTGTGGATGACAGGGAGCTGAGAAACCCACCTCCGAAAAGCGCCGCGAAGATCAACATCCTGCTCTACCACGGCTCACGCCTGCACGCCGGGCTCGAGGCGACGTTGAACCGGGGGAAACTCACCGCGCCGTTCACGGATGAGGAGCTCCTGTCGGCGGGGTTCGACTACGTCGCCCTCGGTCATTACCATACATTCTCCACCGTACAGGATGAGCAGGGCGTCATCCGCGCGGCCTACTCGGGCGAGCCCTTCGCGCGGGATTTCGCGAGCGATTCCGCCAAGGGAGTTCTCATCTTCGACCTGGAAGAGGGGGGAATCCCTCCGGGGCGGATGAGGTTCATTCCCACGGACTCCCGTCGCTACCGGCGTGTGCAGGTTTCCCTCACCGGCGCAGCCGATGAGGGCGAAGCCCTCTCTCGCATCCTGAAGGCGCTGCGGGAGCAGGATGTCGGGGAAATGGACCTCGTGCGGGTGAAACTTCATGGCGCCTATGGCCGCGGCTCCTCCTGGCGGCCAACGTTCGACCTGGACGGGGCCGCCGCGGGCGTGGAGCTGGACACATCCCGGCTCCGCCCGGCGTTCGACCTCGAGCGGGCGCTGGAGCAGGCGGCCACGGGGAGTGTGCAGGCGAAATTCCTGCGGGAGATGGCAAAGTTGCTCGCGGAAGCCGGGGAATCCGATGCCGAAGCGCGTGCTCGCATCTCGCTGGCGGCTCGGCTCGGTTTCGAGGCCTTCGCGGGGGAGACGATTGAACTGCGGCCGGATATCGCCCCTCCGCCCCTCGACGAAGTGGAGGGGGAAAATGAGCCTGAGGAAGGTGGGGTCGGCGCATCGACCTGAGGCGGGGCGTGCAGATGGGAGACGAACTTGGGTCATGGCTCACCCGCAGTATCTTCCCGGGTGAAAGTGCCGTATTGTTGTGTTTGACTGGAGTGGAACAGGGTGAGTGAACAGGATGAATGAGAGCCGGAAAAAGGACCCTTCGGAACCCCCGAGCCTGGTGAGACGACTCCGCACCTGGTTCGTTACGGGCCTGGTCGTCATCGCGCCGCTCGCACTGACTATCTGGATCGTCGTCCAGTTGTTTCTCTTCGCGGATGGTTTTCTCGGGAAGCCGATCCAGTTGTTCCTCGGGAAGATCCTCGGCATCGGTTTCTTCAAGACCCAGATGATCCACGGGATCGGGTTTATCGCCCTGCTGATCCTGATCCTCGCCACCGGTTGGTTCGCCCGCCAGTATCTCGGCAACCAGGCGGTCCGGTTGGTGAACGCCGTGATCGAACGTATTCCGCTGGTCAACAAGGTGTATATCGCCATCCTGCAGATCTCGCAGGCGTTCCTCGGGGGTCAGAGGGATGTCTTCAAACATGCGGTGATCATCGAATACCCGAAGAAACACGTATACAGCATCGGCTTCGTCACCCAGGACACGCGCGGTCCCGCCCAGGAAGCCCTGGAGGAGGACGTGATCAGCGTGTTCATCCCGACCACGCCGAATCCCACCTCCGGCTATCTCCTGTTCGTGCCGAAAGAGGATGTCACATTCATCGACATCTCCGTGGAGGAGGCCTTGAAGCTGATCATCTCTGCGGGAGCGGTCATCCCGCGTCCCGGCGGCGGGTCGGTCGAAGCGGCGCGGAGGTTCGGGTTCAGGATCCGCAAGTCACCCGGCCTGTAAAAGTCGTGAAAGCAGCACGATCACTCCTGCCGTTTCTTTTTCTCCTGGTCACGGGCGCTTCGCACGCTACGGGGCCGGATTCCCTGGGGATCGGTTTTTCCCAGGAGCTGGACACCCGCATCTGGCACCTGCAGGTCGGGCGCCGGGTGGAAAATGCACTCTGGAATGTCCAGTCCCGGGGCTACAGCGAGTGGACCCAGCGGGCCCTCACCGGTTTCGAATCCCAATGGAAACAGGAACTCGGATTCACCCTCCAGGCGGAACGAGCGGTGGAGGATCATCTCGCCCTTCTCCTCGAGGCCAACGGGCAGGATTACCTCGACCGGGAAGCCGTGCAACGGATCGATCTCGGCGCTGCGCCTCCGCTGCCGCAGACCCCCTCGACAGGGATACGCACCTCGCGCCTGACCACCGGTCTTGACAATCACATCGGGCGTGCATCGCTGCGGGGCGGGGTGCGTTGGCGGGTGGCCGGGGGCCTTGAAACCCGCCTGCTGGCGGGCGCTGCCATGGACCGGCAGGTCCAGGGCTCGGGGGAGGGGCCTTCCCTTAGGGGAGGGTTCCGCTGGGCCGGGGGCGGCGAGGCGAAAACGAGTGTGGACGGCGATGGGTGGCTGGATCGTTATGGAGACCGGCGGTACCACGAGGCGGTGCTGCGCATGGGCACCGTGCGCAATTTCGGCGATGCGACCAACCGCCTGTCGGCGACGTGGAGGCAGCGGCGCAGCGACCTGTTTCTCGGGCTTGGCGGCCAGGTCGTGCCCCGCATCGAGGACGGATTGAGGGTCGACAACCGGCTCATCACCCCGCTGGATTACGGCCTGCATGGTGCCTACGACCTTTCGCTCAGGCGCAACGTCGTGCAGTACAAGGGGGGAGGGCCCGAGGCGGCGCGGGAACAGGACTTCTCCCACCGATTTTCGCTCCTCGCCCAGCGGCGGGGGATTTCCGGGGAGCTCTACTACCTCGTCTCCCTGGAAGACCGGGATTATGGGGGGAGCCTGGTTCTCGGGCGCCGGCAGGTACTCGGCGCCGCCGGCGGGTTCCGGACGGAGTACGACAGCCTGGGACTCGGATACAGCACCGAAAAGCTTCGTTTCGATTCGCCGGATTCCCTCGAACTGTCCGACCGCGACCGTCTCATCCACCAGGTGCGGATCGAGTACAAGCGACGTCTTCGCGAGGATTTCGTCGCCGGGATCGAGGGGGCTGTTTTCCTCGATCATCTTGTCAACCTCGAAGCCACCCGTTCGGCGGACAACCGCTGGAATCGCGTGTTTCTCCTGCGTCCTTCCGTCGACTGGCTGCCCGCGCCGGGGTGGAGCAACCGGGCTTCGTTCGAAGTGCTGGCCAATTACACGGTTTACGATTTCGAATCGGAGAGCGGCGGCGCGGGAATCCGGAGCACGGTTCTGCGCCGATGGTCCGCCTCGGACACCCTGGCGGTTCCCCTCGGTGAACAATGGTGGGGGGAGATGTCCCTGCGGTATGACCTCGATGATCGCGGTCGGATACGATGGGTGGAATTCATCCAGGAGCGGTCCGACGAGCGGCAGGCCCTCTATTCCGCCGTCAGCATCGGTCACCTGATGTGGGGCAGGGTTCTCTTCAAGGGGGGCTGGCGCATCCAGCGCCAGTTGGAGGACCGCTTCGACCGGGACCTCTCCGGCGGGGAGATTCGCAACCGCACCCGGAGCTACGAAGCCTCCGGCCCGACGTTACAGATCGAAACGCTTCCGCACGAACGGTTCCGCCTGTCGATTTCCGCCGATCTCCTGAAAGTGAGGGACAGCCGTGAAAACAGCCGTGACCGCCTCGACACCGTGCAGTTCGTGATGTCCCATGCCTGGTAGGCTGACATGGCGGCCGCGATGGGCGTTCCCTGCAGCGGCGGGAATCCTCCTGCTCCTCCTGCCGGTTTTCACGGCCGAAGCAGCCGCTCCCCTGAACGGGGATGACGCAGCGGTGATCGACACGGTGATCGTGCGCGGCAACCGTGTCACCCGCCCGTTCGTCATCATCAACGAGATGGAACTCGGCCCCGGTCGCCGGGCGGAGCCCGCCGCGCTGGAACGGGACCGCCGGCGCCTCGAATCGCTGGGACTCTTCAGCCGGGCGAAGCTCTTCACCGAAGCGCTCGGGGACGGCCGGGTCGCGCTGGTCGTGCAGGTGACCGAACTGTGGTACATCTGGCCCGGGCTGTTCGTCGCCCTGGACGAACGGGCGCTCGACGAGTGGAATCTCAAGCGGGTCTCCCTCGGGGTCATCCTGACGCACAATAACTTCCGCGGGAGGCGCGAAACCCTTTCCATCGCCGGCAAGGTCGGATCGCCCCAGGGTGGGGACTTCCGCTGGGACATACCCTACCTGCTGCCGGCCCGGCGGGACTGGACCCTGCGGCTCCAGGGCAACGCCCAGAGGATCGAGGAGCCTCTCAACCTCCGGCAGCGGGAGGGCATCGTGCTGGATGAGGTCGGTTTGAGCGCAACGGTCGGCCGCAGGTACTCCCTGGAAAACGCCGTCTCGCTGATGCTCGAGGCGCAGTCCCGCCGTTTCAGCCGGTACGGCGACACACCGGTCATAACGCCCGGCGACGCCCCGGAGAGGTACGACCGGTTCGTCGGTTCGCGTGTCACCTTCCTCCGTGACACCCGCCTGTACAAACCCTGGCCGACGGCCGGCTACAAGGCGACGCTCTCCCTCTCCGGCGCCAGGAGTGTCGATGACGGCGGTGTCCGCTACCTGCAGCCGGAGGCGGAACTGGCGCTCTTCCGCGGTTTCAGCCGGACTTGGATCATCGCCGGCCTGGCACAGGCGGGGTGGACGATCGGAAACCTGCCGCCTTACCGCCGCTACATCATCGATCCCACCCATACGGTGCGGTCCGGGTCGAACGCCGGCTACGAGGGAACCCGCCGCGCAGCCGGGAAGGTGGAACTGCGCTCCAACCTTCTCCACCGCGGTTACATCAGCTTTCCCGCCCCGGGAGCGCTGAAACGGTACACCCACGACCTGCCGTTCGGGATCTCCACCGTCCTCTTCGCCGATGCGGGCGTCGTCGGGGGAGTGCGGGGGAGGGGGGAGGGGGGAGGCATGGTCGACCTCGGGGGGTGGGAAGCGGGGTACGGCATCGGCTTGATCCTGCACATCCCCTATCGTGACATCCTCCGCCTCGAGGTCTCCCGCAGCGCCCGTTTCCCCTCGGACGGGTTGCGCTTCAGCGTCCGGTTCGGCCCCTCCTTCTGAGACGCTCCCGGCCCGGCGCGGCCGGCACGCTCCCGACCTTTCTGCCCGCCCTCCACACCGCCGGACCGGCCGTTCCCGCGCGCGTTCTCCGGCCCCGCTCCGCTTGACATGCTCCCGCCCTTCCCCTATCTTATACTGAACAAATGAACAGTAGTAGCGGGGATGCAGGGGCAGAAAGGATCGGCGGAATCGGGGTCATTCCGGTGATAAAGGGACCGGTCCGGCGGGAGGCGGGCGGCCGGAACCGGCAGGAAAACGGGCCCCGGGCGGCGGACGACCGTGAATCCGCGCCCGGCGGCGGGCGATTCGGGAGACGGGTCGATGCGGTACGAGGAGATCGGCGACAGGCTCGAGGTGATCGCGCTGTTCCGTGACGGCCGGATCCATCCGTTGAAGTTCCGCTGGCGGGACCGGGTGTACCGGGTGGAACGGGTGAACGGGGAATGGACCAGCGATGAGGGCCAGACGCGCTTTCTGCATTATTCCGTGATGACCTCCGGGCCGGACGTTTACGAGATCGCGTACAACAGCGAGACACGTGGATGGCGGCTCATGCGGGTCTGTCTTGTCGGATGAGGGTGAGATGCTGAGACCGGAGGTACGCGGGCGCATGCAACGGGCGGCCGGACGGCGGCCAAGGGACGAGGGCCGGGCGGCGGATCGTCGAGGGAACACCGTCCGCTGGGTGGCCCATGTGGACATGGATGCGTTCTTCGCGGCCATCGAGGAGCGGGACAACCCCTCGCTGCGCGGGAAGCCGCTGATCATCGGCGGGCCGAAGGGCAGCCGGGGAGTCGTGACGACCTGCAACTACGAGGCGCGGAAATACGGCGTCCACGCGGGGATGTCACTGACCGAGGCGGGGCGGCGCTGCCCGCATGCCGCCTTCCTGCGCACCTTCGGTCGAAAATACACCTGGGTCTCGCTCGAGCTGATGGCCCTGCTGCGGCGCTTCAGCCCGACGGTGGAGCCGTACAGCATCGACGAGGCGTTTCTCGATGCCACCGGGTGCCTGCACCTGTGGGGCGGCGCGGCCGCCTTCGGGGAGGCGATCCGGGCGGAGATCCGCAAGGAACTGCGGCTCACGGCCTCCGTCGGCCTCGGACCGTCGAAGACCATCGCGAAGATCGCTTCCGGGCTGAACAAGCCGGACGGCCTGACGGTGATCGAACCGGGAACGGTCCGGGAACGCCTTGCCCCGCTGCCGGTGGAAGCGATCCCCGGTGTGGGTCCGACGACCCGGAAACTCCTGGCGGAACTTGGAATTACGACGATCGGGCGTCTCGCCGAAGCCCCTGAATCCCTTCTGAAATCACGCCTTGGAGTGGGCGGGAAGGCCCTGGCAATGATCGCCCGGGGAGAGGCCGGGAACCCCGTCATCGCGATGGAAGACCGGCCGGAGGACAAGTCCATGGGTCATGAGCACACCTTCGGCGAGGATGTCTCCGACCCGGCGCTGCTGCACGCCCGTTTGCTGCACCTGTGCGACAAGGCAACAAGGCGGATGAGGAGCGAAGATTTCCTCGGCACGGTTCTCACCCTCAAGCTGCGCTTTCACGATTTCGAAACCCACACCCACCAGGCGCACCTCGCATTTCCGACACAGGATCCGCGGGAGATCTTTCTCCTTGCCCGGCGGCTCCTCGCGGACCTCTGGAGTCCCGGAGACCGGGCGGTGAGGCTGATCGGGGTCAGTGTCTCCGGGCTGTTCCGCCCGGACCGGAGCCGCGGCCTGCAGGAGGAGATGTTCCTGCACAGCGTCCGGCAGCGCCGGGACCGCCTGTTCGACGCCCTGGATCGTCTCCGGGATCGGTACGGGGAGTCGATCCTGGCCCTCGCCGGGGAGGATCGCACAGGCCGGTCCGGCAGAGGGCCGGTCCCGGTCCGATGATGCGCCGGGGCACATGCAAGTCGTAACCGTATCGTTATTTGCAATTCCACTGTATCACTCGAAGGGGCTTGGATTTTCGTGTTTGTTCCTTGTCCAGCGCTCGTTCCCGCCGGGCA
>CAYOKT010000005.1:16913-57154 GCA_964404605.1 uncultured bacterium
CCTCTGCTTGAACTCCCGCCCGTCGCTGTTGGCTCTGCTTGTCCTCCCGGCGTCGTCAGGTCTTTTCCTCCGCACGAGGGCACGATCACTCCGCGGGGCTTGACTTCGCACCTCCCTCCTGCTTTTCTTTGGACCATCGCGGGGTGGAGCAGTCTGGTAGCTCGTCGGGCTCATAACCCGAAGGTCGCGGGTTCAAATCCCGCCCCCGCTACCACGCAAACAGGACCGGTTCCACGGAGGGGCCGGTCCTGTTCTCTTTCTGGTTCCACCGTCTGCCGCTGCGGTTCACATCCCTACTTTCCTTCCTTTTGTCATACTTCAGCTTTTCTTTGTATCGCGTGTCTATCGCCCGAGATACAAAACAGCGTGGTTGAATGACCAGGTTAGTTTTACCCATGGCTTCCGCAGGGAGCCGATTCCTTGTCGTGTTACTGCTCGCGGTGGGGAGATCGGATCAATGGGAGTGCGATCCATGTTCATGTTCCGGGCTTTCGGCGGTTGTCCCCGGCTTGTCGGGATCCGCGTTCAGGGAATGTTCCTCGGTTTCACTTTCTTCGTTCTGTTCCATCATCTCCCCGTGCTCCGCTTCCTGCCCGCCTTCGCCCGAGTGCTCATGGGGCTGGGAGGCCATCCTCTCCATCATCGGTTTCACCCCCATGCCGTGAGTGAAGACCAGTTCTCCACCGTAGTAAGCGCCGACCGTCATCACGCCCAGGCTGAGGAGCCCTGCGATCGCATAGACCAGCGGCATCCTTGTGAGGTATTTCCCCCGGCTGACCGTTCTCCAGGCGAAGAGAACGAGGATCCCCCCCAGGACGATGTATCCAAGGGTTTCATGGATTTCGATCACCCTGTGGATCGACTCGTTGTGGGGCGCCGTGGCGGCGGCCGCGCGGCCGGAAAGCACCGTGACGATAACGGCGGCGACGGCGAACAAGTGGTTCCACCACGCCGCTTGCCGGAGCGACTCCTTCTTGAGGAGCCAGCCCAGGATTTCGAAAAGCACCGCCAGGGAAAACAGGGCGATGGTAAAGTGAACGGTTATCGGGTGAATGGGTGCCATGTCGCTCTCCTGGTTTCGTGTACGTCGTGCCCGCCGGAGCACTCTGGTTTCCCTTCTCCCTTGGCAAAGAACATGCCTCTGGTGTCGTTCTTCATTATCCCTCTGTATTACAAAAGGTTATATCTATTGGGGTGCTTGCGGTCCCTCCCTGATTGAAAGGTTGTTTCAGTTCGTCGAACGAAGCGTTCAACACTCCGGCGGTTTCGCCGGGTTCCCGACGCCTAACCTTTTATTTTATAGATCTTTGCTGGTATAATGCAGGTTGGCATACCGTTTGCCAATCCCATTGTCGAAAGGTCACGGAAATCGTTCCTATATTGGGAAGCCGATCATGAAAGAGATAAAAGCTTACATCAGGCCGAACAGGCTTGACAAGGTGATACGAGACCTTGAACAGGCGGGAGTGCCCGGCATTACAATCGTTGAGGTGCACCCGGTGGGACATGGTTTCGAACCCAACTACTTCTCGCGGGCTCGGGAAGAGATCAAGCGATTCTTCGAGATCGTGAAACTCGAAATCGTCTGTCACGATGACCAGGTTGAGCGGTTCATTCAGATCATCCTGGAAGACACATCGACCGGTTCACCCGGGGATGGACGTATTTTCCTCTCGCCGGTGGAGGATGCCATCCGGATTCGTGACGGCGAGCGGGGAAGCAATATTCTATAAGCGGGCGAAGCTCGATGACAAGGGTACCAGAGAGGAGTGGATAATGGAACACCAGGGACACAACCACGGCAACGGAGAGGCGACGGTCCATGCCTCTCCCCCGATTGAGCCGCAAACCGATAAACTGGAAACGGCCACGCTGCCGCTGGTGGGGATGCACTGCACCAGTTGCAGCCTGACGATACAGAAAACGGTCTCCGAGCTGGAGGGCATCCGCGAGGCCCAGGTGAACTACACCACCGGGCAACTGAACGTTCAGTACGAACCGGACAAGGTCGACCTAGCGGCCATCGGCGGAGCCGTCCGAAGCTCGGGGTACGAGGTCAATGCGGGCAAGGTCACCCTCAAGATCGAAGGAATGCACTGCGCTTCGTGCGTCAGCAAGCTGGAGACGGCGTTCCGGAATACGCCCGGCGTGATCAACGCCGTCGTCAACCACGCTTCCGGCACGGCACAGGTGGAGTACCTGCCTCACATGGTCGAGTTGAGCCGCCTGGTCGATGTCGTCGAGAGCGTCGGGTACCGTGCCGAGCTGCCTGCCGTGGGCGACGAAGAGGATGCCGAAACGAAGGCTCACCGGGCGGAATACCGGGAGCTGAACCGCAAGTGGATCACGGGCGCGGTCCTGACGGTCCCGATTCTCGTCATCAGCATGCCCTACCTCTTTCCGTTCATGGCCGCGGTTCCCGAACAGACCAAGAAGTGGCTTTTCCTGGCGGCTGGGCTGTTGTCCCTGCCGATTCTCTTCTATTCGGGCAGCCGTTTCTTCGTCGGCGCATTCCGTGCATTCCTCCACCGTTCCGCCGACATGAACACCCTGATCGCCCTGGGAACCTCGGCGGCATGGCTGTATTCCGGGGTGGCCGTCCTGTTCCCGGAACTCTTCCCTGAAGGGGCGGCTGAACCGTTCTACGATGTCGTGGGAGTGGTTATCACCCTGGTCGTTCTGGGCCAGGCGCTCGAACTGCGCGCCAAGGGACGGACCTCCGAGGCGATCCGGAAGCTGATGGGCCTGCAGGCTAAAACCGCCCGCGTTCTGCGGGACGGTCGAGAACAGGACATCCCCTTCGAGGAAGTCGTTCCCGGCGATACGGTGGTCGTTCGGCCCGGGGAAAAAATCCCGGTGGACGGCGAGGTGATCGAAGGTTCATCCTACGTCGACGAGTCGATGATCACCGGCGAAGCGATTCCGGTGGAGAAGAAAGCCGGCGACGAGGTCATCGGGGCGACGATCAACAAGACCGGCTCGTTCAAGTTCCGGGCCACCAAGGTGGGCAAGGACACCGCCCTGGCCCAGATCGTCAAGCTGGTGCAGGAGGCGCAGAGTTCCAAGGCCCCCATCGCGCGGCTGGCCGACAAGGTGTCCGGCTACTTCGTCCCCATCGTGATCATGATCGCGATTCTCACGTTCATCCTCTGGTTCGATTTCGGCCCCTCGCCGCAGTTGACCTTCGCCCTCATCGCCTCGGTGACCGTGCTGATCATCGCCTGCCCCTGCGCCCTCGGTCTGGCCACCCCGATCTCGTTGATGGTCGGCGTCGGCAAGGGCGCCGAGAACGGCATCCTGATCCGCAGCGGCGAATCGTTGCAAGCCGCCGGGACGCTCGACACCATCGTGCTGGACAAGACGGGCACGATCACAGAGGGCAGGCCGGTGCTGACAGATACCATCCCCCTCGGCGGATTCGAGGAAAACGAGCTGCTGTCCCTCGCCGCCTCGGTGGAGAAGGATTCTGAGCACCCGCTCGGGCAGGCGATTCTGAACGCGGCCGTCGAACGCGGCGTTCCCCTGTCCGATCCGCTTGCGTTCGAGGCGGTTCCCGGCCATGGCGTCGAGGCGACCGTCGGTTCGCACGAGGTGCTCCTCGGCAACCAGCGTCTCTTGAACAATCGCAGGATCAAGACGGAAGAACTCGATGCCCAGGCGCGGGAACTCGCGGCCGAGGGCAAGACCCCGATGTATGTCGCCGTGGACGGCGTCGCCGCGGGGCTGCTGGCGGTCGCCGACGTGGTCAAGGAAGATTCGAAGGAGGCGATCAGGGAGCTCCGGGCGATGGGCCTCGAAGTGGTCATGCTCACCGGAGACAACCGCCGGACGGCGGAAGCGATCGCACGCCAGGTCGGGATCGATCGCGTCCTGGCCGAAGTCCTTCCCGATGACAAGGCGCGGCAGGTTAAGCTTCTCCAGGCGGAAGGCAGGAAAGTGGCCATGGTGGGCGATGGAATCAACGACGCCCCGGCGCTGGCGGGCGCGGACGTGGGAATCGCCATCGGTACGGGAACGGACGTGGCCATCGAAGCCGCCGACATCACCCTGATCAGGGGGAGTCTGACCGGGGTTTCGCACGCCATCCAAATCTCCCGTGCGACGATGAAGAACATCAAGCAGAACCTGTTCGGCGCCTTCTTCTACAACGGCGCCGGTATACCGATCGCGGCCGGGGTTCTCTACCCCTTCTTCGGGATCCTGCTTTCGCCGCTGATCGCCGGGGCCGCCATGGCGTTCAGTTCAGTGACGGTCGTGGCCAACGCCAACAGGCTGAGAGCCTTCAAACTGAAGGAGAACCGATAATGGGAACGCCGGAGATTCTTGTCACTGTCACGGGTTTGGGACTGATGGCGCTGACCGCCTGGTACTTCTGGTTCTCGGGAAAACGGTCGGTCCGGGCCAACATCACAAGCAACGTTCAGGAGATCATGGTGAAGGTCAAGGGCGGGTATTCCCCCGATGTCATCGTGGTGAAGGCCGGCAAACCGGTCAGGTTGAACTTCTACCGGCAGGAGACGGCCGCCTGCTCGGAGATGGTCCTCTTCCCCGATTTCCAGAAGAGCGCGAAACTGCCGACGGGCAAGATCGTGCCGGTCGAGTTCACTCCCGAGGTGCCGGGCGAATACCAGTTCGCCTGCCAGATGGGAATGTTGCGCGGGAAACTGGTCGTGGAATGAAGGACTCGCGCATCGAAACACATGCAGTGCCGGTAAAGGTTCCGATTTGAGCACCGCTTCCATCCCGGAAGCGCGGGCTGAGCAAGAAAGCGTGGAAAGGAGATAACGATGATGGGCATGGGATTCATGGGGACCGGGATGATCCTGTGGTGGATCGTCCCGATACTCCTGGCAGTCGGCTTCGCCCTCCTGTTGAAATCCGCGACGGGGTCCGGACGGGTTTCAACGGAACCCAGGGGCAGCAAGCCTCTCGAGATTCTGCAGGAGCGCTATGCGCGCGGCGAGATCGATCGTGATGAGTACCTATCCAGGAAAAAGGACCTGAGTTGATCATTCCCGGACGGCCCGGAACACAGGTCACCGGTGAGACGGGAAAGGAGTGGGATGATGATTGTCGCCGTTTCCCTGAACATGCTTTGGATTGTCTGGGTCCTTTATACCTTTTTCACCGGCTTCGAGAGCTATGAGGGGCTTCACGCGCACACCTACGCCTACTCCTTTTTTGCCGGGTTGCTGGCGATCATCCTCGGCACGGTGTGGCTGAAGGTCCTCTACTTTCGGAACCGCAGGACGCCGATGGTGAGAGTCGGATTAGGGCTGTGGCTCCTGGGCTTTCTGATGATCGTCATTTCCACGTTTCTCGGAGCGAACCTGCCGAGTGCGCACGTGCTGAAGGAACATGTTCTTTTCAATCATACCAATTTTCTGATCTTTCTTCTTGGCACCATCGTGTCGGTTTTCAGCGATACCCTGATCGTATCGAGGCTGGATCGCAAGAACAATTCGTCTGATGGTTGAGAATTGACCGTTGTCCGTGTGACAGGAACGGGAAGCCCAGGCTTCCCGTTTATGCTTAACGCCGGGTCGCAGGCTTCAGATGCCACGGAGCATGAGACCCACGGTGCGCCACATGATGGCGAGGTCGAGCATCAGGGAGCGGTTCTTGAGGTAGAACAGGTCATAGTCGAGGTTTTTGTGAATCGGGATGGACCGGTCCGCGGAGATCTGCCACAGGCCGGTGATCCCGGGCTTCACCCGCAGCCGCATCCGCTCGAGGTCATCGTAGTGCCGCACGATGAATGGCATCTCCGGTCGCGGACCAACGACACTCATATCTCCGAGAAACACATTGAATAGCTGGGGGAGTTCATCCAGGGAGGTCTTGCGAATAAACCTGCCGACGCGGGTGATTCTTGGGTCGTTCTGGTTCAGGGGAGATTCCATGTACTTGGGCGTATCGATGTACATGGACCGGAACTTGAACATATTGAACGGTTTGCCATTTTCCCCGATGCGCTCTTGCCTGAAGAGCGCCGGTCCGGGAGTATCGCTACGAATCAGGATCGCGAGGAGAATCATCAAGGGGGAAGTCAGGAGGATGGCAACGGTGGCGAACACGATGTCGAAAAACCGTTTGACAACATCGAAAAGACTACGTTTCACCTGTTGTTGGAAACGGACGACGGGAATCCCATCGAGATTGATGACATCCAATTGCGGCGCGGTATAGGAGAAGATCGAAGGGATCAGTGAACAGGCCACGGAATGGTTCTCGCAGAGGTCCCTGATCCGATCCCAGATTTCCGGCGGCATCTCCGGGTCATTGATCCAGATTTCACTCACCGACCGGGCGGCGATGACATCTTCCAGGTCTTCATAGGAGCCGAGGACAGACAGGTCTCCGGTGATTTCGAGGCTGGTGTTTACGATCTCCCTGCCCGTTTTCGCCGGATCGGAATCGAGAAAACCGATCAGTTCGTACCCGAGCATCCTCAGGTGGAACCGGCGCATGAGGAAGTGGTTTCCCCGGGTGTGGCTTCCGAGGATCAGCAGGTTCTTTTCCCCGCGGACATGTTGCAGCCGTTTCGACACCATGCTGCCGAGGATGGACTTTTCGCCGGTCAGCAACAAGGGAAGCAGAAACGTGCTGAGAATGAGGTGACGTCGCATCGCCGGGTGATCCTGAAAGACGAACACGAGGATGACCATCACCGTCACCCCCATGAAGGTGCCACGGAGGAAACGACGGCTGTGGTTGATGTTCAATACACTGTAATCCCGCGAGTAGATCCCCTGCCAGGCGAAAAGGAGGATGATGCCCAGCGAGACGGCGGCGGAGAGCCGGATGTAAAGAGAGTGGTCGCTCGGGCCGAGTGCATAAGCCCCGGATCCGCTCACCCGGAAGAACCACGCGGTGAAAAGGAAGGTGACCAGGACACAGATGACATCGAGAATTACCTGTTCAGCCTGCCAGACTTTGAGTTTCGGCTGAACGCGGATCCCCTCTTCCCTATCCCCCCCAATCGGGAGAGATGGTGTGGAGAAGCCGGGCTTTGGCTTCTTGCGGAGCTTCCGCCTTGTCTTGGTCGCTGTCGCTGTCTCATTCATCGTTGAATATCTATTACGCTCCCCATGATTGAGGAGTGTCACCGCTCACATGGAGGCGGTTTTATTTTTCCGAGAAGTTGCAGCAGAACCAGCGCGAGAAAGCGCGGATTGGAGCGGAGATACCTTCGCCACAAACGGCCCGGTTCCTGAAACAGCCGGAACAACCATTCAAACCCCGAGCGCTGAATCCACCGGGGCGCCTGGCGTACGCGCCCGGAGTGGAAATCGAACGCCGCTCCCACACCCACCATCACCGGCGCTTCGATTCTCCCCAGGTGATCCGCCATCCAGAACTCCTGCTTCGGGTTTCCCAGCCCCACCCAGAGGATGTCGGGATGCGCCTCGTTGATTCTCATGACCAACTCCTCGTCCTCCGCCGCGGTCAATGGCCGGAACGGCGGCGAAAAGGCCCCCGCAATTCGCAAGTCGGGAAACAGGGCGCGCAGACGGCCTGCCAGCCTTTCCGGGACTCCCTGCGAACCTCCGAGGAAATAGTGCCTGGTACCGTTACCTTGGAATCGTTCGCAGGCGGCGAGAAGCAGGTCAGGTCCATAAACCCGTTCGACATCCGGGTATCCCCGGTTCCGGCAGAACCAGACAAGGGGCATCCCGTCCGGGGTCACCAACCCGGCGCGGCAGTAGATTTCCCGCAATCCAGGATCGCGGGTGCCCTCCATCACAGCATGGACATCCGCGACACAGATATATTTTTGGTCGCCGCTTCGTATCCACCTGTCGATCCAGAACAGTGCATCATTCATCCGAATCGCGCTGATCGGTACACCGAGCACGTTCACCCGTTGGATTTCCGGCGTCGACATCTCAACTTTGCTTTTCGGACCACGCAATGGTTGGAACCCCTGTATCTTCCTGCCGGAGCCCGGTTCTACGAACAGCGGCCGAGCGGTGGCGGATGGGTGGCGAATCGCTTAATTTAGGATTTCCTAAATTTACCACCGTTTCTCTTTTTCCCCGTCCACTCTTGATCCGAAGGAACATTCCTGATGGGTGATGCCACAGGACAATCACGGACCTCTTCCCGTCAACCCGCCGGGACCCCGACACGGCCGGATGTTGCCACGATGGGCAGTCGCGGGCATTCGGTGGAGAAAGGTACGGAGGGGCCTTCCTCGGATCTTCGCACCCTGGCGATCGCCTCGACCTTCACCGCGGAGCCGCTGAAGCTGTTCCTCCGGTTCTGGTTGGACCGGCTCGGGCTCCCTTTCTCCCCGCAATTTGCGCCCTACAACCAGGTTTTTCAGGAACTTCTCGATCCGGCAAGCCTGTTCGGCGGCAACCGCTCCGGCGTGAACGTGATCCTGGTCCGCTTCGATGACTGGTTTCGCTACCGGTCTCAAACCGGAGAGCACAAGGAAGGCGGCCCATTCGACGCGCAGGAGTTTGAACGGAACATCGATGAGTTGATCGCCGGAATCCGCGAGTCCGCCGGCAGGACTCATACCCCCCATCTTCTGCTGCTGTGTCCCCCCTCCCCCGTCGCCTCAAGTGATGACGCGCGAACCGCGATCTATCGCGAGGGGACGGAGCGTCTGCTGGCCCCGTTCCGTGATTCGCCGGATATTCTCGCCTTCGGCTTCGAGCAAATCGTCGAACTCTATGATATACGCGAAGTGCATGATTCACAAGGTGATGCGCTCAGTGCGATCCCCTACACCGAGAGGATGTTCGCCGCAATGGCCACATGGATCGCGCGAACATTGTACTCCTTGACCACCCCGCCGTTCAAGGTCATCGTCGCGGATTGCGACAATACCCTCTGGGACGGCGTGGTCGCCGAAGACGGTCCGGAGGGGATTCGGATCGATCCCGTTCACCTCGAACTGCAATCCCTGCTCCTCGACAGGAAGAAAGCGGGGATGTTGCTCTGCCTCCTCAGCAAGAACCGCGAGGAGGATGTCTTCCGGGTGTTTGAACGCCGGGAGGAGATGCTCCTGAACGTCGAGGATCTTGCCGCCTGTCGCATCAACTGGCAAAGTAAATCCTTGAATATCAAGGAGCTTGCAGAAGAGTTGAACCTGGGGCTCGGCTCCTTCGTTCTCCTCGATGACAACCCGGTGGAGTGCGCGGAAGTCAATGCCGCATGCCCCGAAGTGTTGACGATACTTCTTCCCGGGAGACCCTCCGAACGGTCTGCGTTGCTGAAAAACCTGTGGGCGCTGGATCGTTTCCGGGCGACGCGGGAGGACCGTGACCGCGCGGAGTATTACCGGGCGAACATCCACCGGGAAAGACTGAAACAGGCGGCCCCTTCCTTCTCGGAGTTCATCGAGGGGTTGCACCTTCAGGTCGATATCGAATCGATGCGGGAAGAGCAGCTGCCCCGTGTCGCCCAATTGACCCGGAGGACGAACCAGTTCAACGCCAGCGCGAAGCGGAGGACGGAAGCGGAGATCGAGGGTTGGCTGGGGGAGCCCGGCAACCACCTTCGTACCGTAACGGTGAGGGATCGCTTCGGCGAGTATGGGCTGGTCGGCGTGATGATGTATACGGCGGCCGAGAGTGCGCTCCGGGTCGATACCCTGCTGCTGAGCTGCCGGGTTCTCGGCCGGGGGGTGGAACATGCGATGCTCGCGGATCTCGGCGCGGCCGCCCGCGCCGACGGGTTGGAGTGGGTGGAACTCCCCTTCCTCCCCACGGATCGGAATCTCCCGATCCAGGAGTTTCTCTCCTCGATCGACGGCGGGGAAAAGGTCGAGTATTCCGGTAGCAGCCTTTTCCGCTTCCCGGCGGAAATCGCCGCCGCGGTCCGCTTCCGCCCCGAAGCCCGGTCACCAGGGCCGGACGTGCAGGGGGAGTCCCGGGCGGGGAGGGAACGTACACCACGGTCGCTCGAGTTGGCGGACCGGAACCGGACACTCAGGGATATCGCGGAGCGCTTCTCTTCCCTCGATGCCATCCTTGCCGCGGCGAAGGCGGAGGAGAGCGTCCTCCGGGAGGAGCGAATCCGGACGCGTTACAAGGCGCCGCGAAACTCCATCGAAAAGCAGGTTTCAGCCATTTGGTCCGGCGTCCTGGGAGTGGATCGGGTCGGGATCGACGACAATTTCTTCGAACTCGGCGGGCACTCGCTGCTCGCCACCCAGTGCATTTCCCGCATCATGAGCCTGTTCGACGTTCAAATCGGCTTAGGTGAGTTCTTCTCCGCGCTCACCGTGGCGGAACTGTCGGAACTCATCGAGCGACGGATTGTGTCCGTGGGAAAGAAGGACGAACTCGCCGATCTCCTGGAAGAGTTGGAAGCGCTGCCGGAAGACGAGATCGAACGTCTGCTCGCCCCCGGGGTAGAGGAAGCGGCGCAGGTACGGGAAATCGAATCGCCGAGCCGACCCCCGGCGGAGGTCCCGGGGATGGATCAATTCGAGGAAGAAGCTCTCTCCTCGCCGATCCCGCCGGAAACCGTCCTCGCCACTCTCAGGATTCTCGCCGGGTACGAGGCGGTATCCGTCGAGCAGTCTGTCTTGCGCCAGGTCGGTTTCGTCACCAAGGACCGGCTGCCGGTGTTGAAACGTTCGTTGGAGAGTTACAACGCCTACGCGGCCAAGACCGGCCGCGACATCGCTTATACCGTAATGGATGATTCCTCGACTCCCGAGGCGCGAAAAGCCCATCGCGAGATGCTGACGGCGTTCCGTCACAAGCACGATGTGGAAGTGGCCTATGCCGGTCTCGAGGAGAGGTTGCGCTATGCGGGGTTGTTGGCGGAAGAGTGCCGGCTGCCGGAAGACCTCGTTGTGAGTACGCTGCTGGGCGCGCCGGATGCATTGGTCAAGACCGGAGCCAACCGCAACTCGCTGTATCTCCACTGCGTGGGAGAATCCTATTTCAGCACCGATGATGACATCCTCTGCGAACCACTCCGCCTCGCGGGCTCACGTGACCATCTCTCCCTGACTTCGGAATTCGATTGCAACACCTATTATCCCGCTGCTTCTCTTCCGCAGGCGACAGCCTATACCGAACCCAGTTCGAGGGACATCTTCAAGATCCAGGAGGAGATCCTGGGGCGAAGCATCGCAGACCTTGCGATCGAAGCGGAGAAAAAGGGAGGACTGGAGGTGTCCCCCCTCGATGCGGAACACTACGAGGGGCTGAAACGTCATGGCGGCAGGGTCCTGGTCTCCATCCTGGGAGTCGTGGGAGATTCCGGGTGGAACTTCCCCTTCGGGTACTGGGGCGAACCTTTCGGGTATCTCAGTTTCACCGGTGAGAACCTCGACCGCCTGCTGCAATCGCGGGAGTTCTATCGGATGGCTTCGACGAGCCGCATCCTGGCTCGTTCCGTTGAACAGATCACCCTAACGCCACACACCCACAGCATGAGCACCAATCTCGCCTATTACGGCGGCGAAGTTCTGCCGCCTTTCTATCCCATCCATCATGGCCATGACCTGATCTTCGGATCCACCTGCAACATCGCTGTCCCGGGCGCCCATTACGGGGTTCTTCCGGAAGCACTCATACATGCTCCAATGGAGTCGAGAACCTATCATCCGGGCGAGATGGTAAGAACCGCATCCTCGTTCGATATTACGAAGTTGCTCATCGAGTGCAATAAAACGTTCTCTCCCTCGGAACCGCCCCGCACGGCGGAGGAAGGCATCGAGGCCCTCGGGCTGCATCTTGTCGAACTTGCAGCTCTGCCGTTGGAAAAGTTCGAGGAGAGGTTGAGGGATCAAGTGGATCTTTCCAGTGCAGCCCTGGTGCGGTTCCTGGAGCGAGGACTTCGGTCCAGAACCGGTGCGCCCGAAGAGTGGAAACAGGACGTGCGGAAGTATATCAGCCTCCTGAAGGAGGCGATGCGTGAGAAGGAATACATCGTTCCCATCGAGCTGCGTGTCTGCTACCCTCTGGATGAGGCTCGCGCTCGCAGCCGGGAGCTGGTCGGGGAGTTCGGCAGGATTCTGATGGCCTGGCCGAAACTTGTCGAGGGGGCTCGGCGCCTTCGTGCATCCGGTGTCCGCCCCGGAGTTTTCCTCTGAAAGAGACTATCCGGTGCAGCAGTGGAACCATGTGCAGGGTTCAGGCGATCTGAGCGTCGTGAACGAGGTGGAGTGATTCCGCCGAGCTACACCCTGATCACACAGAGGGTTGTTTGAGCGATCTCGCGAAAAAAATCGCCCGTTTGTCACCGGAGAAGCGGGCGGAGTTGGAAGCCAGGCTCCTCGAGCGTAGGGATTCCAGTCCTTCGGCAAGCCCCATACCGCGCCGGGGCCAAACGGGACCGGTTCCGCTCTCGTTCGCCCAGCAGCGCTTGTGGTTTCTCCAGCAGCTCGAGCCGGACAACCCGGTCTTCAACATTGCCAACGCCTTCCGTCTCAAGGGCCCGCTGGATGTCGAGAAGCTGCGGAAATCCCTCGAGATCATCGTCGAGCGGCATGGAACGCTACGAACGTCTTTCGGTGTGGAAGGTGGTGAAACCGTTCAGTGGATTCGTGAACCATCGAGCTTTCCGCTCCCGGTGACCGGGCTGCCGGAATTCTCCATCGACTCGGAGCGATTCCAGGATCTCCTGTGGGAGGAAACCGCCCGTCCCTTCGATCTCGGGTCCGATACTCTCCTCCGCGCGCACCTGTACCGCATGGGCGAGGACGACCATGTCCTGCTGCTCGTGATGCACCACATCTCATCGGATGGATGGTCCTGGGGAATCCTGTTCCGTGAACTCGAGCGGTTGTACGGTTCGGCCGACACCGCCGCCGCTTCCTCCCTGCCGCCCCTCCCGGTCGAGTACACGGATTATGCCTTGTGGCAACGGGAAACGCTCGCCGGCGGCACCCTCGAAGACCTGCTCGCCTACTGGCGAAGCACCCTCGAGGGCGCCTCGGAGGTGCTCGATCTGCCCACCGACCGGCCGCGCCGGAACAGGCAGACCTTCCGTGGGGACGGCGAAACCCTTTCCCTTCCCTCCACCTTTTCCGAGGAATTGAAAGCCTTCGCCATCAGGGAGGAGATGACCCCGTACATGTTGCTACTCGCGGGGTTCATGAACCTGCTCCATCGATATACGGGAAGCGAGGACATCAACGTCGGATCCATGGTCGCCGGGCGGACACGGGAAGAGCTGGAGCCACTGATCGGGTTCTTCGTCAACACCCTCGTGATGCGCGGTGACCTTTCCGGCGATCCGACGGTGAGGGAGATGCTGCACCGTGTTCGGGAAAACGTCCTCGGGGCGCAGGCTCACCAGGATCTACCGTTCGAAAAACTCGTCGATGTGTTGCATCCGCGGCGGAATCTGACCCATTCGCCCCTGTTCCAGGTGGCGTTCGTTCTGCAGAACACGGCGGTCGACCTCCCCCGCCTGGCCGGCCTGCGGGCCACGAAGCTGCCCGTCCGCCGCATGGCGGTGCAGTTCGACATCACCTTCTCTCTCATCGAACGACCCGACGGGTTGGAGGTGACCGCCCGTTACAACACGGACCTGTTCGATCGGGAGACCATCCGGCGGCTGCTGGCCCACTATCGCACCCTCCTGGCCGGGATGATGGCCGACCCCGACTCCGCCCTGTCGAAGCTGCCCCTGCTCAGCGAGGAGGAAAGGCAGCGGGTCCTCGTGGAGTGGAATCGTCCGGAACCGCTTGAGGCCGAAGAACGGTGCGTGCACTGGTTGTTTGAGCGGCAGGTCGAAGAGTCGCCCGGTGCGGTCGCCCTGAGAATAGGTGATCGGACTGTCACCTACCGTGAATTGAACGAGCGCGCCAACCGGATCGCGCACCGTCTGCGGGGGCTGGGCGTCACCCCGGAGGAGCGGGTGGGGATCTGCCTCGAGCGATCCTTCGACATGATCGCCTCGGTGATCGGGGTTCTCAAGGCGGGCGGGGCGTATGTGCCCCTCGATCCCGGTTACCCGGACGAACGGTTGCGGATCATGCTCGAGGATGCCGCCTGCGCGGTCCTGCTCACCCGGGAGAAATTCAGAAGCCGGTTCGAGGGGTTCACCGGCGTCATTCTCCCCCTCGACGAGGAGGGGCGCGACCTCGCCGATCAGCCCGCAGCCAACCCGCGGAGCGGCGTGTCGCCCGGGAATCTCGCCTATGTGATCTACACCTCCGGGTCCACCGGCACTCCGAAGGGGGTCATGATCGAGCATCGCTCCCTCGCCCACCGGATCGATGCGATGCGCGAGATGTTCCAACTGACCCCGGAAGACCGGCAGTTCCAGTTCGTCTCCTTCAGCTTCGATGTTTTCGGTGAAGAGGTCTATCCCCCGCTCTGCAGCGGGGGATCGCTGGTCCTGGTTCCGGACACCCGGTTGCTCACGCCCCTCGAGCTGATCGACACCTGCGAGCGCTACGGCGTAACCAAGCTGAACGTCCCCGGCTCCTACTGGCACCGGATCATAAACGAACTGGAAGCGGCCGGGCGCAGCATCCCATCGTCGATCCGGTTATTCGTGACCGGCGCGGAAAGCCCCTCCTACGCCAAATTCCTGAAATGGAAGAACCTGGCGAAGCACCCCATCCGCCTGTTCAACCTCTACGGCCCGACGGAAGCCACGATCGTGGCGACCGCGCACGAGATTTCCGGGGACGGGGAACCGATGAACCGGCGCCGGAAGATCCCCGTCGGCCGCCCCCTCCCGGGGACGAGTCTTTACCTCCTCGATCGGCATGGCAACCTGGTTCCGCCGGGGGTGGTCGGGGAAGTGTACATCGGCGGGGTCGGCGTGGGACGCGGCTACCTCGATCGTCCGGAGCGCACCGCGGAAGCGTTTCTTCCCGATCCCTTCGCGCCCGAACCCGGCGCGAGAGTCTACCGGACCGGCGATCTCGCGCGCTACCTGCCGGATGGGACCATCGAGTTCGTCGGCAGGGCGGATCAACAGGTCAAGATTCGCGGTCTGCGCATCGAACTGGGGGATATCGAAACGGCATTGCGGCGGCATGAGGCGATCCGGGACGCCGTGGTCACCCTTGTGGAGAGCGAAACGGGAGACAAGCGCCTGGTCGGGTATGTTGTGCCGGAGGACGGGGCGACGCCGGATCAGGGCGCCCTGCGCGGTTTTCTGCTCGAACGACTGCCTGACTACATGATTCCGGCCGTGATTCTTGAACTGAAGGAGTTTCCCCTCACCCCGAACGGCAAGGTGGACCGGGCAGCCCTGCCGGAACCGGGACAAGAGGATCTAACCCCCACCGGCGGCATGGTGCCTCCCCGGAACCGGTTGGAGGCTTTCCTCGCGGAGCTGTTCTCCGAAACCCTCGGTCTCGAAAGTGTCGGCGTCGAGGATGATTTCTTCGCCCTCGGGGGCGATTCCATCCAGGCGGCGATTCTGATCAACCGGCTGCAACAACGGCTTGACAGGTACATTTACATCGTTTCCCTCTTCGATGCGCCGACCGTCGCCGGGCTGGCGGCCTATCTGAAAGAACGATACCGCGATGCCGTCGCGCAGTACCTTGAACCCGATGAACCGGCCGGGGCGGAAACCGGCCGTGGGAAAGGGCCGGTGGATGAAGAGGTGCTTTCCCGTGTCCGGGGTGGGTTGCGGCAGTTCATCCCTGCACAGGAGACGACTCTCTCCACGGGGAGAAAGCTGAAGCGCGCCCTGTTCCTCCTCGCCCCTCCCCGCTCCGGGACCACCCTGATGCGGGTGATGCTCGCCGGTCATCCACGGCTCTTCGCCCCGCCCGAACTCTATCTCCTCATGTTCACCACGCTCGGGGAACGGGCGGGTACGTTTTCCGGCCGCCAGTCGTTCTGGAAGGAGGGGTTGATTCGGGCGGTGATGGCGCTCCACGATATCGACGCGGACGAGGCCTCCGCGAGACTCCGGCGGGAGGAGGAAGCGAACCAACCTGTGCTGGAGTACTATCGCAAGCTGCAGGAGGCGCTCGGCGACCGGATCCTCGTGGACAAGACCCCGTTCTACGCCTTTTCCCCGGCGACACTCGGCCGGATGGAGGAGAGCTTCGAGGACGCGTTCTATCTCCATCTCGTGCGCCACCCGTACGGGATGATTCACTCCTTCGTCGAGGCGAAGATCGCCACCGTTCTGCCGCCCGTGGACGGGGTCCGCCCCGAACAACTCGCCGAGAGCATTTGGCGGATCAGCCACGGGAATTCTTTAGCGTTCCTCGATGGGATTCCCCCCTCGCGGCAGATACTGGTACATTTCGAGGATCTCGTCCGGGAACCGCGGCGGGTGATGGAGGCGGTCTGCGAGGGGATCGGAATCCCCTTCGAGGAGGAGATGCTGGAGCCTTACAGGGAGAAACGGCAGCGGATGACGGATCCCATCCATCCGCTTTCCCGGATGATCGGCGATGTGAAGTTCCACGAGCATCGTGGCGTGGAGGCGCAGGTCGCCGACCGCTGGCGCGATGCGTACCGCGAGGACATTCTCAGCGAGGCGACGTGGGACCTCGCCGCCCGCTTCGGATACGACAACCCCTGGAAGATGGAGGGTGAAAGCGCGCCGGAGAGCGGGTCGGCGGCGTTCGAGGGTATCAAGTCCACGGAAAAGGGTGAATCCGCCGCGGAAATCCTGGAGCGACTCGACCGGATGTCCGATGAAGAGGTCAGCCGTCTGCTGAGTGAGGAATTCGGCGACGAGGAGACTCCCGGATGAGCACTCCCCGCCCTGACCTGACAACCCTCTCTCCGGAGGAGAAGCGACGGCTGTTGGCCGAGCGCCTCCGCCGGAAAGCCGACCAGCCGGCAAGGCATCCTCTCTCCTCCTCGCAGGAGCGGCTCTGGTTCCTCGACCGGTTCGAGTCCGGCTCGCCTCTGTACAACATCGCCTCGGCGTTTCGTCTCCGGGGCGCGCTGGAGATCGATGCGCTGGAGAACAGCCTGCGCGAGATCGCCCGGCGGCACAGCGTGCTGCGGGCTTCGTTTCATGCGCGCCGCGGAGAGCCGGAGATGCTCATCAGCCCGGATGTCTCCCCGGCGCTCGCGCTCCGGGATTTGACGGCCCTGCCGCCGGAAGCGAGGGAGGATGCGGCGGAGGAGGAAGCGAACCGTGAAGCGAAGGCCCCCTTCGACCTCGAGAAAAGTCCCCTGTTGCGCTGCACCCTGCTGAAGCTTGCGGAACGGGAGCACGTGCTCATCTTCGTCATTCACCACATCATCTCCGACGGCTGGTCGCAGGTGGTCCTGTTCCGTGAACTGGCGGCCGCTTACAACGCGATCATCGAAGGGAAGATGCCCTCCCTGCCTCCCCTGCCGATCCAATACACCGATTACATCGACTGGCAGAAGCAGAGGCTTTCCGGCGGAACCCTGGACCGCATGCTGGAGTTCTGGAAGGGTGCCTTGGGAGAGGACCCCGAACCCCTCGAACTGCCATCCGATCACCCCCGCCCCGCCGAGATGACGTACCGGGGAGGGAGTGTCCGTTTTTCCCTGCCGGATGAGTTTGTGCGAAGGCTTCGAATCTTGGCGCGCGAGGGGAAGGCCACGCTCTTCATGACGCTTCTCGCGGCGTTTCAGACCCTGCTGCACCGTTATACGGGGGCAAGTCCCCTGCTCGTCGGCACCCCGGTGGCGAACCGCGCCCGCCCCGAGGTGGAGGGCCTGATCGGGCTGTTTCTCAACACCATCGTCATGAAGGGGGAGTTCGAGGGCGACCCGTCGTTCCGGGAGTTCCTCGACCGTGTGCGGACATTCGCCGTGGAGGCGTACAAGCACCAGGAAGCGCCCTTCGAGAAGCTGGTCGAGGAACTGCACCCCCAGCGTGATCTGAGCCGTAACCCCGTGTTTCAGGTGATGTTCTCCCTCCAGAACGTCCCACGGACTCCCTGGCGGCTGCACGGTATCGAAGTCGAACGCTTCCCGGTGACAATGGAAGTCGCCAAGTTCGACCTGAACCTCGACATGATCGAGACCGGGGAGGGACTGGAGGGGCGTTTCGAGTACAACGCCGACCTGTTCGACGCCGGCAGCATTGAGCGGATGGCCGGTCACTTCCGGACCCTGCTCGAGGGTATGGTCAGGTCTCCGGAGCTTCCCCTGTCACGGGTGCCGATTCTCACCGGGGAGGAGCGGCAAACCATCCTGGTCGACTGGAATCGGACCCGCACGGAGTACCGGACCGACCGGGCGATCCACGAGTTGATAGAGCACCAGGTAGAGAGGACGCCCGATGCGATCGCCGCCTGGTACGAGGAGGACTCCCTCAGCTACTCCGAGCTGAACGCGCGCGCGAACCGTGTCGCCCACGGCCTGATCGAAGCGGGGGTGAAACGGGGTGACATCGTCCCCCTCTTCGGCGACCGTTCACTCGATTTCGTCACCGGGGTTCTCGGCATCCTCAAGGCGGGCGGCGTGTACCTGCCCGTCGAGGCGAGCCTGCCCCGGGGGCGCGCGAAGTTCATCTTCGAGGACGCCGGATCGCCGCTCTGTCTGACCACCCGCGGATATTCCCGTGACCTGCCCGTGGAAGACCTGCGCGTCCTGCTGATCGATGAGGAGGAGTGGCTCGCACCGTTCCCGGACACGAATCCGGCGCTTCCGCACAGCCCGGAAGACCCGGCCTACATGATCTACACCTCCGGTTCCACAGGCGAGCCCAAGGGCACGCTTTGCCCCCATCGCAGCCTCGTCAACCTGATGCTGGACCAACGCGAGCGGTTCCGGTTCGGGCCCGATGACGCCATTGCGCTCAACATTCCGGTCAGCTTCGACGGCTCGGTATACGAGATTTTCATGCCGCTCGTTTCCGGGGGGCAGCTCATCATACCGAAACCGGACGAGCACAAGGAAGTCGCGGAGTTCATCGAGTTGATCAAGCGCCGCCGGGTCACCTCCATGGTCGCGCTTCACTCGATGCTTGTTCCCCTGTTCAGCGATCCCCGGATCGAAGGCTGCCGGTCACTGCGCCTTCTGCTCAGCGGGGGGGAATCGTTGCTCCCCGACCTGGTGCGGCGCATCCGCCAGGCCCTGCCGGACATGGAGTTGTTCCACGTTTACGGCCCCACGGAAGCGGCGGTCCTGGTGTCATGGCATCGGTGCACCGGGGCCGACGAACTTCATCTGCCCCCCATCGGCCGGCCGATCGGGAACACCCAACTGTATGTCCTCGATGGGCATCTCCAGCCCGTCCCCGTTGGAGTGCCGGGGGAACTGCTGATCGGCGGGGATCCCCTCGCCCTCGGCTACCATCGCCGCGAAGATGTCACCCGCAGGGCGTTCATCGACAACCCGCTGCCCGGCCATACCGGCGAAAAGCTCTATCGCACCGGGGACATCGTGAAATGGCTGCCGAACGGGGAACTGCAATACATCGGCCGGTTGGACACCCAGGTCAAGATCCGCGGAAATCGTATCGAGCTCGGCGAAGTGGAGACGGTTCTGAACCAGCACCCGGCGATACACCGGGCGGTGGTCGTGGTGCGCGAGGACCGGTCCGGCGGGGAACGGTTGGTCGCGTACATCGTGCCGGAACACCCCGACAGCTTCGTTCTCGAGGAGGTCCGCCGATCGCTCGCCGACCGGCTCACGGAAGCGATGCGCCCCACGGCCTACAGGGTGATGGATGAGCTTCCCCTGACTCCGAATGAAAAGGTGGATCGTGATGCCCTCCCCGAGCCCGAGACCGGCAGGCCGGACCTCGAATCGGAATTCATCCCCCCGCGGGACCCCCTCGAACTCAAGCTGATGCTGATCTGGGAGGATCTGCTTTCCGTCCGTCCGATCGGGATCAGGGACAACTTTTTCGATCTCGGGGGCCATTCGCTTCTCGCGGTTCGCCTGTTCGCCGAAATCGAGGCCGTGTCGGGCAAGGAGCTATCCCTTGCGACTCTCTTTCATGCTCCGACGATCGAGCAGCTCGCCGAGATCCTCCGCCGGGAGGGCTGGAGTCCGCCGTTGGAGAAAGTGGTTCCGGCGAACGCCGAAGGCGCGCTGATCCCCCTGTTTCTCGTCCCGCCCGCCGGGGCTGTCGGCTTGAGCTTCATCGAGCTTTCGCGCCACCTTGGGTCCGACCAACCGGTCTATGTCCTCCTGCCGAGCGGGCTCGACGACGAGGATAATCCTACCGGGCACATGAGCGAGATCGCGAAGGTCTGCATCGAGGAGATCCGACGGCTGCGCCCGGAAGGGCCGTACATCCTCGGGGGGTTGTGCTTCGGGGGATACGTCGCCTTCGAGATCGCCCAACAACTGTCCGCGGAAGGTGTGCAGGTTCCGCTGGTGGTCCTTTTCGATGTGCATGGCCCCCGCTTCGCGCGTTCCGAAAACCTCCTGGTTTTTCACTTCCGCAAGTTCGCTTCGTTGCAGGGCAGGGAAAAGCTGCACTACCTGGCGGAACGCTGGCGAGGTCTCAAGCGGCGCGCCCAGCAGTTCGGCTACAAAACAGCGTACCGGTTCTTCCATTCGCTCGGCCTGACTCTCCCCTCTTCCCTGCGGAGGACGCGCGATGCGCACCTCATGGCTCGATTGACCTATGCCGCCCGACCGTATCCCGGACGCGGTCTCCTCTTCCACGCCGAGAGACAACCGGAGGGGTTCGATACCCCGCTCAAAGGGTGGGGCGGCCTTTTCCAGGGCGGTCTGCTGGCCCACGAGGCGCCGGGGGACCACGCGACGATGATGCACGAGCCGCATGTCCGCATTGTGGGCCAACAACTGATGGATGTCCTCCGGCCGTTGAACCGTGAACTCGCGGATGACAACGGACGCGGCGGCGATTCCTCCCGAATCACGGATATGGACGTTGCATGAACCCCGAGCGGGCCTTCCCCGTGCCCATGGAATCCCGGGGAGAACGCTGGATTCGCGCCGCCGGCGGGTTCTCGCTCGCTGCGGGAGAGGTGCATGTGTGGCGGGTCTCCCTGTCACTTCCCGGTGAGAGCACCGCGACTCTTGCCGAATTGTTGCCCGCGGACGAACTTGAGCGAGCGGCCCGGTTTCACCGCGAGGAGCACCGCGTGCATTTCATCGTGGCCCATGCCGCGCTGCGCGATATCCTCCATCGTTATCTCGCAGAGGAACCCGCCGCGATTCCGTTTCTGCTGAACGAGCGGGGAAAACCTTCGTTGCCCCCGGAGCGGAACCCCGGCGAGATCGAGTTCAACCTGTCCCATTCCGGGTCCCTGTCGCTGGTCGCTCTCACGCGCGGGGTGCCGGTGGGAGTCGATGTGGAGCGTATCCGCCCGGCGCGGGACCACGAAGCGGTCGCGCGCAGGTTTTTTTCCGAAAATGAGGTGGCTGGTTACTTCGCCCTTCCGGAGGAAGAACGGCGCGCCGCGTTCTTCCATATTTGGACCCGGAAGGAAGCCTACATCAAGGCCCTCGGGGTGGGTTTGAGCGCGCCCCTGCGATCGTTCACCGTGAACGTGTCGCCCGGCGAGCCGGCGCGCCTGGTCGAGGACCGGGCGAACCCTTCCCATGTCGGGCGATGGAGGCTCTTCGACCTTCCCGTCGGTGAGGGTTACCGGGCCGCTCTCGCGGTCGGGAAGATGGATGTGACCCTCAGACTGTTCGAGTGGGAACTTGCCATTTCCGCCAGGGGGAACCGGGATTGAGGTCGCCGATCGTGGTTGATATCGGGAGGTACCCCCTTCCCCATCCGCCTGCCCGGGGCCGGGTTCTCCGCACCCCGCGCGGTTGCGCGGGAAAAATGGCGGGTGCAGGAATGCGGGCGCGAAGACTCGCGGCGGCCGGGCGGTTGGGGCGGCTTGGCGTCTTCGTCGCGGCCGTCCTGTTGTGCGCCGCCGTAACTACGGCGGAGGCCGCAGTACGTGCGGACCACCCGGTGTACGATTTCCTCGAGCGCGCCTGGATGCGGGGGTGGACGGAGCGGCCGGCGAGCACGCTCCGGCCGGAATCGCGCGCGCGGATTCTCTCCCTGCTGGAGGAGATCGGCCGGCGGCGGAGCGAAATGCCCCCGCACGAGAGGCGGCTGATCGACCAGTTCCAGGCGGAGTTCCAGCTCTTTTCCGCCGACGGCGCGAGCCGCTGGCGGCGCGCCCTGGAGAACACCGGGCTCATCAAGCCGAAGAGCGTCCTGTTCCGGGGAGGAGTCCGGCCGGTCCAGGGGCGGCACGATTCCTTCGTTTACGCCCTTTCGCCGATCATCGGATACTCCTGGATCGATGACCCGACCTTCAGTGCGGCCTCGATTTTCCGCACGACCGGCGGGGTCGATCTGCAGGCGGGTTACGGCGACCTTCTCGAGGCGGGTATCCGCTTCAAGGACAGCGCGGAATACGCGGCGAACGGGAGGAAGCTTCCCCCCTATGCCCCCGCGGCGGCCTATACCACGCCGGTATCCATCGGCACCGGGGGAGTCACCTACGAGGAGACGGAAGCCGACCTGACGGTTCACCTCTCCCCTTTCCTCTTCCGCCTCGCCCGCGAACGGCCCGCCTGGGGACCGTCGGAATTCAACCGGCTGTTTCTCTCCGGCGCGGCGCCCCCCTTCGTCTATGGGGAGCTGCGGCTGAACGTGGCGGATCGCGTGCGCTTCAGCTACCTGCACGCGTCTCTCGATCCTTCCCCGTTGGGGGGCGAAATTCTCTACTTTGCCGCAAGTGGGAAACCTCGGCGGGTGAAGAACGACAAGTACTTCGCCGCCCATCGCCTGGAATGGGCGCCCTCGGGTCGCCTCAGCGTCGGGTTCGAGGAGAGCGTGGTGTACGGCGAGCGGGGGCCGGCGCTCGGGTACTTGATCCCGGTGAACCTGTTCTGGACGGAGAATCATGTCCAGAAGCGGGATGATAATGTCGCGTGGGGGATCGACTTCCAGGCGGTGCCGCTCCCGGGGGTGAGGACCTACGGGGAGTTTTTCCTCGATGAGGCATCCTTCGGCGACCTGTTCAAGGACCGGCTGCACAACCGGACCGCCGTGACTCTCGGCGTGGAGACGGTGGACCTGTTCGGTGTGCCCACCCTCGCCGCCGGCCTGGAGTATTCCCGCTTGCGCCCGTTCGTCTATTCGCACTGGTTTCCCATCAATGTTTACAGCCATTTCGGCTATCCCCTCGGAACCCCGTTGAAACCGAACTCCGAGGAGTGGAACGCGGGAATCGAGTGGCGTCCCTTCGCCTTCTGGACGTTCGATGCCGCGGGGCGTTATACTGTTCATGGACGTTCGAGCGGCTCGGTTACGGCGGGCGGTGAAATCACGGACCCCCCCGGGGTCGCCGGCGCCGAGTACCATTTCCTCGGCGGGGACCTGACCCGGCGGGTGGAGTTTCGAGCCGGTGCCGAATGGGAGCCGCTCGAACTGCTTCGACTTCGCTTCGAGGGAGGAGCCGTCCGGCGGGAGGGGAAGATGGATCCATTCGCTCTCGTAGAGATCAATTGGGATATGTGACCTGCGTCAGAATCATCAAGTGAATAACCTGTATCTTGCGAAAAGACGGTTTGCCGGCATGAACGGACTATTCAGGCGAGTAACCGGGCGCAGGTACATGGCGAAAACACTCATTGTGATCGTTGCAACGATCCTGCTTTTCCTGCTGCTGTGCGGCGCGGGCAACGCAGCGGGGACGATCGTTGTGGGCGATTTTCTCCGGATCACCATGCTCGGTGAGGCCCAGTTCGACCGGACGGTGAGGGTCCGCGAAGATGGCACCATTCCCTATCCGTTCATCGGGGAGATTCCCGTCGCGGGGATGACGGAACCGGAGCTGCAGACCCTCCTGGTGCAGGTGTTCCAGACCTATATCAACGAGCCGGTTATCCTCGTGGAAATCCTCGAGGAGTACACGATCCATGTGCAAGTTCTCGGGCAGGTGAACCGCCCCGGTCTGCTGGAGATGCCCGTGCACCTCGATGTGCAGTCCGCCATCTCGCTCGCCGGGGGAGCGACCGACCTCGCCGACCTCGGCAAGGTCCGCCTGCTCCGCCCGGTGTCGAACGAGGCGGAAGACTTCGACATCATCCCCGTCGACCTGGTCTCCTTCGCCCTCAGCGGTGACATCAAGTCGCTTCCGCGCCTCGAGGAACACGATATCATCATCGTCCCGGGAGCCGACCCCGCATCCCACGTGGTCGTCATGGGCGCCGTGCTGCGGCCGGGAACCTACCTTCCCCTGCCGGGTTCGAACGTTCTCCAGCTCATCCTGCAATCGGGCGGATGGACCACGCGGGCGAATCCGAAGAAGGTCCGCATCCTCCGGCGAACCGCGCCGGGCGTGTACGAACGCGAGCTGGTCAATCTTGAGAAGTTGCTCAGTCGTCAGCGTGTCGAGGGGATTCCCGCGATCACCGGCGGTGAGATCATCGTCGTCCCGGAGAAAGGCGGCTTCTTCGACTGGGACAACACCTACCGCATGATGCGGACGCTCGCACTCATGGGTACACTGTACCTTCTTGTCGTACGGTTGGCAGGATGAACATCGACACGAGAACTGACCCCGCCGCTCAAGGCGATATCCTCCCCTCCGCCTCTCTTCGCATGCTGTTCAGCCGCGCGCTGCAGGTCGTGCTGAAGCGCTGGGTCCTTTTCATGGTGGTTTTCTTCGCGGTCTTCGCCGGGGGATTGTCTTTCGTCCTCACCCGTCCGCCCATCTATGTGTCCAAGTCGACGGTCATGTTCGAGCAGGTGGGGAAGAACAGCGGTGACCTCGCGACATCGTACCTCAACCTGAGCCCGGTTCTCTCCTCCGTCCCGCTGGATGAATTCTTCAAGTCCGTCGTGAACAGTGTGATCTATCGTGACCAACTGGCTGCCACGCTGAAGGAATCCGGGTACACTCCTCCCGAAGGGATGACTATCGAAACGGCGATCCTGCGAAATCTCGAATACTCCTTCATGAAGAGCAGCGCCTTTGCGGATATCATCGCACGGGAGACGGATGCCAGACGCGCCCGGTTGATGGTGAAGAGCGCCCTGGAAACCCTGATTGAACGGTCACGGCTGATTCATCGGGAGGAGCTCAGGAGCACGACCGATTTCCTCGACACGCAACTGGCGGTGATGACGAAGAACATGGAGGATGTCGAGCGCGAGATCCAGGAATTCCAGGAAAAGAACGCCATCGACCCCGCCGATGTGGAGCGGGGAGTCTGGGGGGAATTGTACGATCTCCAGCAGCAACTGGTGGAGACGGAAGTGACCCTTTCCCTCGAAGCCTTGAACTACCAGTCGTTCGGGGATCAATTCACCCGGCTCGCGATGGAGACCGCCAGGGATCTCGGCGGGCGCGAGGCGCCGATGGTCGAGGAGCTGAAGGAGAGAATCATCGACCTGCAGCGCAGGATCGATGTTCTTCTGAAGCAGGACCCGCACAGCCCCCAGGTGGATCTGCTCCGCGGGGAGTTGGGTGCGGCTCGTGATTCGCTCCTCACCACTATCTCGGAGGCGCAGAGCGGTGAACCGAAACTGCGGCAGGAGCGCAGCGCGCTTCTCTCCGCCCTGATCGACAAACGGACCGAATCGGAGCTGAATCTCGTCGGCCTGCGGAACAAGCAGGCATTCCTTCGCGAACGGATACGCGTGTTTAAAGAGGATCACCCCGACATCCTCGAAACCGCCCTCCGTTTTTCCAAGCTGATTCGTTCGAAAGAGGTGCTGAACAACGCGTTCAACATGCTGATGGAAAAACGTGAAGAGGCGAGGATCCAGGCGGCTTCGGAAACCGGTGGGATCAAGGTGATCGATCCGCCGAATCTGCCGCTGAAACCGGAAGATGAGAAAAAGGGCTTCTACGCCGCCGTAAGCCTGTTGCTCGGGTTGTTCCTGGGGTTCGGCGTCTGCTTCGCAGCCGACCTGTTTGACGACTCCTTCAAGACGCCCGAAGAGGTGGAGCACATACTCCGGCTGAGTACCCTTGGTATGATTCCCGAGATCCGCCTCCCCAGGGACAAGCTGAAACCGGAGGCGGGGAAAATATCCCCCGGCGAACGGAAGTACCGCATCCAGCGATCGCTGCTCATCTCGAACTTGCCGCCGAGCAACCCCGTGGTCGAGGCGTACCGGACGTTGAAAACGAATATCGCCTTTTCCTTTCCCGATGTGAACCTGAAATCGATCACCATTTCCAGCCCCCAATCCGGCGAGGGCAAGTCGATCACCTCGGCGAATCTCGCCATCAGCTTCGCCATGTCCGGGCTGAACACACTTCTCGTGGACTGCGACCTCCGCAGGCCGATTCAACATTCGCTGTTCAACACGACCAGCGAACCGGGGTTGACTGACGTGCTGTTCGAACAGAACGGCTGGGAAAAAGCGCCTCGCCCAACGGGAATCGAGAACCTGACCCTGATGCCGGTCGGATCCTCCACCCCGAACCCGGCGGACCTGATCAGCTCGGAGAAGATGCGCCGGTTCATCCAACGTTCCACTGAGCTGTATGACATCGTCATATTCGACACTCCTCCGATCACTTTCGCCGTCGATGCACGACTTCTCGCCAACCGCACGCAGGGGTTGATCCTGGTGATTCAGAATGAAAAGACGCGGATCAACACGGCGAAACTCAGTGTGAACCAGGTTCGCCAGGTCGGGGGACGATTGATCGGAACGGTGATCAACAGGATCAGTGCCCGCCCCCTCTACGGCAGCGAATACTACATTTACGGCGAAAGCTGACTTCACGTCCACGGAGCCCCGGCAATTCCCCCGGCTCCTCAAGCCCGGTCCCACTCGTGCGCCATATCCCTTCCAACGACAATGATACTCTATCCCCCGATCACTTGAGTACTCTCGCGCGCGGCACCGGCATCGCCTTCTCCGGCAACATCGTCGGCAAGGCGGCACAGGTTGTTACCCAGGTCGTCCTCGCACGGTTACTGGGCCCGAGGGACTTCGGCCTCTACGCCCTCGGTCTCACGTTCCTCCGGATTACCGGCGCCTTATCGCCGTTGGGTCTCGGGCTGGGTGTGATCCGCTATGCAAGCCTTTACAAGGAAAAAGACAAGGCCCGTTTGAAGGGGGTGATCCTCCAGTCGCTGTGGACCGCGACAGCGATGGGGCTCCTGCTCGGCGGCATGCTGTTCTTCGCGGCGCCATACTTGGCGGACAGGGTGTTCCATAAGCCCGGTCTTGAAGCTGTTCTCCGTTGGTTTTCCTTCGCGATCTGGCTGGCGGCCGGCTTGCGGGTCGGTTCCGCGACCACGCGTTCGACCCAGAGGATGGAGTACAGCGTCATCACCCAGAACATTCTCCTTCCGCTGAGTCATCTCGTCCTGGTGATTCTGCTCCTCAAGGTGTTCCAGGCGGGGATGCAGGGAGCCCTTGCGGCGCGGGTGACATCGTTCGCGCTCGCTTTCTTCCTCGCCCTCTTTTTCATCCGGCGCCTGTTCCCGGAGGTGTTCTCCCATGCAGTACGGGCGAAGTACACGTTTCGCGAGGTTCTCGCGTTTTCCCTCGCAACCGCATGGGCCGGGGTTCTCAATTCCCTCGCCTCGTGGACCGACCGGTTGCTGATCGGCTACTTTCGCCCCGCCGCGGATGTGGGGTTCTACCAGGCTTCGGCGCAGATCGCAACCCTGTTCACGATCATCGCGATCACGTTAAACACCATCGTTTCGCCGATGATCGCTCACATGCGCGGACGCGAAGAGAAGCACCAGCTCAACGCCCTGTTCAAGGTCACCACCCGCTGGAGACTCTATCTTGGCCTTCCTCTCCTGATACCCGTTCTGGTGAACGCCCGTGACATCATGGCTGGCATCTTCGGTGAGGCCTATCTCGCCGGCACCGGGGCGATGGTGGTCCTCGCTTCCGCACAAGTGTTGAACCTTGGGATCGGGGCGGTTGGCCTGACCATGATAATGACCGGGAATCAAAACCGCTGGCTCGGGATCACCGTGCTCGCGCTCATCGCGAATATCACCCTGAACCTGGTCCTCATTCCCCGGTTCGGGCTCATCGGAGCGGCTTTCTCCACCGCAGCCGCCTTTCTCTTTTCGGGGGTCTTCGGCTTGATTACGTTATTCCGGCGGGAACGGCTGTGGCCGCATGACAAGCGGATCTTCAAGGGCCTGTTCGCCGGTGTTGTGACCACCGGGATTCTGCTTCTGCTGAAACACCTGGTGCAGTTCCCCGGTCGTCTTGACATCCTGATCCACCTGTTCGTTTCGCTGATCTCGTTCGGGGGGATCATTCTCCTGCTCGGGCTCGATGAAGAGGAACGCCACCTTTTCAGCGGGATACGAAGCCATTTGTATCGAATGCTCAAGGTTCGCTGACTCGCGGCGGGAACGGCCGACCTGTTTCCCTCGTTGCCGGACCGGCGGGCTGCGGCAGACTAATTGGTGGGTGTGAGTGTTGATAGGGAACTGAAACCTTGTCTTTGATGCAACTGCAGGGAATCAGCGCCGCGGGGGTGGCTTTGAAGCTTTCCTCGAGAAGGCTGCTCACCGCGCTCCTCCTCGCGGGGGCCGGTTTCGCGGTCACATATTTCCTCTTCAATACCTTCAACCCGATCATCGTCATCGTCACCGGGCTGATCTTCCTGCTGACCGTGTTCGCCCTGAAAGATATCACCTACGGGGTGATCGCTTTCCTCGCGATTCTGCCCTTCATCGATTTCTTCAAGCGATTCCTCTTTATCTTCGATACGACCAAGGTTGAGTACTTCCTCGTCAAGTCTCTTCCCGATCTCATCCCACTGGGAATGATCCTCTATCTCGTCGGGGATCGACGGTTGCAGCAGGGGCGTTCCCGCCTGGACAAATGGGTGCTGTTTTTCTCCCTCTGGGTGTTGCTCGAAGCGTTCAATCCCCGCAGCCCGATCATCGTCGGCCTGGGCGGCATTCACCTCTATATCATTCCCCTGCTCCTCTATTTCTATTCGCGGGAACTCGTGGCAAAGGACCGCTGGAAACCCGCCATGTTCGTCATCCTCGGCACCGCGGTCATCAGTTCATTCTACGGCATCTACCAGTTCAAGTTCGGTATGCCGGGGTTCGAAGAGGCATGGGTGAACAGTCCCATGGTCTCCTCGCGCAAGCTGGACATGATCACGATACGAGGCTTTTTGCGGGCCTACGCGGGGTTCACCAGTCACAAGGAATTCGGTTTCTTCCTCGCCGTGTCGATGCTGGTGACACTGTTCGCTCCCATCCGTCTGCATGCTCTCGTCCGCCTGCTCCTCTTCGCTCTCTTCAGCGTAGCCCTGGTGATGACTTTCCATCGTGCATCCCTGCTCGCTTTTCTCGCCGGGGTCGTGGTCTATTTCATCGTGCGGTATCGGCGGAAAGGTCTCTTCGACCTCACAGCGGTCGGGCTGGTGGTCAGCCCCCTGCTGGTCCCCCTGCTGGGAAACGCGCTTGTGGGGTTGAAGACCCTGTTCAAACAACCCCTCCTCTACGCTCTCCTGCAGACGGGAACCTTCGATGCCCGTGTCCGGGGATTTCATCGGGCGTTCCAGAACCTCGGTTCCACCCTCGACCCCATCGGGCATGGGTTGGGTTCGGTTTTCGTCGGGATCCGGATCGCCAACATCCGCCAGGTGATCGAGGTTCCCCACAACGGCTACCTCGAAATGTTATGGGAGATCGGTTCCATCGGCACCCTTCTTTTTATCCTCCTGGTCGTCCATTTCTTTTTCCTCAGCAGAAAATTGATGATGATGGATCTTCCGCCGGAGGACAAGCGCCTCGCGGCCCTTTGCATCGGGCTGCTTTCGGGGATTCTGCTCACGCACGGTCTGATCAACGCCTTTACCCAGATGTACCATACCGCTGCGTATTTCTGGGTGTTCGCGGGGATTCTGACCGGGATCTGGGCACGCAACGAGACCGGGGCGGAAGGTATGAACGGCCTCTACGAAAAATCCCCTCCGGGTCCGGCGAGGGAAGCCTGAATCATGGAGCGCGTCGGCCTGTACGCCCTCGACCAGGATCTCGCGACCACCCGTTCGCGGGGGATCTACTTTTACACGCGCGGATTGATCCGCGGGCTTGCGGAGACGCCGGACCCGGGGTTCGAAGTCCACCTGTTCCTGAGCGATGCGAACCTGCGGGATTTCGCGCCGCGTGCGCGGCCGGGCTGGATGCACATCCACCACGTCCGCGGCCGCTACGGCGCCGGTGCGAAACGGTTGTGGGCGGACCAGGGGCTCGCCGCGCTGCTTCCGGCGCGGTACCGGCTCGGCCTGGTCCACTTTCCCAAGGGGTGGGTTCCCGCCTGGACCCCCGGCCGCCCGAGGGTGGTTGCGACGCTGCATGACGCCATCGTCCCCTGGTACCGAAAGCATCACCCCGAGGTTTCGCCCCGGCGCAACGGTTTCTTCACCTGGGCCACGCATCACTCCATCCGGCGCTCGGATCGTATTCTCGCCCCTTCCCGCAGTGCCGCGCGGGACCTCGTCGATTTCGACCCGGCGGCCGAAGGGAAAATCACCGTTGTCGTGGAAGGCTGCGGGTTGGAGATGCCGTCGGAACTCCCCCACCCCTCCGAACGGACCGGCGGAATCCTCGTCATCGGGTCGACCGCCCCGCACAAGGCGACGCGCGAAACCCTCCACCTTCTGGCTGCCTGGGTGCGCGCCGGGGGGACTCGACCGGCGGTTACGATCGTCGGGCTGGATGGGTGGCCGCGGGGATGGGGAGAACCGCCGGCCGGCTTGGACGTGAAATATGTCGGCATGGCCGATGAGCGGCGGCTGATCGACCTCTACAAACGGCACCGTGTTCTCGTGCTCCTCAGCGAGATCGAGGGGTTCGGCCTGCCGGCGCTGGAGGCGTACGCATTGGGGATGCCCGTATGTTACCGTGACCGCAGCGCCGTCGGCGAGCTTCTCGCCGATGTTCCCGGCGGGTGGGATGGAACCGGCGAGGACCGCTTCATCGCGGCGATGGACGCCGCCCTGGCGATGTCCCGCGAGGAGATTCTCGCCGTCCGCGAACGTCTGCTCAGCCGTTACAACTGGAGGAAGAGCGCGGAACAGACGATGCGGGTGTACGCGGAATTGCTGCAGGAAACCGGCTGAAAGGGACCATGATTCACCAGGGACAATCCGGGGCGGAACCGGAGAGCTTCGCACCCCGACCGGGCGATGATCGGATCAAGGTGCTGTACATCCTCGGCCATGGCCGCAGCGGGACCACTCTCCTCAGCCGTATCCTCGGGCAGGTGGAAGGGTTCTTCTCCATCGGTGAGATCTTCCAGATCTGGGAGCGAAACCTGATCGGGAACCGCTTTTGCGGCTGCGGTTCGCGCTTCCGGGACTGCGAAATCTGGCGCGCGGTGTTCGATGAGGCGTTCGGAGGGTTCGACGGGGTCGATGTGAAAGGGATGATCCGGGCCTGGAACTCCATGATGCGCACGCGCCACCTCGCCTATTTCCTGCTTCCCGGGCACCGTGCACGGATGCAGCGGCACCTGGCCGCGTACCTGCAGACGCTCGAAAGGCTCTACGTGGCAATCGCCTCGGTGACCTCCGCGAAGGTGATCGTCGACCCGTCGAAGTACCCGACCTATGCCTATCTCCTGAACATGATCCCTGGTCTCGACCTCTCCATCGTACACCTGGTTCGCGATCCCCGGGGGACCGCCTATTCCTGGCAGAAAGTGAAACCACAGCCGGACGGCGATACCCCGGACGAGATCATGGGGAGGATGAGTCCCGCGTTCAGCACGGGTTTGTGGATCGCGTGGAACATCGCCGGTGAGGCCATGTGGCGAAGCGGCGATATTCCCTACTACCGAATCCGGTACGAGGATTTCATCCGGCATCCTCGCGAGGAGGTAAAAAAAATGGTCCAGCTCACCGGCGAGGGGGAAATGAAGTTACCTTTCGTATCGGAGCACGAGGTCACCCTGGGGCCGGATCACTCCCTGTCGGGGAACCCGAACCGCTTTGAGCGGGGTGCCATCCGCCTGCGACTGGATGATTCGTGGAAAGAGCGGATGCGCCTGAGGGACCGCCTGCTGGTATCGGCGATGACCCTGCCGATGCGCCGGCGGTACCGGTATCCTTGACGGCCACGCGCTGTTCCCGGGGTAGAGAGCCTGCGGCGCCGCGGCACGGCAACTTTCGGGGAAGCGCGACGTTCAACGGAAACAGATGGTTTCGCCTTGACGAAGCACGCTGATGGGGTGGTAAAGATGGACAGTACGGTGAAGAAAAACCCCACCTTGTCCGAGACGACGACACGGGAGATCCGGGTGACGGCGATCTCGGAGTATATCGACGAAAAATCCGATCCGGCGGAGGATCGCTATTTCTACGCCTACACGATCACCATCGCCAACAACAGCCCGAGACGGGTGCAGCTCCTCTCCCGGCACTGGATCATCATCGATTCGGAGGGTGAGCGGCAGGAGGTGCACGGGCCCGGTGTGATCGGAAAGACACCGACTCTCGCGCCCGGCGAATCCTTCACCTACACGAGTTTCTGCATCCTCGAGACCGGCTTCGGAACGATGGAGGGCAGCTACCGTTTCCTCGACGACGAAGGGACGATGTTCGATGTGCAGATCGGCCGGTTCTACCTCGCCACGAACGCGCCCCGTCTCAATTCGCTCATCCGGGAGCAGGACAGGTTCCCGGAAATCTCCGAATGACGGGTACCAGGAAAACAACGCCCCCACCGGTTTTCCCGGCGGGGGCTTTTTTATCTCATCCGCGGTTTCGCCGTTCAGAACACCATCCTCAACTGGTCCCGCAACGAGTGGATGATCAGCAGCGCTTCGGGCCCGCTCACGTTTTCCGTGGGTCCGAAGGTGCCGTCGAGGCGCGGCTGCATCAATCCCCTGTCCACGCAGAGCGCCGCCGCGTTGTAGGTCGCCGTGTTGCTGCGCATGTCCTTGAACCGTGATGGTTCCCCGATGTAGCGTGTGGCGAGCGATTCATCGTGGAAGATGTCGACGAGGATGTTCGTCAGGAACAGGGCATACTCCGCGCGCGATACCGGCAGGTCCGGGTAGAACCGGTTGTCCGGGCTGACCTCCATCACCCCGAAGCGCAGCGCGTCCAGGATCCAGGTCCTCGCCCAGTGCCCTTCGATGTCCACGGGTGTCGCGGGCGATTTCCCCCGGTCAACCTCACCGGCGCCGGGTGCCCCGGGGGGGACGAAAGAGGTGTCGGCCATGATGGGCCTGGCTTGCTTGAGCACCTCGGCCAGCTTCAGCTCCTCGAAGAAGAGCGCGGCGAGATCGGCACGCGTGATCTCCGGCAACAGGGCGATCTTCCGCCCCACAAGCGTTCCCGGCGCGGCGCGCTCGATCATCTGCACCTTCCGGTATTCACGGTTCGCCGCGGCGGACCATTCGTCCTGGAAATCGATGACCCGGCGGAACATCTCCCCCGCCCCGGCGAAGTCGAAGGCGTCCCGTCTCGCCATCCCCCACCAGAGGTAGGCGACGCTAAGACTGGGATCCATCCCGGTGGCGCGGGAGAAGTCTTTCTGCGCGCTCTCCAACCATTTATCATTCTTCTTCTGCAGGGTCTTGATCCGGCCCCGCACCGCCCAGGTCCAGGGGTTCTTGCGGTCCAGCTCGATTCCACGATTCGCCTCGTCGCGCCCCTCCTTGTACTCGCCGCCTTCCGCGAGGACGAGACCGAGGACGGAGTGCCCTTCCGCGTACTTCGGATCGAGGGCGAGGGCCCGCTCGACGGCTGCCCGCGCCCCGGCAAGGTCCCCGCGGTTCAACAGGTTCAGGGCCTGGCTGACATGATATTCCGGGGTGTCGAGCACCGATTGGCGCGTTTCGGGTTTCGGGCCGCAGCCGGCCGCCAGGAACAGACCCGCGAGGAGAAACAGCCAGGGTCGCATTGCCGCCTTCACAACCTACTCCTTTCCTCATCAGTCAACCAGGACGATCACCCTGCATTCCCGTAGCCAGCGGGGAGTCTGTCCGTCGTCGTTCAGTTTGCCGGCGTCTTGATCGGAGATAACGATGTCCGTGCGGTTGGCCCCCGTCGCGCGGACCGCCTTGATGAACATCGGGTTCGGAGCGATCCGTTCATCACCGCGTGCCGCATCCGGGTCCCTGGCATATCCCACCATCCCCTGTTCGACCGCCCATGTCCGGTCGACGATCTTGCTTCCATAGACCACTTCACCGTTGTCGGACAGGATTCTCGGGGCGATGGCCGGTCGGAGACCCAGCCCGCGTGCATCGACCAGGAGCCCGGTGTAGTTTCCCGCCGGGGCCTGCGGGGAAACCGGGTAGGGAGCGGCTCCGACGGGCGTCGGCATCAGGACATCGAAAAGCTGACCCGTGCCGCGCAGGTTCATCTCGACCGTGACCTCGATGCTCCCATCGCTCATGTACACCGGGTCCCCGACCCGGCGGAAATTGCGGACCACCCCCTCTACCCGCGTGCGGATGACATCGTTGCTCAGCATGTAGTTCTCCACCAGCGTTTCGCTGGAGAGACGCATGCCCTTGACCGTCTCGAGAATTTGACGGAGTGCATCCAATTCCGCGGCGCGAATCAACCCGGCTCTCCCGCCGGCGCCTCCCGGTACGGCGATGCCCTTGGCGCGGATGACCTGGCTTGACCAGTCCACCGTTCCATGATCGCCGAGGGACTCGGTCACCGGTTGGGCGCCTGCGCTGACACTGAACACCGACAGCGTACCAGCGAGCAGAAGCGTCAGGGCACCTCTCATCTCTCACCTCCGTTTGTTCCCCCCGCGACAGGGAGAAGAGCGCACGCGCCGCGTTTTCCTCCCGCCGTGGAAGCAAACCGTCGCGAGACTCCGCCGATCCTACTGCAAGAACCCGGCCAATTCCCTTCGGGCCCCGGGGAGACGGTCGGCCGCCCACCCTGATCCTGTCCGGGGAATCGCTCCCGCGGAGGCCGCGTCGTCGATGCAGTCAACCCCTTGAACAACAAATCACTAAAAACAGATACTCTTCCTCGCACAAGGCTCGATCCAACTGCGCCGGGCCGCGGGAGCAGCGGTGTCCGGTTCTTTCCGCCTGTCCGTCCCGCTCGATTGTGCACCAGGGCGGACAGTGTGGTTCAGGCGGCACACGGGCTCGCCCCGGTTCATTCTCCCCGGCCGGGTCCCTCCGTCCGGTACCACCGGTACGTCTCCTCGATCCCTTCGCGCAGTCCGATTTTCGCCTTCCAGCCCAGCGAATGCAGCCGGGTGACATCGAGGAGCTTCCTGGGCGTGCCGTCCGGGCGGCTGGTGTCGAAGACGATCTCACCACGAAAGCCCACGACATCCCCGATCAGCTCCGCCAGCTCCCGGACGCTGATATCCTCCCCCACCCCGACGTTGACCGGATCGCCCTCATCGTACACCTTGAGCAGGTGGACCGCGGCGTCCGCGAGGTCTTCGACATGCAGGAATTCCCGGCGCGGCGTGCCCGATCCCCAGACGACGACACGGTCGGCCCCGTCGCGTTTCGCTTCGTGAAAACGCTTCAGCAGGGCCGCGAGCGCATGGGAGTCTTCCGGGTGGAAGTTGTCGCCGGGTCCGTACAGGTTCGTCGGCATGAGGCAAATGACGTTGAAGCCGTACTGGCGGCGGTAGGCCCAGCCCATCTCGATGCCCGCGATCTTGGCGATGGCGTAGGGCTCGTTGGTCGGCTCCAGCTTGCCGGTGAGGAGGTATTCCTCCTTCATCGGCTGGGGGGCGTGTTTCGGGTAGATGCAGGACGAACCGAGGAAAAGCAGCTTCCTCGCGCCGTGCCGCCAGGCGGAATCGATGACATTCGTCTGGATCAGGAGGTTGTCCCGGATGAACTCCGCGGGGTAGGTGTTGTTGGCATGAATCCCGCCGACCTTCGCCGCGGCGAGGACAACGACATCCGGGGTCGTGCGCGCGAAAAACCCATCCACCGCCCGGCTGTCCGTCAGGTCGAGTTCGCCGCGCGCCCTCGTCAGGAGGCGGTTGAACCCTTCCGCTTCCAACTTCCGGAGGATGGCGGACCCCACGAGCCCGCGGTGGCCGGCGACGTAGATACGGTCCTCAGGGTTCATCATTCCCCGCCCCCCGAAGTGAACACCTCGTGCCCGGCGTCGCGCAGGGTGCGCTCCTTGCGCGCCTCCTCCAGGTCGTGTTCGACCATCATTATAACCAGCTCCTCGAAGCTCACCTTCGGTTCCCACCCGAGAACCCTTATTGCCTTACCCGGGTCGCCCTCGAGGTGGTGCACCTCGGTGGGGCGATAGTAACGGGGGTCGATCTCGACATGGTCCCGCCAGTCGAGGTTCAGCCGCGCGAACGCCGCTTCGAGGAACTCCTGCACGGAGTAGGACTTCCCGGTGGCGATGACGAAGTCATCCGGTTTGTCCTGTTGCAGCATCAGCCACATCGCCTCGACATAATCCCCGGCGAACCCCCAGTCGCGCTTCGCCTCGAGGTTGCCGAGGAACAGCTTGTCCTGCAGCCCGAGCTTGATGCGCCCCGCGGCGCGGGTGATCTTGCGGGTGACGAAGGTCTCTCCCCGGCGGGGGGATTCGTGGTTGAAGAGGATGCCGTTCGCGTTGAACATCCCGTACGCTTCACGGTAGTTCACCGCGTAATGGTACCCGGCGGTCTTGCTGACCGCGTAAGGGCTTCTCGGGCGGAAAGGTGTCTCTTCGTTCTGCGGTGGCGGGGAGGCGCCGAACATCTCCGAGGAACCGGCCTGGTAGAAGCGCACCTCCTTCAGGCCGACCTTTTCAAAGTCGCGGATCGCCTCCAGCAGGCGCAGCGTGCCGAGAGCGACCACGTCCGCCGTGTACTCCGGCTGGTCGAAGGAGACGCGGACATGGGACTGGGCGGCGAGGTTGTACACCTCGTCCGGGACCACTTCTTCGAGGATGCGCCGCAGGCCCGTGCCGTCGGTGAGATCGCCGTAGTGGAGAAACAGCTTCACTCCTGTTTCGTGCGGATCACGGTAGATCTGGTCCAGGCGGGAGGTGTTGAAGGTCGAGCTGCGGCGGATGATCCCATGGACCTCGTATCCCTTCGCGAGCAGAAACTCGGCGAGATAGGAACCATCCTGGCCGGTGATACCGGTGATAAGCGCATGTTTCATTCCATTACCCCTGGCTGTCCTTCTCCCCCCGGCGAACTGTCCGCGGCGAAACCTGCGTTGCCGGAAAGGTAGGCGTTGGGCGCCCTTCTGCCAAGCCCGCGCGGGGTGCAGATGCATCGGGCCGGCGCGCTGACGGCTCGCGGCGCACTGCCTGTCTCCGGGAGAGATTCGGCGCTCGCCGGTGGATGAAGCCGGGGGTGACCGGCGGTAGCCTTTGCCCGGGCGAGCCAACTCCCGCACATCAAACCGGCCTGCTTTGTCCGGAACCGTTCTCCCTCTCCCGCGCTCCGTCTCCACCTTGACTGCTGCCGAATAACTCTCTACGTTTCCTGTGCCGTTCGGGGTGGCACGCGCTTCAGGGGCGCGTCGCCTGAGAAAACACCCGTCGAACCTGATCCGGGTCATGCCGGCGTAGGAAGTACGGCCGTGGAACCATCCAAGCAGTCGCCACTCCTGCGCCCGCCGGTCTCCCGGTGGGCCGCTTTGCTCAAGACCCTTGCAGGTGCGCTCCTCCGTGTGCCCGAACCCCGCTTGCGGCATTGTCATGCACGTTCCCAGGCTTGATTCCGGCGGACTCGCCGGAGTCCAGTGGACCGGTTCACCTGAATCGATCCACAAGGTGTCATGGAGGAGATGATGAGAACCCTGCTTTCCTTCTGCTTCGCGTTGCTGCTCCCCGCCGGGGTCGCCCTCTCCGGGACGATCCAGGGCCGGGTGCTCGATGCAACATCACTCGCCCCCCTTTCGGGCGCCGATGTTCTCCTTTCCCCGGACGGCCGCGGGACGGCTTCGGATTCCGGCGGCCGTTTCACCTTCACCGGCGTAACCCCGGGACGGTATACCGTTTCCGCCGGTTTCCTCGGGTACCGTGTCGCGAAACGCACGATCCTGCTGGAGGACGGCAGCCTCGAAGTGACACTGAAACTCGCCCCGGTCTTCCTCTCGGGCGAGGAGGTTGTCCTGACCGCCGGGCGGGCGCGCGAGGGGGAAACCCCCTCCTCGTTCACCAACGTCTCCGGGGCCCGGCTTCGCGAGAACTACTGGGCGCAGGACATTCCCCCGCTGCTGGAGGAACTCCCCGGCCTGTACGCCTATTCCGAGACCGGCATGGGCGTGGGATACACCCATCTGAAGATCCGCGGGTTCGACGAGACGCGCATCGGGGTGACGATCAACGGCATCCCGTTGAACGACCCGGAGGACGGCAACGTCTACTGGGTGGACATGCCGGACCTGGCGGCGAGTTTGCAGGACGTGCAGGTGCAGCGGGGCATCGGCTATTCCAATTACGGTACGGGGGGCTTCGGGGGCACCCTGAACCTGCTGACCACGACGCCCTCCCTTTCGAAGCCCTCCCTGCGTGCCGGCCTGGGGGCGGGGAGCTTCAACACCCGCAAGGCGAGCCTCTCCTACACCTCCGGTCTCGTCGAGAACACCTACGGCTTCTACGGCCGTTTCAGCCGGGTGCAGACCGCCGGATACCGTGACAGGTCCCAGGCGGAACTGTGGAGCTACTTCCTCTCGGCGGCCCGCTACGGCGAGCGCAGCCTGCTGCGGCTGAACGTCTTCGGCGGCCCCGAGCTGACCCACGCCGCCTGGGATGCCTCAGCGGAGAGCGACATCGAGAAGAACCGCCGGGACAACCCGATCACCTACGAGAACACGATCGACAACTTCAACCAGCCGCACTACGAACTCCATCATCAATTCGACCTCACGCCGAACCTCAACGTGACGAACAGCCTGTTCTACATCCGCGGCGAGGGGTACTATGAACAGCTCAAGGAGAACAAGAAGCTCGCGGATTTCGGCTACCAGCCGTTCACGCGGGACGATACGGAGATCGAGCGCACCGATTTCGTGAACCGGAAATGGGTGAAGAAGGATCACCTCGGATGGGTCTCGAGAGTCAACCTGGAGCACGATTCGGGGACGCTGCAAGCGGGATGGGATGCCCAGTGGTTCGAGAGTGACCACTACGGCTATGTGCTCTGGGGCAGGAATCTCCCCCCGGATGCGGAAGCCCGCCACAGGTACTACCGTTACCAGGGCGGAGTCCGCCAGGGTGGCGCGTTCCTGCACGAAGTTTACCGCCCCTCCGATCGCTGGAGGTTCATCGGGGACCTCGAGCTGCGCCTGCGGTCCTACCGGTTCGAGCAGCTCCCGGTCGCCAACTTCCAGGGCGACGAGGTCAACAGGTTTACGGTGGATTACGCGTTTTTCAACCCGAAGTTCGGCGCGACCTGCCGGGTGTCGGACGAGCTCTCGCTGTTCGCGAGCGCCGGGTTGTCGCACCGCGCGCCGACGGATGACGAGTACTGGGATGTCTGGGACGGACCGGATAACCTGGGGGTGGACCCGCTCTTCAACCGGGCGGACACGGTTCGCTCCGGCGGCAGCGTGGTCCGGGTGGAATGGAGCGATCCACGCGTCGAGCCGGAGCGGCTCGTGGACATCGAACTCGGCGGGAGCTGGGGGCGCGGTCCGCTGCGCGTGAAGGCCAACGGCTACTGGATGGATTTCCGCAACGAGATCATTCCCGCGGGTGGCGTGCGCGATGGCAGCCCGGTCACGGATAACGCGGACCGATCCGTGCACCGGGGGATCGAACTTGAAGCCCATTACCGGCCGAACCACGGATTCTTCACATGGGGCACCCTGACGCTGTCGGATGACCGGCTGCAGGATTTCGTCATCCACGAGTACGACAGTGACTGGAACGTCGTCGAAATCGACCTCTCCGGCAATCGCATCGCGCTCTTTCCGAGCCTGATGACGGTCGCGGGGGCCGGGTACCGAAGCCGCCACCTGTCGGGCTGGGTGGATGCCCGCCATGTCGGCAAGCAGTACCTCGACAACACGGAGGATGAATCACGGATGGTCGACCCCTTCACCCTCGTCGGCCTGACCCTCACGTTCCACCCGCAGGTGGAGAGGGTCCTTCCCGGATGGGAACTCAGCCTGCGGGTCAACAACCTGTTCGATACGGAGTACGAAACCTCCGGCTGGTATGACGCCTGGGCGGGCGAGAATTTCTACTTCGTCGGCGCGGAGAGGAGCTTCTTCCTCTCCCTGACCGCGCGCCTGTGACGGCTGAGCTTTGGTGAAAAATGCCGTAGGGGCACGGCGCGCCGTGCCCCTACCTCCCGGGATGCTGCGGTTGGGTGGCCCTGTCAGCTTTGATGACAGGGCGTCACAGGGATGCAGCCCGGCGACGTGTCGCCGGGGAAGAAAATCTCCCGGGGTCAGCGACCCCGGGCTACGCTTGCTGACCGCGCGCCTGTGACGGCTGAGCTTTGGTGAAAAATGCCGTAGGGGCACGG
>CAYOKT010000005.1:57254-57367 GCA_964404605.1 uncultured bacterium
ATGCAGCCCGGCGACGTGTCGCCGGGGAAGAAAATCTCCCGGGGTCAGCGACCCCTGGCTACGCTTGCTGACCGCGCGCCTGTGACCGCCGGGTCCGGGGTGAGTGAGTTTCA
>CAYOKT010000006.1:0-1904 GCA_964404605.1 uncultured bacterium
AGTCCCGGGCCACCCGGACGCCCGGAGCCCGCCGGGCGACCCTCCTCAGGCGATGGACTCCCTCACCCCCACCGTGATCTTGTAGAACAGGGTGATCAGCAGCGCTCCGATGGCGTAGACGCCGACCGAGATCATGAGTTCCGGGAAGGTCGGAGAGTACTCGACAATCTCCCCCAGCGGCGAGGGGATGAAACCGGTGACGACCATCCCGAGGCCCTTGTCGATCCAGATGGAGGCGAACACCAGCACGCAGGTCCAGGGGAGCAAACGCAGGTTGTTGCGGGTCTTCGGGTTGATCAGGAGGACGAGGCTGACCGCCGCGAGGAGGTAGGAGGCCCACATCCACGGCGCGAGCCGGCTGTGCTCGCCGATGCCCAGCAGGTAACGGAAATGCTCGGCATGTCCCGGTATTCCGCTGTAGAACGCGGTGAAGAACTCCATCAGGATGAAGAAGACGTTGATGCACATCGCATAGGTCACGATCACCGCCAGCTTGCGCACCGGCTCGGTCCCGGCATCGAAGCGGGTGACTCGCCGGAGGAGCAGCACGAGAAGGATGAGCAACGCGGGGCCGGAGGAGAACGCCGAGGCGAGGAACCGCGGCGCGAGCACGGCGCTGAGCCAGAAGGGCCGGCCCGCGAGGCCGCTGTACAGCATCGCCGTCACCGTGTGGATGCTGATCGCCCAGGGGATCGAGAGGATGATCACCGGCCTGATCCACCTGCGCGGGGCGACACCCATCCGCTCGGCGTCGAGGGTGACATAGGCGATGACCGCGTTGAGCACCAGGTAGCCGAAGAGGCTGACCGTGTCCCAGAACATCAGGCTGTGCGGCGTCGGGTGGAGGAAGACATTGAGGATGCGGAACGGCTGGCCCATGTCGACGAAGATGAACAGCATGCACATCGTCACCGCGGAGATGGCGAGGAACTCGCCGAGGATGGTCACCTTGCCGAACACCTTGAAGTCGTGCAGGTAATAGGGCAACACGACCATCACCGCCGAGGCGGCGACCCCGACGAGGAAGGTGAACTGGGCGATGTAGAACCCCCAGGCGACATCCCGGCTCAACCCGGTGATCGTCAGGCCGCGGTGGAACTGCATGAACCAGAACCCGACCCCGACGCCGATCACCCCGGCGAGCACGGCGAGCCATGCCCAGTACCGGCCGCTTCCCTTCAGTGCTTTTTCAAACATGGCCCCCTCAAACGATGTAATACACCTCGGGTTGTGTCCCGAGGGCGGGCTTCCTGCGGATGGCGAAGTTTTCGCGCAGCGCCCGCCGCACCTCGGACTCCGGGTCTTCGAGATCACCGAAGAGCAGGGCCCCCGCCTTGCACGCCTCGACACAGGCGGGGAGCTGCCCGCGGGCGAGCCGCTCCTCGCAGAAGGTGCATTTCTCGACGACGCCGCGCATCCGGGTCGGGAAGTCCGGCTGAACATCGTCGATGAACGGCCGCGGGTCGCGCCAGTTGAAGCTGCGCGAACCGTAGGGGCAGGCGACGACGCAGTACCGGCAGCCGATGCAGCGGTGCCAGTCCATCATCACGATGCCGTCCTCCTCCCGCCGGAAGGTCGCCTGCGTGGGGCAGACCCGGACGCAGGGCGGGTTGTCGCAGTGGTTGCAGAGGAGCAGCGCCGGCCCCTGCTTGACCGCCTCGTCCCAGTACTCGTGCTCCTGTTCCGGGAAGGCGTGCCGCGCGGTGTCCTTCCAGATCCACTTGATCTCGTCCTTGGCGTTGCCGAAATCGGGAACGTTGTGCTCGTGGTGGCAGGCATCGATGCACAGCGTGCAGCCCTTCTCTCTCCGGCACTTCCTGAGGTCAACGACCATCGCCCAGCGCCGGGCGGTCAGGGGATGTTGGTAGGCCGCCGCATCGAGGGACCCGGTTTCCGCGGCCGCG
>CAYOKT010000006.1:2004-56812 GCA_964404605.1 uncultured bacterium
GGTCAGGGGATGTTGGTAGGCCGCCGCATCGAGGGACCCGGTTTCCGCGGCCGCGGTCCCGGCGGCGCCCTCCACCGGTGCGGTGGCGTTCTCCCCGCCCGCCAGCAGGCGCGAGGCCGGCAGCCCGGCGACCCCGAGGGCGGCGATCCCGGCCGCCTTGATGAACTTTCTCCGGTCCACGATCATCGTGTCCCCTCCCCCAGCGTCAGCGCCGCCTCCCCGGCCGCCGGCTCCGGGGCGACGTGGCAGTCCCAGCAGTAGGGCTCGACCGCGGCGTAGTCATGGCAGCGGTCGCAGAAGGTGTCCTTGTTCGGGTGGCACTGCATGCAGGTGTTCGACAGGCTCATCGCGAAGCGCCGGCCATCCGGCGCGGTGTAGATCCGCCGGCCCCCGCGGACCACCTGCTCCCGCCAGTCGTTCAGCAGCTCCATGTGCGAGGTGCGCATCCTCTCCGCCTCGAGAACGCAGCGATCCTTGCCCGGCACGTCCCTGGTGGCGATCACCGGGTCCGGCGCCTCCCCGCCGCGTCCCTTCGCGGCGTCGTACCAGGCCGGGAAGGTGAAAAGCCCGATGAACAGCACCAGTCCGAGTGCGATTTTCCAGGTGTCACGCATCCTTCGCGCCCTCCATCGCCGGCGCCTGCAATTCCTTCAACTCCTCGTAGGGGGTGCCCCGCAGGTCGGTTTCCCGCGGCTTTTCGCCCTTCATCACGAGGGCGTTGCCGACCATCTCGTGAATTCCCCCGACCTCGACGCCCGGCACCCAGTACTCGAGCAGCGGGGGCAGGGTCGCCTTGTCGATGGCGCAGATGCAGAGGAGCAGGTTGACGCCGTGCTTGTCATGCACCCACTTCACCGCGTTGGCGCGCGGCAGGCCTCCCCGCAACCGCATCTCCATGTTCTCGTCGGTCCCGAGCCCCGCGCCCGAGCCGCAGCAGAAGGTCTGCTCGCGGATGGTGTTCTCCGGCATCTCGTGGAAGCTGTTGCAGACATTGCGGATGACATACCGCGGCTCCTCCAGCAGCCCCATCCCCCGCGCCGGGTTGCAGGAGTCATGGAAGGTGACCCGCCAGTGGTCGTTGCGGCCCGGGTCCAGCTTCAACTTGTTGTGCCTGATCAGGTCGGAGGTGAACTCGCAGATGTGCACCATCTTCGTCGATTTCGCGTGCTCGAACACCGTGCCGGTGATCGGGGAGCGGGGCACCTCGAGGTGGTCCGCCGGGCCGTTCATCGTGCCCATGTACTGGTGGACGACGCGCCACATGTGGCCGCATTCCCCGCCGAGGATCCACTTCACCCCCAGCCGCTTCGCCTCCGCGTACATCTTGGCGTTCAACCGCTTGACCATCTCGTGGCTGTGGAAGAGCCCGAAGTTGCCCCCCTCGCTGGCGTAGGTGCTCCAGGTGTAGTCGAGGCCGATCTCGTGGAAGAGGGCGAGGTAACCCAGCAGGGTGAAGTAGTGCGGGCTGGCGAAATAGTCCGCCGAGGGGGCGATGAACAGCACCTCGGCCCCCTTGCGGTTGATCGGCAGGTCCACCTTGATCCCGGTGATGTCCTCGAGTTCATCCCGGGCGAACTCCAGGCTGTCGACCACGCCGTGCGGCTGGATGCCGAGGTGGTTCCCGGTGCGGAAGCAGTTGGCGACCGGGGTCAGGATCCAGTCGATGCCGACGCCGATCAGGGCGAGCAGCTCCCGGGCGATCATCGTGATCTCGGCGGTGTCGATCCCGTAGGGACAGAACACGGAGCAGCGGCGGCACTCGGTGCACTGGAAGAAGTAGAAGAACCACTCCTTGAGCACCTCCTCGGTCAGCTCCCGCGCGCCGACCATCTTGCCCATCAGCTTGCCGGCGAGGGAATAGTCCCGGCGGTAGACGGAGCGGAGCAACTCGGCGCGCATCACCGGCATGTTCTTCGGATCGCCCGACCCGAGGAAGTAGTGGCACTTGTCCGCGCAGGCGCCGCAACGGACGCAGATGTCGAGGAAGATGCGCAGCGAGCGGAAGCGGTCCAGCCGCTCGCGAAGCCCCTCGAGGATGATCTCGCGCCAGTTCTCCGGCAGCTGCCAGTCCTCCTGGTAGGGCTGCCACCTGCGCGGATTGGGCAGGTCGAGAACCTCCAGCGCCTTCGGGTCCGCCGCGTAACAGTAGCTCCCCTTCCGCTTATCGAAATCGATCGCGGGGTTCAACCAGTCGCGCCGCGGCGGAGAGTAGTCGATGTTCAGCAGGTCTTCCCGCTTGATCTTCTCCTCGGACATGGTCACTCCTTCTCCACGGGCAGCCCGGCCGCCTTCATCACGTCACGGAACTCGTCTTCGTATTCCTCGTAGGTGTGCACTTTCACCGGGTAATTCCACGGGTTGACATGACGCCGCGTGCGGTTGTCGTTCGCCATGTTCCGCGTGGGACTGAGGAAGATGCCCGGCATGTGCATCAGCTTGCTGAAGGGGAAGTAGACCAGCAGCGTCGAGACGAGGAACAGGTGGAGATAGAACAGAACGCCCACCCCCTCCGGCACCACCGGATGACCGCTGAGCAGCCCCATCACCAGGTGCTTGACCTCGATCAGGTCCACCTTCGTGAAGTACCTCATCAGCACGCCGGTGGTCCCGATCGCGAGCAGCAACAGGAGCGGGAAATAGTCGCCGGTGAGGGAGAGGAGGCTCACCTTCGCATCGGCCAGTCGGCGATAGAGCAGGTAGAGAAGCGCCGCGGGGAAGAGTATGTCGGTGATGTAGATGACCGGCAGTCCGACCTGGAAGAAGCCGTCTACGCTCTCGATGGCGGCGACGAAGCCGGGCATCGGCTCGGTGAAGAAGCGGAAGTGACGGATGACGATGACCAGCATCGACCAGTGGAAAGCCATCGCCCCGAACCAGAGCCACACACTCGTGCCGTACGCCAGCTTCGGCCCCTGCCTCAGCTCCGCCTTCGTGTTGCGAAACAGGGAGCGGAAGAGCAGCACTTCCATCGCCATCCGCCCGATCACTCCCCAGGCGCCCGTGGGCGCCTCGAAACGGTCGTGCCGGATCCACGGCAGGGCCTTCTGCTGGCCGCATGTGGTGGTGATCTTGAAGGGCACCGGCGTGCGCGCCCAGCGGACGACCCGCAGCACGAAGCCGACGAGGAACACCACCGCCGCCAGGGCCGGCACGCCGACGGCGAACACCGCCCGCAGCCATCCCACCTCCGCGCCCACGGTGGCCAGCGCGAGCAGAATCAACACGACCAGCAGCGAAAACCAGAATCTCATCAGGCGCCACCTCCCCCGTTGCCGTTCCCGGCGCGGGTGCCGTTGTTCATGCAGCGATCCCCCTGCTTCCAGGTGCACCCCTCCTCCACCGCCCAGGAGGGCGCCTGGGCGCGGCGGAGGATCTGTTCGCCCGCCCGACGGAGCTCCCCCTCGCGGAGCTGGTAGATCTCCTCGCGGCAGTTCATGAACAGGTCGAAGGCGTGCAGGGCGAGGCGGTCCACCCGCGACTCGAAGGCGAGCAGCTCGGCGAATCGGCCCTCCCGCTCCACCTCCCCGGCGACCTCCTCGCGCACCACTTTCTTCAGCAGGAAGATGAACCCCACCGCCTCCGCAGGGCTGAAGTCCTGCACGGCACGGATGCGGACGATGCCGTCCAGGACGCGTTGCAGCCGCTCCTCCTCTTCCATCCCCCCCAGCAGCATGTCGTACAGCGCGGCCGTACTCTCCTCGAAGACAGCCCCCATCGGGTTCCGGAAGCGGTCACCCGTCCGTTTCAGATACGTAACGGCGTACGGGGGATAGGTATCGAAGAGATGAGACCTCCAGGCCGTGAGAATGGAGGGTTTCCGTTCGCGTAAGAGGTCCTCAAGCATCAGCCTCTCCTTTCGCCGTCATATCGGACCGGAGTGGCGGCAACTACCGCAGGAACGCTCAATCTTTTACGCTTGCGTGTGAACCCTTTCACGAGAAAGGGTGCAACACGCCTTTTCACTCTCCACCCGTCAGGACGCCTCCGCGGGCGAGGCGAAGCGAACGCCGGCCTCGACGGCGAGCCGCTCGTATTTCTTCGCCTCGTTTTCCCTGCCCAGGGCGTGGTGCGACCGGGAGAGGGCCGCCAGCGCGACGGGATGCTTCGGTTCGACCCGCAGCACGCGCTCCATCTCCCCGATGCACTCCTCGTAGCGCCCGAGGAGGTACAGCGCCATGCCCAGGTTGGAGCGGGCGGCCAGGAGGTTCGGGCTCGTTTCGAGGAGCGTGCGGTTCTCCGCCGCCGCCGCCTCGTAGTCGCCGAGGTGGAACAGGGCGACGGCGAGGTTCATCCTCGCCGGAACCAGCGCGGGATCCCGGGAGAGCGCTTCCCGGAAGGAACGCGTCGCTTCCCGCAACTGCTCCGCCTTCACCTGGGCGAGACCGAGCTGGAGCCAGGTGGAGGCGGGCGCATCGCCGCCGGCCACCGCCTCCAGCAGCGGTTCCACCGTGCGGCGGATCAGCGCGCGGCGCATCTCCTCCCTCGTCGGCATCTTGATCGCCATGCCTTCTCCCGCTTTTCCAGGCGCCCCAACCCCGGGAACTTCGTCGTCGCTGCGGAAGTGCGCCGCCTCAGGCGTCGCGACGCGACCGGCGGTGCCGCTCCGCCGCCGCGACCAGCCCCGCCGCCCATTCGCGCTGCCCGGCGGCGTGGACATGGGTGTAGAGGGCCAGCGTGTTGCCCGCGAGCAACCCGTCACGTCCGCCGCCGACCCCTGCCCCCCGCTCCAGCTCGAGGGCCGTCCACTCCCCGAGAGTCCCCTCCAGCATCTCGACATGGGAATGGTGGAACTCGTGGCCGCGGATCTCGGTCCCGACGGGATACACGGGGTTCGGCCGGTCCACGCGGCCGATGGTGTAGCCGTGTCCCGTCGGCCGGTCCGACCACCCCACCTCCACGGGGAGCACCCCGGCCATCGGGTAGTTCCGCCCGCGGAAGGCGATGCGCCGGGTGAGCAGCATCAGCCCGCCGCACTCGGCGTAGATCGGCAGCCCCGCCTCCGCCGCCCGGCGCAGCGAGGCGAGGAACCCGGTGTTGGCGGCGAGCCGCTCCGCATGGGTCTCCGGGAAGCCGCCGCCGATGTAGAGCGCATCCAACTCCCCGGGCAGCCCGCTGTCCGCGAGGGCGCTCACGGTGACCAGTTCCGCACCCTCCCCCCGCAGCGCCTCGAGGTTCTCGGGGTAATAGAAGGGGAAGGCGGCGTCCCGCAGCACGCCGATACGCGGCGGCTCCCCGGCCGGCCGGGCCTCCTTGCCGCCCGGGCCCGCCTCCCCCGCCGCGTCCGGCGGCGGGAACTCCCGCAGGCGGGCGTGCAACGCCTCGAGGTCCAGATGCTCCTCGACCAGCCGCCGCGCCTCCGCGACGGCTTCGGCCGCCTCGGGGTGTTCGTCCGTGGTGAGCAGCCCGAGGTGGCGGCCGGGGATCATCTTCTCCCCGCGAACGCGCGGGATCGCCCCCAGCACCGGCAGCCCGGTGACGCTCTCGATGGCCTCTCCCGCCACGTTCCGGTGGCGCGAACCCCCGACACGGTTGAGGATGACGCCGGCGAACTTCAAGCCGGGGTCGAGTTTCACCGCGCCGAGGACCAGCGCGGCGGCGGTGCGGGTCATCTTGGTGACATCCACCACCAGGAGAACCGGCACGTCGAGCAGGCGGGCGAGGGCCGCGGTGCTGTGCGTCCCCGCGGCATCCATGCCGTCAAAGAGCCCGCGGTTCCCCTCGATGAGGGCGAGATCCGCGCCGGGCGCGTGCCGCCGCCAGGTGTCCCGTATGGTCCGGCCGCTCATCAGGAAACTGTCGAGGTTGCGGCAGGGGACTCCCGCCGCGAGCGACAACCAGGCGGCGTCGATGTAATCGGGTCCCTTCTTGAAGGGGATGACCCGCAGCCCCTTTCGCACCCATGCGGCGGCCAGCCCCAGCGAGACAAGCGTTTTACCCGAATCTCCGCTGAGGCCGGCCACCATCACGGATGCATGACCGTTCATCGCCGGGATCAGACGCACCCGGTCGGCTTCGGCAGCCCCGCCACCTTGCAGGCTCCCTTCGCGGGGCCGGAGGGGAACAGCTCATAGATCCGCTTCAGCGGAAAGCCGGTCTCCTTGCAAAGCTTGCGAACCATCGGGGCGATCCCGAACTGCTGGTAGTAGTTGCGGAGATAGTTGACGACTTTCCAGTGCTCCTCGGTCATCTCCGAGACACCTTCGGTTTCGGCGAGGGCTTTCGCCACTGCCTCACTCCAGACATCGGGGTCCTGAATGAAGCCGTCCTCGTCGACTTCAACCGAAATCCCGGCAGCTTCGAAGGTCGGCATAGTCCCACCTTTCCTGTTGCGCATGCCCCCGGCATGCATTGTTCACGCGATGGCTGTAGAAAGAACTTGTCAACACCTGTTTTACTTCATCTCGATGTACCCGCAGGGGCAAACCTCCGAGCACTTCTTGCACCCCGTGCAGAACTCCAGCTTGAAGGTGTACTTCTCACCCGGCCGGAGGGGTTTTACAATCGCCTGGTCCTGGCAGTAGGCCCAGCATTCGCCGCACTCGATGCAGTAGCCGCAGCTCATACAGCGCGCCGCCTCGAACACCGCCTCCTCCTGGGTCAGGGTGCGGGTGATCTCCCGGTCGCCCTCCTTCAATCGCACTTCGACCGGGAGCTGTTCGATCTCCTTGCGAAGCTGCTGCTCGAAGTGGTCGAGCAGGATCCTGTCCTCCTTGATGAGGGGCGGCTTCTCATCCTTCGCCAGCGGCAGGCCGCGGAACCGGGCGTGAATCGTGTCCGCCGCGCGGCGGCCCTGGTAGAGGGCGATGGTCACCAGGCCAAGCTCGAGCACATCTCCCCCGACGACGACGTGGTCGTCGCCCGTCTGCATGAACTCGTCCGCCTTCGCCCACTCCTTCGGTCCCGCCTTGATCTTCTCGAGCCCCTCGAAGTCCGGCTCCTGGCTGATGGACGGGATGAAGAAGGTGCACTCGAGGTCGAAGAACTCATCGATCGGCACCGGCCTGCGGCGGCCCGACTCGTCCGGCTCGCCGAGCTTCATCTTCTGGCAGCGGAGCCCGACCGCGCGGTCGCCCTCGGTGTACACCTTCACCGGGGCGGCGAGGAAGATGAAGTTGACCCCCTCCTCCTCCGCGCCGACGATCTCCTCCTCGATGGCGGGCATCTCGTTGCGCGTCCGGCGGTAGACGATGGTCACCTCCGCGCCGAGGCGGAGGCTCACCCGGGCGGCGTCGATCGCCGTGTCCCCTCCGCCGACGACCACCACCTTGTCACCCACCTCCGGCGGATACCCCGTGTTGACAAGGTTGAGAAAGCCGGTGCCGGTGGAGACATTCTCCGCATCCTCTCCCTCGATACCCATCTTACGGCCCTTGTGGGCGCCGATGCCGACGAAGACGGCGTCGTACTCGTCCCGCACCTTGTCGAAGGGGATGTCCTTGCCGACGGCGACATTCGTCCTCAGCTCCACCCCGAGGTCGAGGATCCGCTGGATCTCCGCGTCGAGCACCTCGCGCGGCAGGCGGTAGGCCGGGATGCCGTAACGCAGCATGCCGCCGGGGCTGGAGAACGCCTCGAAGACCGTGACCCCGTACCCTCTCTTCGCGAGATGGTAGGCGCAGTTCAGCCCGGCGGGGCCGGAACCGATCACCGCCACCTTCTCCTCGCGCGGCTGGTAATCGGGGTCCTTTTTCAATTCGAACTTGTGGTCCAGTCCCCAGTCGCCGAGGAAACGCTCGAGGGCGTTGATCGACACCGCGCCGTCCTTCACCTTGCGGTTGCATTCCCCTTCGCAAGGGTGGGGGCAGACCCGCCCGCAGACCGCGGGGAAGGGGTTCTTCTCGGTGAGGATCTCCCAGGCCCGGGTGAAGGCCTCATCGAGGGAGATGCCGTGTTTCTCGTGCAGGCTGATGGTGTTGATCACCCCGCGGATGTCCGTGCCCTGGGGGCAGCCGGCCATGCAGGGAGCCAGTTTTTCCAGATGGTAGGGCCGCAGGTCCGACACTTCCTTCGAGGAAGCGCCCCCGTGCCCCGCGAGGGCGGTGGCACTGAGCTTCTTTTTCTTGGTCCTCTTGATCGGCATGGTGTACTCCCTCGTGTCACCGGACCGTGCTGCGTTGCCGAAGTACCGGCCCGATACTCACACTTCTCCCGCCGACCCGGTTCGCCGCGACCGGGCCCGACGGCCCGGCCGCGACGTGTGCGGCCCTCCGGCGCCCCCCACGGCGGGAACCGGGCAAAACCGGCTCCCCTCGTCCGCGGGCCGCACAACGGCGCCTACTCGTTCGCGGCGCCCTCCGAGTGCGGAATCTCGATGTAACTGCCGCCGAAATAGGTGTAGACACACCTGCCGCTGTCGATCAGGCTCCGGATCGCAGCCTTGCAGAGCTTCTTGTCCACACCCTCCTCGCCGTGCAGCTTGAGGATCGATTTGGTCACATCCATCGGCTTCAGCTTCTTCTTCACCTCAGCCGCTTCGGCGATCATCTTGTACATCTCATCGGCGACCTGGTCCAGGGTCATCGCCATGACGTACCTCTCGTCAATCCCACGGTTCGTGGGTCAGATGAGCCGACCGCTTGAAGCTCAGTCCGGCGTGCTTGAAGTCGTCAATGTGCTCCTTGCGGAACTCGAAGCCCGTCAACCGGAAGAACCGCGGCCAGCCTACTCGCTCGATCCATTCGCCCACCCGCTCGTGCGGCCGGGCGTTGTCGGCCCACACCTCGACAATCTTCTTCACCGCCTGGACCACCTCGGGCCAGCGCGGCGGGTTGTTCGGAATGTACGGCACCGCCAGCTTCGAGAACTTGGGCTCGCTGCGGGCGTTGGACACCTTGCCGCCGACCCAGATGCTGACGCCGTCGTTCTCCGCGTCGTTCAACGGCATCGCCGGGCAGACGGTGTAGCAGTTGGCGCAGAACATGCAGTTCTCCTCGATCACCTCGACCGAGGGCTTGCCGTCCACCGTCGCCGGGCGGATCGCCGCCGTCGGGCAGGAGGCCGAGACGTTCGGGATCTCGCAGAGTTTGTTCAGGTTTTCGTGGTCGATCCTCGGCGGCAGGCGGTGGACGCCGAGAATGGCGATGTCGCTGCAGTGCACCGCGCCGCACATGTTCAGGCAGCAGGCGAGGGCGATCCGGCACTTCCCGGGCAGCTTCTTCGTGCCGTCGAAGTAGTCGAACAGCTCGTCCATCACCGCCTTGACGATTCCGCTGGCGTCGGTGGCCGCGCTGTGGCAGTGCACCCACCCCTGCGTGTGCACGATCGAGGTGATCGCATAGCCGATGCCGCCCGCCGGGTGGCCGGCCGCCGCCATCTCCTCCTTGATCTTCGCCACGTTCTCCTTCTTCGTCGTCATCATCTCGACGTTGTGACGGCTGGTGAAGCGCAGGTGACCGTCACAGTACTTGTCCGCGATGTCGGCGAAGAAGCGGATCTTGTCGATCGAAATCAGGCGCGGTGACGCACAGCGCACGGTGTATACGGCGTCCCCGGACTCGGCGACGTGCACCATCACCCCGGGTTCGAGGATCTCGTGGTACTTCCACTTCCCGTAGTTCTTCTTGATGACGGGGGGAAGAAAGTTTTCGTAGTTCGGCGGCCCGATGTCGGTCAGCCGCTCCTGCATGGCCTCTGGCATTTCCTATCTCCTTGTCGCGTTGTTGCAAGCTTCTGTGATCCCTCAAGCCGCGTTGCCCCACGGGACCACTACTCTTCCTCTTCTTCCTCCTCGTCCATCTCGAAGAAGATGTAGGGGTTGTCGCGCGGATAGGCGACCATTTCCGGGATCGGTTCGACACCGACCGCCTCGAGGAAGTTGCCCAGGCCGACGCGCTGGATGAACTCGCCGATACGCTCGCGGTTCTTGCCCTCTTCGCACCAGACGTCCTGCATCTCCTCCATCAGGTCGTACCAGGCCTCCACCTCTTCCTCGTCGTCCATCTTCAGGAAGGGGATGAGTACGCTGGAGAGGAGCGCGCCCTCGACGATGGGAGCCTTGGAGCCGATGAGGATGGTCGCGCCGCGGTCGTCGCCCGGACGGAGCGCCTTCGGCATCACGTTGATGCAGTGCATGCAGCGGCGGCAGTCACGGTTGTCGATCTCCAGCTCCTCGCCGGTCCACCTCATGCACTTCGCCGGGCAGTTGAGCACCACCTCGTTGACGATGTCGAGGCCGTCCGCGACATACTGCCGCACCGCCTCCTGGTCCACCTTGATGTCGTCCCGCCAGGTGCCGATGATCGAGATGTCGGAACGGGCGATGGAAGCGACACAGTCGTTCGGGCAGCCGGAGAACTTGAACTTCCACTTGTAGGGGAAAGCCGGGCGGTGCAGCTCGTCCTGGTAGCGCATCGTCGTCTGGTAGCACATCTTGAGGGTGTCGTAGCACGCCCATTCGCAGCGCGCCGGGCCGACACAGGCGCTCGGGGTGCGCACATCCGACCCGGAGCCGCCGAGGTCGAACCCGAGCTTGGTCAGCTCGGCGAAGGTCGGCTCCAGCTCCTCGGTGCGACAGCCGAGGAAGATGATGTCGCCGGTGGAGCCGTGCATGTTCGTCAGGCCGCTGCCGTGACGCTCCCAGATGTCGCACAGGCCGCGCAGCGCCTCGGAGGTGTAGAACCATCCCGTGGGCATGTTGACCCGCAACGTGTGGAAGTGGGACACATGGGGGAATTCCTCGGGCAGATCGGTGTAGCGCCCGATCACCCCGCCGCCGTAGCCGAGCACCCCGACGATGCCGCCGTGCTTCCAGTGCCCGATCCGCTCCTCGTAGGAACGCTCAAGAATGCCGAGCAGGTCGTTCGACATCTCGTTCTTCTCGGCGGCTTGCTTGATTTCCTTGACGAAACTGGGCCATGGTCCCTTCTCCAGCTCGTCAAGCATGGGTGTTTCGTACGTCTTTGACATAACTCCTCCTAAGCCTGTCCACCGCGCGGTGCGAAGCGGGACCCTCGCCACGCCCACGCCCTGTTTATCCTCAGTGTATCGCGTCCCAGTAATGCCTGAAGACCACCGTCGAGAGGAAATAGCCCAGCGGGACGTTGACCAGCACGCCGGCGCTGAAGGCATAGAGCGGCTTCATCCCGAAGGTGGCGAGTTCCTTGAACCGCGTCGAAAGCCCGATGGAGAGGAAGCAGAAGACGAAGGCCCAGCTCCGCAGCTTCTTCACCGGGGTGATCAGTTTCGGTCGCAGGACTCCCTCGAACCAGTCGCTGGCCCGGCGGAGCTGCGCCAGCGCCCAGCGCTGGTCCTCCGTCGCGGCCGCGGCCTGCAACTTCCTCAGGTCCGCCGCGCTCATCTTCCGGCGGAAGGCGATCGTCCCCTTCTCCGCGTCATACAGGAAAAGCCCGGCATACCCCGCGGGGACCTGGTAGGTCGAGAAATCGGCGTCGTAGGAGATCTTCACCGCCTTCGACTTGAACACCCCCCGCACCGGGGCGACGCCGACGTACTCTTTCGGCGCCGAGGAGGCGACGACACTCATCAGAACCGACGCGAAGAAAAACCCGAAGACGAACTTGGGAAAGCGCTCCCAGATGACCCCCGCTCCCACCGCGCGCTTCCCGTTGTCCGCCGACCTCTCCCAGAAGGCCACCGAGACGATGGAGAGGACCAGCGCCCAGATGCCGATCCAGATGTCGCGGCCGATGACCTTCATCAGGGTGAAGGTCTGCACCGGCGCATCGCCGTGACGGGTGGCCAGCTCGGCGACCACGGCGAACCCGGCCGCATCCGCGAACTCGCTGGTCCCCACCCAGGCCCCCGCCACGCCGGGACTCATCACGCTCGGGATCAGCGCCTTGGTGATGAAGCTGAGGGTGAAGATCATGACGATCGCCCAGAGGGAGACGATGCCGATGGAGATGGCGATCTCGTCCTTCTTCGCCCGCACCGCGCCCCCCACGGCGATGGAGGCGGAGACCCCGCAGACCGCTCCCCCCGCGCCGAGGACCGCGCCGAACTTGGGATTGATCTTGAAAACACGGGTGGCGACGAGAAAGATGGTCGTCCAGGTGAGGAGGCTGACGATGGTCGCCTGCAGGAAGGCGATCGGCCCCGCGCTCCAGATGAGGGTGAGCGGCAGCGTCGCCCCCAGCAGGACGATGCCGGTCTTGATGTAGTACTCCGTGCGCAGCGCCGTCCGCATCCAGTCCGGGATGCGCACCAGGTTGCTGATGACCAGCCCGATCGCCAGCGCGAGCAGCGGCGCCCCGAGGTCATACCGCTTCATGAACTGCCAGCCGGCGAGGTAGAAGATGGCCAGCGAGCCGAGAAACACGACGATGAACCCGGGGATGTACTGCTTCAACGGTTGGCCCATGATCCCGCAGGAGAGGGTGAAAATGACCAACCAACCGCCGAAGAGGATGAGGTAAGATGGGAAATGTTTCACAAAATCGGCCGCCAACCGCCCGCCGCTGTCCCAACTTCCCGGGGTGACCGCCCAGCCGCTGATCGTCCCGCCGGCGAGGAAAACGATGAGTGCCATCAGGACGATGCCGAGGCCGAGCCAGACCGCCCACCAGTCCTCCGTCAGGACCAGCGCCTTCCAGCCCTTCGCCTGCTCCATCGTCCCCCCCCACTCTGATTCGCCCAAGCTCCATCATTGGAGCCGAAAGGACCACCGCCGCCCCGGACCCCGCCATCCGTTGGTCAAGGGCCCGGGCCGCGGGCGGAGAGTTCACCCCACCAATCCAACCCCCGGCGTTGCAAGCTTCAGGCCACAAACCTAACCTGCAAATTCTTATATCGTTAGGCTGATACCTCGTGAATTTGTGTACAAGCTATCGGCGAGGAATGTCACCAATCAGTAACATCTACCTCGCTATCCTACTGGAAAAACAAACCCCTGCGAAATATGTTTCGCAGGGGTAACAGTGTTACCGTATCGTAACGTTCGTCCAAGCGGAAGACACGCTCCCGCTTCGGAATCGCGACCTCTCCCCGTTCGCCCGCCGGCGGAGCTGCGGCTATGGGGGGGCGCCGTACGCCGTACAGGCCCCGCTCCCGCCGGGACACGACCGGGTTCCGCCTCCTCGGCCGGGCAAAGCAGACAGCGGGTCCGGGCTGCGCCCGGTCGGCGCAGAGCCCGATGCCCCTTTCACGGACGCGGGTCCGGGCTATGCCCGGTTGGCGTAGTGCTCGACGCTCTCGTGGTTGCCGATGAAGATGTCCTCGAGGATCTCCTCGCTGAGGTGGAACACCTTGTCGGCGCGCGTGGCGAGCGACTCCGACAGCCCGCGCGGGAAGAAGGCCGTGTCGACCTCGAGACCCATCTCCTTGCCGTACTCGACGACCTCCGCGAGGTCCTTGTCGCCGGAGACGATCACCGCCACTTCGCAGGCATGGTTGACCGCGAGGCGTACGAGGTCGATGGCCAGCTTGACATCGAGGCCCTTCTCCACCGCGTAATGCTTGCGTCCGCCTGTCTCTTCCCCGCGGACCTGGTAGTAGACCAGCTTGCCGAGACGAAGGGTGAGGTGCTGCGTGTGGGCAAGATGGGTGATGAAGCGCTGCTGTTTTTCGTAGTTCTCGGGATCGAAGTCGGGGTCCACCTTGGCGTTGTAATAGTAGATCCTCAGCAGTTCCCCTTCGGCCAGTTCGGCCATCTTCTTTCCGAACCGATAGAAGTCAACATCCATCCGGCCGATGTTGTCGCGCAGCCCGTTGTAGAAGTTGCTTCCATCGATGAAGACCGCGACACGTTTCATGATTGTACCTGCTCGGTTGGAGGTTCGTGCGAGCGGCGGGAGGTTACCATCGGCGATTCCATCAAGTGTATCATTATCCCGGCCGCCAGAAACCCGGCTCCCGTTCCCTGCTTTCCATAGTGGGGCAGTGGGCAAGAATACCCTGAAAGCTGGCGCAAGTCAAGTGCTCCCGTATTCTCCTGCTCCGTGCGGGCGACGGTCCGCAAGCATCTATTGACACGTTCCGTCCGGCCGGTTCGTTCCCATCCACCCTTCGCGCCGGGGCCGGGAGTCTCGCGCGCGCAGGGTCACGAAGGCGGCCCGGCGGCGTTGTCCCCATGCCGGGGATTTCGTAGCTTTCGTATCACGCCGGCCCGCCGGGGCGCGCGGTCCGGCGCAACCTCCTCCCCGGCGCTTTTCCACGCTCCCGCGGGATCCGAAGATGAGGGCGGCATGCGCATCAGCGAACTCCTGGATGAGAAGACCCTCCTGATTCCCTTCGAGGCCGCATCGAAGGAGGAGGCGATCGAGGCGCTGGTGGACCGGCTCGCCGCCGCGGGGCGCATCCCGGACCGCGACGCCGCCCTCGAGGCCGTGCTGGCGCGTGAGCGCGCGCTCTCCACCGGGGTCGGCGGAGGAATCGCCGTGCCCCACGCCACCCTGGCGGGCCTGAAGGGCCCCGCGCTCGCCCTCGGCCGGCTCGAGGAGGGAATCGAGTTCGACTCCGTGGACGGGCAGGGCGTGCGCCTCATCTTCCTCCTCGTCGTTCCCCGTGAAGAGCTGACCCTGCACCTGCGGCTGCTCAGCCGGATCAGCCGCCTGTGCAACAACGGCGAGCTGCACAAGACCCTGCTCGAAGCTCCGGACGCCGGGACACTCCTCTCGGCGATTCGCGGGGCGGAAGAGGAACACCGGGACCGTCACGGGTGAGTGTCGCCGACAGCGCCGTCCTCGTCCTCTATCTCGCCGCGGTGTTCCTCCTCGGCGCGGCCTTCATCCGCCGCGCCAACCGGGGCACTGAGAGCTACTTCCTCTCCGGCCGGAACCTCCCCTGGTGGATCGCCGGCACGAGCATGGTGGCGACGAGCTTCTCCTGCGACACCCCGCTCTATGTCACCCGCCTGGTCCGCTCCGGCGGCGTGTGGCTCAACTGGCAATGGTGGTCCTTCGCCATCGGGGGCCTCTTCGCCGCCTTCCTCCTCGCCCGCCTGTGGCGGCGGGCCCGGGTACTCACCGATGTCGAGCTGACCGAGCTGCGGTACGGCAGCGGCGCGGGCAGCGTCCTGCGCGTCGTCCGGGCCGCCTGGACCGCCCTGCTGATCAACACCATCGCGATGAGCTGGGTGGTGCTCGCGATGGCGAAGATCCTCGGGGTGTTCACCGGCGGGCCGAAGTGGACCGGGGTGCTGGCCGCCTCCCTCCTCGCCGGGGGCTACAGCCTGCTCTCCGGGTTCTGGGGGGTGGTCGTCACCGACCTCGCCCAGTTTCTCATCGCGCTGATCGGGGCGGCGGCGCTGGCCTTCTTCGCGGTGGACGCCGCCGGGGGAATGGAGAACATCCTCGCCGTGGCGGGGCCGGAGAGGATCAGCTTCGTGCCCACGCTGCCCGAAGGCGGAATCTTCAGCGGCGCCTTCTGGACCGGGGCCTTCGGCGGCTTCGTGATCTACGCCTCGATCCAGTGGTGGGCGAATGTGAACAGTGACGGCGGCGGGAAGGTGATCCAGCGGATGAGCGCCGCGAAGAACGAGGCGCACGCCTTCGGCGCCACGCTGTGGTTCAACGTCGCCCATTACGCCCTGCGGACCTGGCCGTGGGTCATCGCCGCCCTCGCCAGCCTCGTGCTGCTGCCGGACATCGTCGATGATGAACTCGCCTACCCGCAACTGATCGCCCTGGTCCTCCCCTCGCCCTGGAAGGGGGTGCTCCTCGCCGGGCTGCTGGCGGCGTTCATGTCCACCATCGACACCCAGCTCAACTGGGGCGCCAGCTACCTGACCCACGATGTCTACCGGCGCTGGCTCTCCCCGGGACGGGAGGACCGGCACTATGTGCGCATCGCCAAGGTGGCGACCCTGCTGCTGATCGTGCTCACCGCCCTGATGGCCTACCGGGTGAAATCGGTCACCGAGGCCTTCAAGTTCCTGATCGCCTTCGGCGCGGGGACGGGGCCGGTCTACCTGCTGCGCTGGTTCTGGTGGCGCGTCTCCGCGTGGAGCGAGATCGGCGCGATGGCGGCCTCCACGGTGATCTCCTCGACCCTCTACCTCGCCTGGCCGGGGATTTCCTTCCCCCTGAAGGTGGTTCTCACGGCGGGCGGCTCGGCGCTGCTGTGGCTGCCGCTGACCTTCGCCCTTCCGCCCCCCACGATGGAGACCCTGGTCGCCTTCTGGCGCCGCACCCGTCCGCCGGGCGCCTGGGCGCCGGTGCGGCGGGCCGCCGGCGGAGGAGCCGCCTACGCACCGAATTCGCTGCGGGCCGACCTCGCCGGGTGGGCGGGCGGAGTCGCCCTGACCCTCGGCGCCACCTTCGCCATCGGGCTGTTCCTCTTCGGCGAGAACGCCAAGGCGGCCGTCGCCGCGCTGGTGATGGTCGCCGGGGGGCTTCTCACCGCGCGCTGGATGCGCGCCACGTTCCGCCCGCCGGAGAACGGAAAACCCGCCGGCACGGCCTCCGCGCGAAGCGAATAACCACACCGGACGGGCTTCCCGGCTCACGATTCCGCCTTGTCGTGGGGAAGGCGGAGGCGCTGTCTATAGGGGACCTGCTTACCCTCCGAAGGCGAAGCCGATGCGGAACCACAGGTCGCGCATGTTCACATCCGGACCGTTGCCCGTCAGCTTGCCCTCATCAATCCGCCAGCGATCGACAACCAGCGTATCGAACTGCACGCCGACCGCTCCGTCCAGCGCCAACCAGTCCAGGATGTGCACCCGCGCGCCGACATAGGGCCGGAAGAAGAAAAAGGCCTGTGTGACCTTGGTGCCGATGTTCCGCCCATCCACCAGTGTCGTGCCGGTATACTGGTGGGTGATGTCGTCCCAGGTGACCGACCCCTCGTTCTGCAGCAGCTCGATCTCGACCCCGCCGCCGCCGATCACTCCGCCGAGGCCGAAGTTCACCGGGCCGACCATCCAGGGCGAATACTCCACCAGGAATCCGCCGCCGCCATAGCGCAAGTTCATCTCGCGCTTGAACTTGTCCCCGTTGAGGTAGACCACGCCATCCGTCCTCGCGGAGTAGCCCCAGCCTTCGCCGCCGACACGCCAGCCGCCGCCGACATAGCCCATGCCGTGGCCCCCGAAGCCCACGAGGGCGTCGTTCAGGTGATCGATGCCCATCGCGTCTGCGAGGCTCTTCAGCGCGCTGCCGTCATAGTTCAGGTAGCTGAAAAAGAAGCCGCCATGCCCGTTGAAGCCGGCATGACTCCGCCGTGTGCGCCAGGTTTTCCACTCGAAGTTGTTCTCCTCGCCGGCCACGGCCGACTGCGGCAGCGACATGCCGGCCAGCAGCAGAACCGCCGCCAGCCCGATCAACCCCTGCTTCGTCCGGTTCATCCTCTTCCTCGTTCTCTTCGAAATCGTCCAGCTCCCCTGCGCGCCGCCGGCCGCGATTCCACCCGATCCGCCTGCGCCCGCTGCATGGGAGATCAGCAAGCAACATGCCAAACGCCGGCGGCGGAGAAAGATTCTATAACTTCCTGTGTTGCATCACCTTCACCGAGGCTCGGAGCGGCGGCGGCGCGCGGCTCCCGTCGCCGGATGACCACACCCCGTGACCGGGCGGCACACAGCAGAGACCGGCGAAAGGCCTCCCGTGCGGGCGAGACTTGGCACGGGGGGAATCCTCAACGCATACAGTCATGCCGAGAAGACAACCTGGCGAATCGAGCATTGGGGGGCTGGTAAATATGGTGTGAGACCCGGGACTGCCTGCCTGCGCCTGCGGCTACGGCCGGCAAGAAGTTCCGGGCTGCCCGTTCGCCGAGGCTCTGAGAGTTGCTCTCGGAACCACAAAGGTATTACATTGGTGATACAACAGGTATACAACGAGTCACCGAAAGAGGCAATCATGGTCAAGAAGCTGACTCGACACGGGAACAGCCTGGCCTTGATCATCGACCGGGCCGTGTTGGATCTGTTGAAGATCGACGCGGACACTCCCTTGGATATCTCGACGAATGGCGATGTGCTTGTGATCCGGCCGATCCGCAATCCGGAGCGTCAGGCCGCCTTTTCCCGGGCGCTGGAGTCCGTGAACACCCGGTATAGCCGAACCTTGCGCCGCCTGGCGGATGGCGGGTGATGCCTCGATTCCTGACCACCGATGAGATCATCCAGATCCATCAAGACCAGGTGCGGCGATATGGCGGCATGGATGGCGTTCGTGATGCCGCCTCGCTCGAATCCGCCGTGGCCATGCCTGAAGCCGGGGTAGGCGACAAGTACTTTCATTCGGATCTCTTCGCCATGGCGGCAGCCTACTTGTTCCACATCGTGTCGGACCATCCATTTCTTGACGGGAACAAACGGGTCGGCGTGGTGGCGGCTCTGGTTTTCCTGTTTTAAACGGATTCGAGGTCACTGCCGGGGAAGAGGAGCTTGAGCAGATGGTTCTTGCTGTTGCGCGGGGGAAGCTGAAGAAAGAAACGATCGCGGAGTTCTTCCGCCTGCACAATCGGAAGATCGAGGATCATTCCTGACGAAACAGCGAAGAGCAAGACTTCCCTGAAGAAGCGTCATCTAAAGTAAGTGAGCTTACAAGAAGCGGCCCAGTCGTCTTTCCCAGACTCCCACAGGAAGTAGATTCCCGCCTTTGCTGGCACGGCTACAACGTCAGCACCAGCGAGACACGGGTGGTGAAGCCGACCGCCCGGACGGACGCGGTGCGGTACTCGATGAATGGCTGCCCACCGAAAACGATGGCGCGGAGCACCGTCTGCTCCGGGAAGCCGACCCAGCCGAGCCGCCCCTGCAGCGCCAGGTTCGGGGAGAGCAGCAGCTCGGCGCCGACATCCGCGCCGATGCCCCACACCCGGGCGTCCTCCGCCTCCTCGAGGCTCTCGTCCTCGAGGAGGTCGTGGTCGATGAAGTTCACGCCGAAGACACCGTACTTCACCGCGCCCAGCAGGGCGAGGCGGCGGAGGTAAACCTTCTTTTCGAGCCCTATCATGCCATTGAAGACGATCAGCCCGCCCACCGGCACCCAGCCGCCGTCCATGATGGTGTACAGCTCCGACACCCCGGTCAGCCAGGCGACATTGTACTCGAGGGTCACCCCGATCAGGGGCCGCATCGCATCCCTGTCCACGGGGAGGGTGTAGGGCCCGCCGAAGAAAATCACCTCGTGGTCACGGAACCAGTCGAAGCCGGAGGTTTCGAGCGGGATGATGCCGACGGTGGGGGAGATGTTGAGCCCGAAGGCCGCCGCCTCGACCACCTGGTCGCCCTCGGAAGCCGTGCCGATCAGGATCTGCGCCGTGCTGCGGGCGGGCCCGATCCGCCTCGCCTTGCCGAAGGCGAGCATCTTCGTCCGGTTGCCGTTGGGGTCGAGCCGCCAGACCATGTAGCGCCGGTCCAGCTTGACGCCGAAATTCCGCCCGAGGTCGAAGGTGAACCGGCCGGAGGCCGAGGAGGTGACCACCGCCTTGAGGCTGAACTCCTCCAGCTTGCGGACATGGGTCTTCATCTCCTCGAAGACCCCGACCACGCTGCGGCGGAAGGTGCGCTCCACCGACCGCTGCGCGCCCGGTCCCTTGAGCGCGGTCTCGGTGAGCAGCGTCATCGCGCCGATCAGCCCGCCGACACCCTCCGTGCTGCCGTACACCGTGCCGACCTTGGCCCGGTCCGCGGTGCGGTAGATGTCGAGGTGGGCCGCGATCTCGAAGGTGACATTGTCCTTCTCATCCTTCACCCGTTTCACCTTGTCGAACACGGGAACGAAGGCGTAGCCCCCCTGCACCGCCCGGACCAGGTCATCGAGGGTCACCCGCGCCTCGCCGATGCGGCCGTCCGGCTCCTTGCGACGCTGGACGAGGTCGCGGGCGTGCTCGCGCAGGTAGGCGTCCGAGTACTCGAGGAAGCGGTCGATATCGGCGTCCGGGGTCATCTCGATGAAGTCGAAACGCTCGAAGCCGGTGACGAAGGTCTCGAAGAACTGCTCCCGGATCCACCTCTGCCGGGCGGCGGGGACGCCCTGGGCGTTCGGCCCGTACTGGACGGGGAAGACGAAGAGGGTCTTCTTCGCCGACACTTCGAGTTCGCCCTCGGCGCGCGCCGCCGCGGTGAACACCGGCAGCCCCGCCAGCAGCCCCGCCAGCACGAGGAGGGCCGGACCCGGCCGTCCCATCCGCTTCATCGCTCGTCTCCCCGTTCGCCCTTCCATTGGAGGTTCCCCCGTGAGTGTACACCCCCCGCCGTCAGTCGCCGGAGGCCCAGCGTTCGAGAATCTGGATGCCGTTGATCGCCGCGCCCTTCCGCAGGTTGTCGGCGACCACCCAGAGGAGGAAGGTGTCCGGCCGGTCGGGGTGGCGCCGCAGGCGGCCGGCGAAGACACCGTCCCGCCCGGCGATCTCGACCGGCGTCGGCACCCGCAGGGGGTCCCGCTCGAAGCGGAGCCCCTCCGCCGCGGCGAGGCACTCCGCGACCTCCTCCGGCGAGGGCGCCGCCGCGAGGGTCGCCTCCAGCGCAACGCCGTGCCCCACCCCCACCGGCACGCGCACCGCGGTGGCGGAGACGGCGAGGGAACCGGCGCCGAGAATCTTCTTCAGCTCCCGCATGATCTTCCGCTCCTCGCCGGTGTACCCCTCGCCGCCGGGGGTGCCGATCAGCGGGATGACATTGCCGTGGATCGCGCGGGGGAACGGCCCGGCTCCGGCCGGTCCGCCGCTCACCTCGGCGCGCCAGGCCTCCAGCGCCTCGCGCCCCGCCCCGCTGACCGCCTGGTAGCTGGCGATGCCGAGGCGCTCGAGCCCCCATGCCCGGTGCAGCGGCGCGACCGCCACCGCGATCTGCGCCGTGGTGCAGTTCGGGTTCGCCACCAGGCCGCGGGCATGCGCGACCTCGCTCCCGTTCACCTCGGGCACCACCAGGGGCACCCCGGGGTCGAGACGGAAGCGGGCGCTGTTGTCGATCACCCGCACCCCGGCTTCGCGCCAGGCGGGCACCAGGCGGCCGGCGACCTCGTCCGGCGCGCAGAAGAAGGCGTAGTCCACCGGCGGCGGGCTGTCCGGCGCGGGGAGAACCTCCACGGCCCTCCCCGCGAGGGTCAGGGTGCGCGCGACGCCGCGATCGGCGGCGAAGGCGCGCAGCTCCGCGGGGGGGTCGGGACGGGCGAGCAGCGCCTCGAGGGCCGTGCTCCCCACGAGGCCGGTGGCGCCGACCACCGCGACGCGTACCCCGGTGAGATCCGTCATCCTGCCGTGCTCCCTTTCCTGTGGCGAACCCGCCACAGCGTGGCACATCCATTCCGCCCGGAAACCCCGATGAAACCCGGGGCGAGCCCCGGGCCACCCGTCCGCAACTCAGCACGGACAGGGGAATGCGCCGTCTCTCTTTCCCCGCACCGCGACAGTCCCCGCGGCCATCCTGCGGCAGAGTGTGCCAACCGCGTGCCAGTCCGCGCGGCGCTTGTACGCCGAAAGGAAATGCTGCGAAGAAAAACGGGGCCCGAAGGCCCCGTGTCAACCGCCCTCAGGCGTGTTTCGCCAGTTGCCTGATCAGGCTCCGCGCGATCACCATGCGGAGGATCTGGTTCGTCCCCTCGTAGATCTGGGTGATCTTGGCGTCGCGCATGAACTTCTCCACCGGGTAGTCGCGCATGTAGCCGTACCCGCCGAAGATCTGCACCGCGTCGGTGGTCACCTTCATCGCGGTGTCGCTGGCCATCACCTTGCACATGCTCGACTCCTTGGCGACGTTTTTCTCGCCGGCGTCGAGGTTCCGCGACACGGCGTAGATCAGCGCCCTCGAGGCCTCGATCTGGGTCGCCATGTCGGCGAGCATGAACTGGATCGCCTGGAACTGGATGATGCTCTGGCCGAACTGTTCACGGGTGCGGGCGTATTCGAGGGCGAGGTCCAGCGCGCCCTGGGCGATGCCGAGGGCCTGCGCCGCCACACCGGGCCGGCTCTTGTCGAGGGTTTTCATCGCGACCATGAACCCCTCGCCCTCGCGGCCGATCATATTCTCCACCGGTACCTCGCAGTCCTCGAAGACCAGCTCGCGGGTGCACGAGGCCCGGATGCCCATCTTGTCCTCTTCCTTGCCGTAGGAGAAGCCGGGCATGCCCTCCTCGACGATGAACGCGCTGGCGCCGCGGGTGCCCTTTCCCGGGTCGGTGTTGGCGATCACCGTGTAGATCTTCGCCGCGCCGCCGTTGGTGATGAACACCTTGTTGCCGTTGAGGATGTACCGGTCGCCCTTCCTCACGGCGCGGGTCTTGATGCTGCCGGCATCGCTGCCCGCGGAGGGTTCGGTGAGGCCGAAACCGGCGAGCATCTTGCCCTCGGCCAGGGCCGGCAGGTACCTCTTCTTCTGCTCGTCGTTGGCGCTGATGACGATCGGGAAGGTTCCCAGCGCGGTGGCGGCCACCGCCAGGGCGATGCCGCCGCAGTACCGGGAGAGCTCCTCGGTCACCAGGACGAGATCCAACACCCCGCGGCCCAGGCCGCCATACTCCTCGGGGATGGAGATGCCGAAGAAACCGGCCTCGGCGAACACCTTCACGATATCCCATGGAAACGTGCCCTCGCGGTCGTACTGGGCCGCCACGGGCTTGATACGCTCCCGACCGATTCGCCGGGCCGATTGAATTAACTCCTGCTGGAACTCGTCGAAGTAATAATTCATGCCGTTATCCCTCGCCTCCGCTATCCATTGCGCAGCCCATAATGGGCGACAGCCTCACGGGCCGCCTGCTGTTCCGCCTGTTTCTTGCTCCGCCCGACCCCGGTCCCGACCTTCTTCTCTCCCACCGACACCTCGACATGAAAGGTCTTCTCGTGATCCGGGCCGTCCTCGGCCACGACACGGTAACGCGGCAGCCCGAGGGCGTTTCCCTGCACGTATTCGAGCAACAGGCTCTTGTAGTTTTTTTCCTTTTCCCGGATCAGGCGTCCATCGAGGTCATCGGTGATGAACCTCCGGACGAAGACGCGCGCCGGCTCCAGTCCGCCGTCCAGGAAGATCGCGCCGATCACCGCCTCGAGCGCATCTTCGAGGATGCTGCGCCGGTTGCGTCCGCCGCTGCGCGCCTCGCTCGAGGAGATCTGCATGTAGGAACCGAGACCGATGCGGCGCGCCTTGTTGGCGAGTTGACGGCCGCTGACCGCGAGGCTCTTCAGCCGCGTGAGATGCCCTTCGCGGGAGGTCGGGTTGTCCTGGTAGAGCTGCTCGGCGACAAGCAGGTCGAGGACGGCGTCCCCGAGGAACTCCAACCGCTCGTTCGTCGCCCCGCGCCGCTCACCCGTCTCGAAGATAATGCTTCTGTGCTTCAGCGCGCAGACCAGGAGTTCGGGATCGCGAAAGCGATACCCGATCATCCGCTCGAACTCCTCGAGACCTCTCTCCGCTCCGGGGCGCTTCGCCTTCCGGCGGCGCCGAACGAGCCACCTCAACGTGAGCACAACCCCTCGATCATACCTCCCGTTCACCCCGATACCGCCGCACGATCAGCGACGCGTTATGCCCCCCGAAACCGAAGGTGTTGCTCAGCGCCACCTCCAGCTCGCGCTCCTCGTACTTGTTGGGAACATAGTAGAGGTCGCACTCGGGGTCCGGTGTGACGTAGTTGATTGTCGGCGGCAGTTTGCCTTCGCGGACCGCCTGGGTGGCGGCGATCAGCTCCACCGCGCCCGCCGCGCCGAGAAGATGCCCGATCATCGATTTCGTCGAGCTGACCGCCAGTTTCCAGGCATGCTCCCCGAAAGCGGTCTTGATCGCTATGGTCTCGATCTCGTCGTTGTACTTCGTCGAGGTGCCGTGCGCATTGATGTACCCGATCTCCTCGGGATGCACCCCGGCGCTCTTCATCGCCGCCTTCATCGACTGCACGGCTCCCACCCCGCCGGGTGCCGGCGCAGTGAGGTGATAGGCATCCGCGGAGAAGCCGTACCCGGCGATCTCCGCGAGGATTTCCGCCCCCCGCCGCACCGCGTGTTCCTCGGTCTCAATGACGAGGATCGCCGCCCCTTCGCCCATGACGAAACCGTCCCGGTCCGCATCGAAGGGGCGCGAGGCGTGCTCCGGATCGTCGTTGCGCGTGCTGATGGCGTTCATCGCGTTGAACCCCGCCACCCCGGCCCGGGTGAGCGGCGCCTCGGTGCCGCCGGTGATCATCACGTCCGCGTCCCCGGCCCGCAGGTGCATCATCGCGAGGCCGATGGAGTGCGATGCGGTGGCACAGGCGGACTGCACGGAAAAATTGGGACCCTTCAGTCCCCAGCGGATGGAGATGTGCCCGGCGGCGATGTCGCCGATCATCATCGGGATGAAGAACGGACTGACCCGGGAAGGACCGGCATCGTTGAGCCTGTTCACCTGATCTTCATAGGTGTACATCCCGCCGATGCCCGACCCGACCACCACCCCGACCCGGTTCCGATCCACCCTGTCGAAGTCCAGCCGGGATTGATCGATCGCCTGGATGGCAGCCGCGATGGCGAACTGGCTGAACAGGTCCATCCGCCGGGAGGTTTTACGGTCCATGCAATCGCCCGGGTCGAACCCCTTCACCTCGCAGGCGAAGGTGGTCTTGAACCCGGTCGTGTCGAAACGCGTAATCGGGCCTGCGCCGCTTTTCCCGGCGAGCAGGGCGGACCAATACTCCTCCAGCCCAATGCCCACCGGGGAGAGCACACCCATCCCGGTGATCACCACGCGATTGGCCATCGTCTTCTCCGGTGGTCAGCGCGCCGGTCAGTCCTTCTCGGCGATCTTCTGATCGAGGTACTCGATGGCGGCGCCGACCGTGGCCAGCTTGTCCGCGTCCTCGTCCGGAATCTCGACACCGAACGCCTCTTCGAACGCCATCACCAGCTCGACCGTGTCGAGGCTGTCGGCGCCGAGGTCGTCGATGAACGAGGCCTCCAGGGTGACCTCGTTAATGTCCACGCCAAGCTGTTCGGCGATGATCTCCTTGACCTTCTGCACTTGCTCTTCGCTTGCCATTCGAGAAGTCCTCCACGTTGCTGGTTTTCCACGGAACCGGAAAAATACAACAATTCCCTCTACATCACCATGCCGCCGTCGATATGTATTACCTGTCCGGTGATGAAGGAGGCGTCGGGAGAGACGAGGAAACTCACCACCGCCGCGACATCCTCCGCCGTCCCCGCACGTCCGAGAGGCGTCATGTTGAGAAACTGCTCACGCACCGCCAGCGGTAGAACGGCGGTCATCTCCGTCTCGATGTACCCCGGCGCCAGCGCATTCACCGTGATGCCGCGCGCCGCCAGCTCCTTCGCCGCCGACTTGGTCAGCCCGATCAGGCCCGCCTTCGAGGCGGAGTAGTTCGCCTGGCCGGCATTGCCCATCACGCCGACCACCGAGGCGATGTTCACGATCCTCCCGGAGCGCTGCTTCATCATCACCTTGGCGGCCGCCCGGGTGCAGAGGAAGGCGCCCTTCAGGTTCACCGTGACGACCCTGTCCCAATCCTCTTCCTTCATCCGGACCAGCAGCGTGTCGCGGGTGATCCCGGCGTTGTTCACCAGGATGTCCAGGGAGCCCGCCTCGCCGGTGATCCGCCGCACCGCCTCCTCCACCGAGGCGGCGCTGGTGACATCGCCGGCCAGCGCCAGGACCTTGTGCCCCTCCCCGCGCAGCGCCCCGGCCGCCTCCTCCACGGCCTCCGCGGCGATATCGTGAATCGCCACCACGGCGCCGTCCTCCGCCAGCCGCCGGGCGATCGAGAGACCGATCCCACGGCCGCTCCCGGTCACCCACGCCACCTTGCCTTCGAGTGACGCCATATCCGCTCCCTCGCTTGTTCATCCCCGCCGGACCCGGCGGGCCGGCCCGCCTGACGGCTACTCCGCCGCGAACGATTCCAACTGCTCCAGCGTCCCGACGCCGGTGATCTCCGCCTCGCCGAGGATCCGCTTCGCCAGCCCCTGGAGCACCCTCCCGGGGCCGGTTTCGATGTACCGCCGGACGCCGCCCTCGGCCATCGCGCGCAGGGTGTCCTCCCAGCGGACCGGCGAAGTCAGCTGCTCGATCAGCCGGCGTCGGATCTCCCCGGCGTCCGTGGTCGGCCGCGCGGTCACGTTCAGGTAGACGGGGATCTCCGCGTCCCGCATCGGCGCCCGGCGCACGGCTTCCGCCAGTGTTTCGCCCGCCGGGGCCATCAGGGGCGAATGGAAGGCGCCGGAGACGACAAGTTGCACCGCCCGCCTCGCCCCCGCCTCCTTCGCCGCCTCCATCGCGCGCAGAACCGCCGCCCGGTCCCCGCTGATGACGATCTGCCCGGGGGCGTTCAGGTTCGCCGCCACCACGACCTCGCCGCCCGAGGACGCCTGCCGGCAGATCTCCTCGACCCGGCCCGCCTCCAACCCCAGAAGGGCCGCCATCGTTCCGGGCCGGTCCTCGCCCGCGTGCTGCATCAGCTCACCGCGCAGGGCGACCAGCTCCAGCCCGGCCTCGAAGTCCAGCGCGCCCGCGGCGACCAGCGCGGCGTACTCGCCGACGCTGTGACCCGCGACGGCGTGCGGCACGACACCCCGTTCGACCAGCAGGCTCGCGATCAGCGTCGAGTGGACGAACAGCGCCGGCTGGGTCACCCGCGTCTGCTTGAGCTCCTCCTCCGGCCCCTCGAAACAGATCTTCCTCAGGTCGAAAGGCAACATCGCACCGGCGCGGTCGAACCACTCCCGCGCCCGGGGCAGGCCGCCGTCCAGGTCCGCCCCCATGCCGACCGCCTGGGAGCCCTGGCCGGGAAAGAGAAACGCCGTCTTCATGGATGTAGAACCCGTTTGCCAACCTCCCTGCGTGGCGTCGCGGCCGTCGGAAAGCCGATCCAGATCGTTGCTGCTCAGAAGCGGATGACCGCCGAGCCCCAGGTAAACCCGCCGCCGAAGGCGACGGCCAGCACGGTAGTGCCAGGCTTGATCCGCCCGCGCTCCCGCGCCTCGTCCAGGGCGATGGGGATGGAAGCCGACGAGGTGTTGCCATACTCGTCGATGTTGATCAGCACCTTGTCGCGGCTGAATCCGAAGCGCTTCGCGGTGGCGTCGATGATCCGCATATTCGCCTGGTGAGGCACGAGGAGGTCGATCTGTTCCGGGGTCAGCTTCGCCCGCTTCATCGCGACCTCCGCCGCCTCCGCCATGGTGCGCACGGCGTGCTTGAACACCTCGTTGCCCGCCATCCTGAGGTAGAAATCCTCCGCCGTCGTCCGGGGGTCCTTCCCCGGCTTGAGGGAGCCGCCGCCGTGGCAATAGAGCAGGTGGGCGAGATCCCCGTTGGAGCCGGTGTGCGTCGAAAGGATTCCGATGCTGTCGTCCTCCGTGGGGACGATCACCGCCGCGCCCGCGCCGTCGCCGAACAGGACGCAGGTCGTTCGGTCGGAATAATCGGTCACGCTGGAAAGGATCTCCGAGCCGATGGCGAGAACGACCTTCGCGCGCCCGGCCCGGATGGCGTTGTCCCCGATCTCCAGCGCGTAGAGAAAACCGCTGCAGGCGGCGCCGATATCGAAGGTCGCCGCGTTGTACGCGCCCAGCTTTGACTGGACGAAATTCGCGGTGGAGGGAAACTTCGCATCGCCGGTGACCGTGCCGATAATGATCAGGTCGACCTGGTCGGGCGTGAGCCCGGCCTGGGCGAGAGCCTTGCGCGAGGCATCGGTGCAGAGGTCGGAGGTGGGGGTGCCCGGCTCGACGACGTGGCGGCGTTTGATCCCGGTGCGCGCCGTGATCCACTCGTCCGAGGTCTCCACCATCTTCTCGAAATCCGCGTTGGTGAGGACCCGTTCCGGCACCGACCGGCCCATGCCGGCGATTCGCGAGGCGGGCTTCAACAGTTCACTCGTCATCAGAAACTTCCCCGCGTGCAAAGGGATTGGACAACCACAGGGCGCGTCTCGTGCGGAAAACCCGGTCTTTCACCGCCGCGGGAACATCCGTGCGGACCATCTGCCCGGCCCAGCGCAGGGCCTGCATCACGGCGGAGGGGTGGCTGCGGCCATGCCCGATGACGACCGACCCGTTCACCCCCAGGAGGGTCGCTCCGCCATACCGCCGGTAATCGAGGGTGCCAAGCCAGCGATGCAGCGCGCTGTCCCCTTCGACCGGAATGTTGTGCTCGCGCAGCATCTCCGGAATCGATTCCGCGAATTTTAACAAAATGTTGCCGACGAAACCATGAGTGACGATGACATCGGCCGTATCGCGCAGCAGGTCCCCGCCCTCGACGTTGCCGATGAAGTTGAGCGGGCTGCGGGCGAGCAGGCGCCAGGCATCCTGCACCCGCTCCTCGCCCTTGTGGCTCTCCACGCCGATGTTCATCAGGCCGATGCGCGGCTCCCCGACGCCGTAGATCCGCTCGACGAAAGCCGCGCCCATGGCGGCGAACTGTACGAGATGGGTCGCCTTGGGCTCCATCGTCGCGCCGGCGTCCAGCAGCAGTCCCATCGCCTCCCTGCGGGGCAGGGGCACGGCGAGGGCGGGACGGCTGATCCAGCGCATCCTCCCGACATGCGCCCGGGCGGCGCCGACCACGGCCCCGGTGTTGCCCATGCTGACGAACGCCCGGACCTCACCGGCGGCCAGGTCTTTCGCGGCGCGGACGATGCTGCTGTTCTGCTTCTGCAGAACCGCCTCGCCGGGGCGGTCGGTCATCTCGATCACCTCCGGCGCGTCGACGATTTCCACCTCGCCGGTGGGGACATCCATCTCACGAAGCGTCCGGCGCAGCAACTCGCCCGGGCCGTACAGCACCGGGCGGAACGCCGCTCCGGACGCGCGGAACTCCTCGAAGGCGGCGAGGACTCCCTCGACGATCACGCGGGGTCCGGGCTCGCTTCCGGCCGCGTCCACCGCGATTCTCATCGAATCCTCTCCGCCGCCGCGCCGAACCGACCGCTCACTTGCGGCCGGCGATCACCTGCCGTCCCTTGTACCAGCCACATTCGGGGCAGGCATGGTGAGGACGATGCATCGCGCCGCAGTTCTCGCAGGCCACAACATCGACCGGCTTCAGCGCGTGATGTGAACGCCGTTTGTTTCGGCGGGCGGAGCTGGTCCGTTTCTTCGGGACAGCCACGATTTACACCTTCCCGTTATCGTTGTTTTTCGTTGCCTTTTCGCCGCCCGGGTCCGGGGCGCCGGCGTGCACATGCTCGCAGGGCCCCTCGTTCAGATCCGCCCCGCAGACGGGGCACAACCCCCTGCACTCCGGGTGGCAGAGAAGGCGCATCGGCACGTCGAGCAGCAGCGCATCCACGATCTCCGCGCCGAGGTCCACCTCGCGCCCGCGGGCGCCGATGAAGATCAGCCCTTCGGCGTCCTCTTCCTCGCTGTCGCGCGCCTCCCGCCGGAGAACCACCGCCCGCAGGTCAACCTCGAAGGAGCGGTCGAACTCCACCGCGCAACGGTCACACCGGTAGCTGCCCAGGGTCGAGAGGTGGAGCCGGATGTCAACAAGATGCCCCTCGTCGTCCGCCTCGCCGGTCACGTGTATCGGCGCGCGGAACACCTCCCTGTCCAGGTCCAGGGTCTCCGGGAGGACCATCTCCTCGACCGGGTTGATCCCCTGCCTGAGCGATGCCAGGTGGAGCTTCATAGACGGGCAAACGTAAGCACGGAGCCACGACGGAGCAAGCCTGCGGGGCCGCGGGGTCTCCCCGCCGGGAGGGCGCCCGAGCCGTCCCCGGGAAGCGGTCCGCGCCGGGCCGGCCGCGCTTCAGGCGGCCGTCCTCTCCCGGACGATCCGCTCCGTTTCGAGGGCGATCACAAGCTCCTCGTTCGTCGGGACGACGTACACCCCGACACGGCTCTCCCCGGTGCTGATGATGCGTTCGCCGGAGGCTTCCCCGGTGTTCTTCTCCTCGTCGAGATCGATTCCGAGAAACCCGAGCCCCTCCAGCGAACCGGCGCGGACATCGGGCGAATTCTCCCCGATGCCGCCGGTGAACACGACCGCGTCCAGCCCGCCCATCGCCGCCGTGTAGGCGCCGATGTACTTCTTCACCCGGTAGGTGAAGATCCGGAACGCCGTCTCCGCCCGCGGGTTGCCGCTCTTCATCTCCTCGACGATCTCCCGCATGTCCGAGGAGACGCCCGAGACGCCGAGCAGGCCGCTGTGCTTGTTGAGCAGGGTGTTCACCTCGCCGAGGGTCAGCTCCTCGCGACCCATGATGTGCAGCACCGCCCCGGCATCGATGTCGCCCGCGCGGGTGCCCATCAGCAGTCCCTCCACCGGGGTGAAGCCCATCGTCGTGTCCACCGAGACGCCGTGGTCCACCGCGGCCATGCTGCACCCGTTGCCGAGGTGGATGGTGATCATCCGCATGTCATCGACGCCGCGCCCGGCGAGTTCCGCCGCCCGGTGGCTGACATAGTAGTGGCTGGTGCCGTGGAAGCCGTAACGGCGGATGCCGTAGCGCTTGTAGAGCGTGTACGGCAACCCGTACAGGTAGGCATATTCGGGCAGCTTGTGGTGGAAGGCGGTGTCGAACACCCCGACCATCGGCACATCCTTCAGCAGGCGCCCGCAGGCGACGATCCCCTTGATGTTGTGCGGGTTGTGCAGGGGCGCCAGCTCGATGCACTCGTGCAGCTCCTCCATCACCTCCGGGGTGATGAACACGCTGTCGGTGAACGCCTCGCCGCCGTGCACCACCCGGTGCCCGACCGCGTCGATCTCCTCCCGGGTCTTGATCACCCCGTGATTCGGGGCGAGGAGAATCGCGATGATATACTCGATGGCCGCCTGGTGGTCGACGATTTCCCCGGCGATCTTCACCTTGTGACCGTCCGCCCGCATGTGGCTGAGGATCGCGCCCTTCATCCCGATGCGCTCCACCACCCCCTTGGCGAGCGCCTTGTGGTCCTGCTCCGAATCGATCAACTGGTACTTGATCGAAGAGGAACCGCAGTTGAGGATCAGAATCTTCATCGGCCCTTCCACATCTTGAATGTTACCCCCTCCCGCGGCCCGCGCCGCAGGCGGGAAAAGTGCGGGTTTTTTTCGGGAGGGGCAACAGGAAAAAGGGGAAGCGCACGCGGAGACCGGGACCCGCCGCCGCGAGAAAGAAGCGCCCTCAGCCCCCCTCCCCAGAGAATAACGCATCAACACGGAGCGATTGCAGGGTTTCCACCGGCAGCCCCGCCTCCCGCCAGGCGCGCACGACCGCGGGGGCGGGCCAGGGGTCCGCCGCCGGATCGCCCCACCAGTCCGACAGGCCGCCGTCCCGGAGGAGCACCCCATCGCGGAGGAGAATCCACCGCGTCGCCCAGTCGGCGAAACGGTCCACATCGTGCCCGGCGACGAGGATGACACAGCCGCGCTCCGCCTCGCGGCGGATCAACTCCCCGACGGCGCCGGCGCTCGCCTCGTCCAGCCCCGCGGTGGGTTCGTCGAGCAGGTAGGCGTCAGGGCGAAGCGCGGCCACGGAGGCCAGCGCCGCCCGGCGCGCCTCGCCCCCGGAGAGGTCGAAGGGGTTGCGCTCCCCGTCCCGCACGGGGTCCAGCCGGAGCGCCGAGAGGGCCTGCCGGGCACGCTCTCCGGCTTCCGCGCCGCTCAGCCCGAGGTTCCGCGGGCCGTAGGCGACCTCGGCGAGCAGCGTCTCGGCGAAGAAGGAGCGCTCGGGGAACTGGAAGGCGATTCCGATCCGGCCGCGGAGCCGCTCCGGCGGCGCGCCGTCCCAGAGCACCTCGCCGGAGGAGGGCGCAAGCAGCCCGGCCAGCACCTCGAGCAGGGTGCTCTTGCCCGCGCCGCTCGGACCGACGAGAGCCGTAACCTCGCCGGGGCGGAGCTCCAGGTCCAGGCCGTGCAGCACCTCGCGCTCTTCGCCGAAGAGCGGCCGCCGGGCGGCGTGCAGACCGCGTACCGTCACCGTGCACCCCGCCGCGTCCCCGGTGGAGACAGGAGCGGAAGAACGCACCGGCCCGCTCGTCTTCTTCCCCCCCATGACCGTCGGCGGGGACTCCTCGAGCCGCCGCCGGAGCCGCGTCAGCCGCGGCACGGCCAGGCCCGCGCGGGCGAGCGAACCGTCCTCGATCAACCTTCCGGCCTCGCCCACAGCCGCGATCCGTCCCTCCGCGAGCAGGGCGAGGCGGCCGGTGAGGGTGTACTCCTCCGGCGAGGAGGCGACATAGAGGAGGATCGACTCCTCCGGGAGAGAGGCGAGGAGAGCATACAGCTCCCCGCGCGCATCGGGGTCGAGATAGGAGGCCGGTTCATCGAGCAGCCACAGGGCGGGGCGCATCGCATAGGCCGCGGCGAAGGCGAGGCGCTGCATCTCGCCCCCGGACAGGTCGGACGGAGCCCGCCGCCGCAGCGCGGCCAGGCCGGTCAGCGCCAGCGCCTCATCGACCCGGCGGCGGATCTCCACGGTGGGCAGGCCGAGGTTCTCGAGCCCGAAGGCGACCTCCCCCTCCACGGTGGCGGCGAGGAGCTGGTTCTCGGGCGACTGCTGCACGAGACCGACCGGCGCGCTCTCTTGGGATCCGTCGTGCAGAATCCGCCCCCCGGTGGGCTCATACAGGCCCGCCGCGAGGGCGAGGAGGGTGGACTTGCCGCCGCCGCTCGCCCCGGCGAGGACCACGCGGTCGCCGGGCCGCAGGGTGAGATCCAGTCCGCGAAGCACCTCGGGTCCGCCGGGATAGGCGAAACGGACCCCCTCGAAGCGGAGCATCGGCTACCACCCCGCCAGCTTCGCGAGCTCCCCGGCCAGGCGGTCGGCGACGCCGGTGTGCCGGGCGACGTACCCGCCTGCGAGCTCCCCCCGCCTCCTGCTCTCCTCCCCCCCGGCGAGGGCGTCATCGAACGCCCGGGCCACCTGCTCCGGCGTCTCGATCATCTCCGCGCAGCCGAGGGCGAGCAGGTCCCGCGCCTCGTGGCTGTTGAGGTGGCGCGGCCCGAACAGCACCGGGATGGCGAACACCGCCGGTTCGAGTACCGAATGAACTCCCGCGCCGAACCCGCCCCCGACGTAGGCGATCCGCCCGAGGCCGTAGAGCCCCGCGAGGACACCGACCCGGTCGACGACCACGACGTTGGGAACATCCGCCCCGTCCTCCACGGCGGCGAGGGTCGCCGTGCGGATTCCCTCCTCCGCGCACTCCTGCTCGATGCCGCGCAACCGCTCCGGGGTCGGCTCGTGGGGCACGAGGACGAGAACCGCCCCCGGATAGGCGGCGCAGATCCTTCCCCAGGCGGGAAGGAGGCGCTTCTCATCCTCCGGCCAGGTGCTCCCCGCCACCGCCACCTCCCGCCCGGCGAGACGGTCGGCGAGCGCCCCCTGGTCCTCCCGCCCGGCGAGGGCGCGCTGGCGCACGCGGTCGAAACGGGTGTCTCCGGCGGAGACGACCCGCACCTCCCCGCCGGCGAGGAAACGGAAACGCCGTGCATCATCCTCCGCCACCGCGTAGATCGCGCTGAGCCTGCCGAGAACCTCGCGGTTGAAGGGGATCGCCCAGCGGCGCAGGCGGGTGGAATCGGGCCGGAAGTTGCCGTTGATGACCGCCGTGGGAATCCCGCGGTCCGCCGCTTCCCAGATCAGGTTCGGCCACAGGTCGTGCTTGGCGAAGAGGATGAGCGAAGGCTCGAGAATGTCCAGCAGCCGGCGCACGCGGCGCGGGGAGTCGAAGGGGAGGTACAGGTGGGCGGCCGCCGCGGTGATCCCCTCCGCCCGCTCGCTGGCGGAAGGCGAATAGTAGCTGAGAATGATGTCCGCCTCGGCGCGCCCGCGCAGCGCTTCCAGCAGGGGAACCGCTCCCTCCAGCTCCCCGGCGGAGGCGCAGTGGACGAGCACCCGCGGGCGGTCGTCCCGGCAGCGTGACCTCGCCCGCGAGAGTTCCGCCGCCTCGCGCAGCCTCCCGCGCACCCCCGCCCGCACCTTGCGCGAGAAGGGCATGGCGAGCAACAGGCCCGCCTCCATCGCGGGAACCGCGAAGAGATTGTACCCCCCGCGCCAACTCATGGCTCCGGACTCCCGCCGCGATCCCGTGTCGCTTCCGCCACGGCCTGCCCCAGGGTCGCCTCCACCTGGTCCGGTGTCAGCCTTTTCATGCACCGGTGGTGTCCCAGCGGGCAGCGCTCCCCGCCGTGGGCGCTGCAGGGACGGCACCAGAGAGGGGCTTCGAGCACCCGGGCATTCGGAGCGCGGAAGGGGAAGAAGCCGAATTCGCGCACCGTGGGGCCGAAGAGGGCGACGAGGGGGCGGCCGGACGCCACGGCGAGGTGCATCGGGCCGGTGTCGCCGCTGACGATGCCCTTGGCGCCGGAGAGCACCGCGGCGGTCATCAGCGGCGGGGTGCGGCCGGTCAGGTCCACCACCTGCCGTCCGTTCGTGCCGGCGACGGCGGCCACCTCGCGCGGCATGTCGCCGGGTCCGCCGATCACGATCACCGGCCTCTCCCGCCGCAGCAGTCCGACGAGTTCGGCCCAGTACTCCCCCGGCCAGCGCTTGGTCGCATGCTTCGCGCCCGGGATGATCGCGTAGGGCTTGGTCAGCAGGACCGGCCAGCGCTTCGCCGCCTCCTGCCAGAGTTCCTCGCCCAGCCGCAGGGTCAACCCGCGATCATCATCCCACACCCCCCAGGAGGAGACGGCTCGAAGGTAGCGCAGGGGTACGGGTTCGAAGCGCCCGAGACGAAGTTTCGTCGCGATCAGCACCCCGCGGCGGAACCGGGGAGGGCGGTACACCGCATTCCGTCCCGCCCTGAGCGCCCGGCGGACTTTCGCGCTCCGGGGCGAGCCCTGCAGGTCGGCGAGGTAATCCCAGGACCCCTCCGCCAGCCGGGAGACATCCCGGGTGAAGGAAGCGCCCCGGCGTCGGATCGCCTCCACCCTGCCGACGCCCGGCAGCGCCGCGGCCAGCTCGGCGTAGCGCGAGGTCGTGATGAAGACGATTTCCGCCTCGGGGAAGGCGCGGTGCAGGGCACGGCATACCGGCCCCGCGAGCACGATATCCCCCATGGAGCTAAGGCGCAAAATCCCGATTCGCACAACGCCCTCGTGTCGCTGTTCCCCGCGCTCCCGTTCCCGCCCGGGAACCCCTCTCACCGGCGCTCCACACTCGCCGCCCGGTCTTCCATCGCCTGAAAGCCGGGGGTTCTCCGTGCGACCACCTCTCCCTCCCGCTCCACCGCGATCAGCGCCTCCACCCCCATCCCGCGCGCGGCGGCGAGCCCCTCTTCGGGCCCGAGGACGAACAGGCCGGTGGCCTGCGCATCCGCCCCGGTGCAGGTCGGGGCGAACACCGTGGTCGAGATCGAGGCTCTCGCGGGATACCCGGTGGCCGGATCGAAGATATGGTGATACCGCACCCCGCCGGCCTCGAAATATCGCTCATAATCACCCGAGGTGGCGACCGCTCCGCTGTCGAGAGCGATGATCGTCAGGTTCTCGTCCAGTTTCCGGGGGTGGCGCACGGCGATCCGCCACGGGGTGCCGTCCCGCTTCCGGCCGAACACCCGCAGGTCGCCCCCCGCCCAGACCATCCCGGCGCTGACACCGTTCTCCCGGAGGACTTCACAGGCGCGGTCCACGGCGTACCCCTTGGCGATTCCGCCGAGCTCCAGCGCCGCCCCCTCCGGGTCGAGCCGCGCCCGGCCCGAGTCCGGCACGGTGAACCGCGTGGCCCGGACGATCGCCAGCACGCTGTCGATCTCCCGTTGGGACGGGACGCGCTCCCCGGGGGTGTTGATGCCCCACAGGTTCACCAGCGGCCCGAGGTCGGGGCGGAACGCGCCCCGTGTCCCGGCGGAGATCCGGTACCCCTCCTCGATCAGGCCGATCAGCTCCCCGCCCACCGGAAAGGAGCCGCGGCCGGAGATGTCGTTCAACCGGGCGAGTTCACCCCACTTCGCCAGCGACTCGATGCGCTCGATCTCCGCGAAGGCCCGTTCGATCGCCCTCTCCCCCTCCCGCCGCGAGAAACCCGGCGCGAGGTCCTCCACCGTGATCCGCACCTCGGTGCCCAGGCTGTACCGGGTGGACTCCAGGGGCGCGCGGCTGCACCCGGCGGCGAACAGAAGCGGAGCGATCAGGAGACCCGGGACCCACTTCGGCAATGCGGGGTGCTTCATCGGCGGCGCTCCGCGGCGAAGCGGGCGAAGAGGGAGAGCTGGTCGCGCCACGGGCTGGGCGGAAGCGCCTCGAGCGCCCGCTGCGCCTTGGCGGCGTAGTCGGCGGCGACCCGGCGCGCGTACTCGATGCCGCCGGACTCGCGGATCAGGGCCGTCACCTCCCGCAGGTCCACACTCCTGCCGCGCTTGGAGGCCTTCTTCGAGGCTTTCAACCGGCGCAGCACCTGGCGCCTCTTCCCGGCGCCCAGTTGTTCGAGGGTGTGAATCAGGGGCAGCGTGAGCTTCGCCTGCCCGAGGTCGAGGCCCGTCGGCTTGCCGAGCTTCCTCCCGCCGTCGCCGAGGTCCAGCAGGTCGTCGCGGATCTGGAACGCGATCCCGACCAGTTCGCCGTACTCGCGCAGCGGGGCGCGCATCTCCTCGGGCGCGCCGAGGGAGAGCGGCCCCATCTGGCAGGCGGCCCCGATCAGGGAGGCGGTCTTGTCCGAAACGAGCTGGAAATAGGCCGGCTTGTCGAGGTCGAGGGTGCGGGCGTGGATCGCCTCGTTCAACTCCCCCTTGGCGAGGCGGACGGCGCAGTCGCTGAACAGGTCGAGCACCTCGAGGCTGCGCTGCGCGAGCATCCCCTCGAGGGAGCGGGCGAGCATGTAGTCCCCGAAGAGCACCGCCACCTTGTTGTTGAAGACCACGTTCAGGGTGGGGCGGCCGCGGCGCTCATCGGCCCGGTCGACCACGTCATCGTGCACCAGGGTCGCCGTGTGCAGCATCTCGACGACCAGCGCGGCGGTGAGCGTCCGCTCGCTGAGCTCCCCCTCCGCCCCGGCCGCGCGGGCCGAGAGGAGGGTCAGCGCGGGCCGCAACTCCTTGCCCCGGCTCCTCACCAGGTAGGCCGAAACCTGGTCGATGAAAAAGGAGCCGCTGCGGAGGAAACGGCGGTAATGGCGGCGGAAGGCCCGCAGGTCATCCCGCACGGGAGCGAGGATGTCCCTCAAGCGCACTTCGCCAACGGCCTTCGTTTGAACCACCGTGCTCAACGATTCCAGCGCTCTGTCTCCCTCTTCGCGCGGGCGAGGTCGCGTTTCGCCTCGCGCGCGGCGATCGCCGCACGCTTGTCATACTGCCGCTTGCCGCGGGCGAGACCGATCTCCACCTTCGCATACCCCCGGTCGTTGAAGTAAACCCGGAGCGGGATCACGGTCAACCCCTTCTCCTGCACCTTGCGGGCGAGACGGTTGATTTCGCGGCGGTGAAGGAGCAGTTTCTTCGGCCGGTGGGGATGCTGTTCGGCGTAGCCCCGCCGCTCGTAGGAGGCGATCGCCATGCCGACCAGCACCGCGGCACCCTCGTCGAAGTTGACATGGGCCTCCCGCAGGCTGACCCGCCCCTCGCGGACGGACTTCACCTCCGGCCCGGTGAGCACCAGCCCCGCCTCGAGGCGCTCCAGGATCTCGTAGTCGTGGAACGCCTTGCGATTCTTGATTTCCGGCGAAGCATACGGCATGAACGCCCCCTGGGCGGGGAGGGGACCGGGCGCGGAGAACGCGCCCCACCCGCCCGGTCGGAACGGGAAACCCGCACGGCCGGAGGGGAAGAGTACCCTCCACCGGGGCCATCAACCCCTATCCGTGTGAAACGATTCAGTCGCCGAACTTGATCCCCTGCGCGAGGGGGAGGTCCCGGGAGTAGTTGATGGTGTTCGTCTGGCGGCGCATGTAGGCCTTCCAGGCGTCGCTGCCCGATTCGCGCCCGCCGCCGGTCTCCTTCTCGCCCCCGAAGGCGCCGCCGATCTCCGCCCCGGAGGTCCCGAGGTTCACATTGGCGATCCCGCAGTCCGAGCCCTCCGGGCTGAGGAAGGTTTCCGCCTCGCGCACGTCGTTGGTGAAGATGGAGCTGGAGAGCCCCTGCGGCACCTCGTTGTGCCAGGCGAGGACCTCCTCGAAGTCTTCGTACTCCATCAGGTAGAGGATCGGAGCGAAGGTCTCCCGGTGGACGATCTCCCAGTCGTGCTGCGCCTTGACGATGACCGGCTCGACGAAGTATCCCGGCCGGTCGAGACGCGCGCCGCCGGTGAGGATCTCCCCGCCCAGCTCGCGGATGGTCTCCAGCGCGCCCATCATCTCCTCCACGGCCGCCTCGTTGACCAGCGGACCCATGAGGATCCCCTCCTCGAGGGGGTCCCCGATGGTCACCTTCCCATAGGCGTCCAGCAGCATCCTGGTGAACTTCCCGGAGACGCTCTTGTGCACGAAGACGCGGCGGGTGGAGGTGCAGCGCTGCCCGGCGGTCCCCACGGCGCCGAAGAGCACCGAGCGCATCGCCATCTCGAGGTCCGCGGACGGGGTGACGATGACCGCGTTGTTCCCGCCGAGTTCGAGGATCGTGCTGCCGAGCCGCTTGCCGACGACCTCCCCGACGCGCTTGCCCATCACCGTGGAGCCGGTGAAACTGACGAGGGGAATCCGGTCGTCGCGGATCAACCGCTCGCCCACCGTGCGCCCGCGCCCGATGACGAGGTTGAACACCCCCTCGGCGTCATGCGCCTTCATCACCTCGCCCGCGATCTTCTGCACCGCGATCGCCGTCAAGGGCACCTCGGAGGAGGGCTTCCAGATGGTGACATCGCCGCAGACCGCCGCGAGGGCGGCGTTCCACGCCCACACGGCCACGGGGAAGTTGAACGCCGTGATGACACCCACCGGCCCCAGGGGGTGCCACTGCTCCATCATCCGGTGACGGACCCGCTCGGAGGGCATGGTCCGGCCGTAGAGCTGGCGCGAGAGACCGACGGCGAAGTCGCAGATGTCGATCATCTCCTGCACCTCGCCCCACCCCTCCTGGACAATCTTGCCCATCTCGAGGCTGACCAGGCGGCCGAGGGCGTCCTTCTTCTCCCGCAGGGCGTCGGCGAGGTCGCGGACCATCAGCCCGCGCACCGGACCGGGCACCATGCGCCAGCGCTTGAACGCCTCGACGGCGTGCGCCATCACCTCTTCGTAGTCGTCCTCCGTCGCCTGGGAGACGGTGGCGATGGGCTCCCCCGTCGTCGGATTCACCGAAGCGAGGATGTCGCGCCCCTCGCCGCCGATCCACCCATCTTGACCCCAGCAGGCGCCCGGATTCATCTCCTGAATACCCAGTTCCTTGAGAAAGTCCATCGGTCAACTCCCCTTGGGGTTGTAGGAATACGCGTCGAAACCCGTCCGGTTTCAAAGGGATTCAAAATAGCCTGCGGCTTCGGAGAGAGTCAACGAACGCACAGATGCAGGGAGCCCGCTCCAACCGTAAAAAAACGCGCAACCTTCGAGGTTGCGCGTATCGTTCGGCCATCCCGAGCCATGGTGTCAGGAGGTCGTCTTTTCGTGTTTCTTCTCCGCGGTCTTCCCGCCGTCGCCCGGGCCCGCGCCGCTTTTCTCCTCGCCGGAAACCTTCTTCTCCGTCGCGGTCCTGCCGTTCCCGTTCCCGCCCGGCGGCGAGCTGTGGTCATGCTTGTAATCGGTGATGTAAAACCCGCTGCCCTTGAAGATCAGCCCGGCGCCGCGGCCGATCTGGCGCTCCGCGGCCGCACCGCATTCCGGGCAGCGCTTCCCACCGTTGTCCGACACCGAATGAAACAGATCGAAGGTGTGCCCGCAGACGGTGCAACGATACGTGTATGTCGGCATTCTCACCTCCACCCCGTTGGGTCGGTCCCTCCGCCCCCGGGAAATCCGGGAGCAAGCCGCGTGCCGAATGAAGCCGGCCCCGTATCCGGGAAAGGAAAAAACCCGCCATCCAGCCGGAAATACCGCGGGAACACAGCCTCCGGCGCGGCGAGCTCTCCACAACTCCCGTAGCTCGGGGTTCTTCCTCCCGCCCGGCCTCCGCCACCGGTCTGCCATTTCGGCAGGCGCGCCGGCGGGCAAGCGGTTAATGTAGCGCGCCTCCGGGGTGGGTGCAACCGCCGGTTTCACACGACCGGAGGCGCTCATTCCGCGGCGCGGCTGTGAGGCGATTATCTCCCACCCAGCGCCAGCTCCGGCGCGGGCTCCGGCGGGGTTTCGGGCACGATCCCCCGGAAGATGTCGTAGCGGTTGAAAACATCCTCGACGTAGCGCAACACCTGGCCGCCGCGGACATAGCCGTACTCCGCCTTCCGGTAATATTCGGGCTGTTCCAGCAGGCGCAGCGCACCCGCGACATCCTCCCACCGCCGGGGATCTCCTCCCCGTTCCCGCGCGAGTTTCCGGGCGTCCGCCACGTGTCCGATGCCGCAGTTGTAGGCCGCCAGCGCCAGTCTCAGGCGGTCATCGCCATCGACATCGCCGTACATCCCGTACAACTTGCGGAGATAGCGGGCGCCTCCGAGGATGTTCTGGGCGGGGTCGTAGAGGTTCTTGACGCCCAGCATCTCCGCCGTGCGCGGCATGAGCTGCATCAACCCCACCGCCCCGGCCCACGAGGTCTTGTCCGGCAGGAAGCGGGACTCGTGGTACGCTTGCGCCGCCAGCAGCCGCCAGTCGAAATCGGTGACCGCCGCCGCCGCGCGGAACTCCTCATCGTAGCGGCTGAGCTTCCCCTCGCGGTAGAGCGCGAGGTGGGCCGTGCGGTGGCGGAGGAAGCGCGCCGTGTTCTCGAAGTACCGCTTCCGCAGGATGTTGAAGTAGGCCGAACGGTAATAGCGGCCGAGGAAATCGTTCAACGCCGCCAGCAGTTCGGGGGAGTTCGGCCTCACCGCCCAGGCGATCGGCTGGGGGTCGGTGATCGCCACCCCGATCTCGAGGCCGGGGTAGAACTGCTGCTCCAGCCGGGCGATGGTGTTGTCCACCACGGTGAGCGGTGCTTCGCCCTTGGCGACCAGGACCACGGGATCATCCCGCTCCTCCAGCTCGTTGTGGTACTCGATCTCCACCCGGATTCCCCGGCGCCGCAGCTCGCGCAGCCGCTCCTCGTAGGAAGAGCCCCGCCGGACGAGAACCCTCCTGCCGTCCAGCTCCTCGATGGTCTGCGGCGGGGGGGAGTCGCTGGTGCCGACCGTAACCTGGCGCACCTCGAGATACCGCCGGGTGAAGGAGAGCTGATCGCGCCGGTCGGGGGTCACGGTCATCATCGCCGCGATCACATCCCCCTCACCGTGGTAGAGGGCCGGGATCATGTCGGACCACTCCGGCGGCATCACGATCTCGAGCACCAGGCCCTGCTCCTCGGCGAACTTGCTGATCAGCTCGTAATCGAAGCCGCGACGGGTGCCGCGGTAGAGGTAGTAGGTCAGGGGGTGGTTGCGGGTGATCACCCGCAGGGTGTCGCTGGTCTTGATTTGGGCGAGGTCACGCTCCACCGGGCGGCCCAGGCGGCCAGCCGGTCCACAACCCACGGCGAGTCCAAGAAGCAGAGCCGCCGGGAGAGCGAGCCATCGTCCCCGCCAGGTCGAGCTCATGCCGCAACGTAGGCGCGGCCCCGCGCTCCTGTCAAGGCGAAACGCCCCGCGAATCCCATCCGCCGCCGGCCGCGTCCCGCGCCGCGGGTCCGCGCGGCCGGCCGCCCGTGAAACACTCACTGTTCTTCTTCCCGGAGATCAGCGTGCCGGCCCCCCGCGGGCGCGGCTTTCGATCTTCCGGTTCAACTCCTCCAGCAGGTCCTCCCGTTCCCGGTCTCCGTGGAAAAAGGGGCTCTCGAGGAGTTCCACCCGCGCCGCTTCCCAACGCCCGAGGGCGGCGAGGATGCGGGCGCGGTGGAGGGGGAGCTTGAAGAAGGAAGGGGCGAGAGCGGCGAGGGTGTCGGACTGCGCCAGGGCGTCCTCCAGCCCGCGGCGGCGGGCGGGCGACCCCTCCGGTTCGGCGAACGCCTCACGGTACCGGGCCCACACCAGCAGCGCCCGCGCCTCCAGGCCTTCCGGCCAGAGAGAGAGACTGCGCTGGAGGGCACGGGCATCCGAGGGGGCCCAGTAGCGGGCGGGATCCCTGCCCCGCTTGAGAGCAGCGTCGGCGGCGGCGCGGCGCACCTGCAGCGGCAGAGCCGCCAGCGCGACCACCGCGAGGAGAGCCCAGAACGCCCGCCGCGGACCGGGGCGCGGCGTCTTCCCGCCCTTGAACGCGGGCGACAGCGAGAGGGCCGCCGCGAAGGCCAGCGCCGCGGGGAGCATCCCCTCCCGTGACGGCGCCAGCGAGACCGCCCCCTGCACGACGGCGGCGGAGAGGCTCATCCAGGCCACAAACCCCCGGTCCATGCCCGATCCGCGGGCCAGTGCACGCCATGCGGCGGCGAGCGCCGCCGCGGCGAAAAGAAGCAGTCCCAGCGCGGCGAACAGTCCGCCTTCGACGGCCGCCTGCAGGGGTTGGAGGTGCAGGTGGTCCAGCGGGCCCAGGGCGGTCAAGTCGGCATAGTGTGGATGATGCGGCGAACGCGCCGCCGGAAAGAGGAATCGCACCTGTCCGGGGCCGTGCCCGGTGAGCGGCGCCTCCCGGAACAGGCGGACCCCGGCGGCGAGATTGGCCGTCCGGTCCACCCAGGCCACCTCCCGGCGGAGGCTTAGGAAGAGGAACATCCCGGCGGCGAGCAGCAGGGAGACGGCCAGCACCGCCGGGCGCCAGCGGCGCAGCGTTCCCCGCGCCCGCGCCCAGAAGACCCCCATCGCCCCGGCGAGCAGCCCGAGCATCGCCCCGGCGGAACGGGTCCACGGCAGCAGCAGCAACACCGCCACCGTGACGAAGAAGCCGAGGTGACGCCACCAGCGCCGCTCGTCCACCGCCGTGGCCAGCGCCCACGGCCAGAGCACGACCAGGTGGTAAGCGTACACGTTGGGGTGGCCGAGAGTGCCCCTGATCCCGTCACCGCCGGGGAAGAAGAGGAGATCGGCACCCCCCGCGAGAGTATGGATGAGCAGGGCGACTGTCACCCCCCGGCGGAGGATGCGGCGGCCATCCTCATCGCGCAGCACCGCGATCCCGGCGAGAAGGAAGATCAGGGCGGCCCACTTCCCGGCGAGGTCCAGCGCCGCCGTGAGCGGGCGCTCGACCGTGAAAAGACCCGCAAGCAACCCGAGGGCGAGCAGGACCAGGCCCGCCGCGGCCGTCCTGCCGACTCCCCCTCCTTGCGGCGGCCGGACCGCCTGCAGCACCGCGAGGAGCGCCGCGCCCACCCCCAGCAGGGCGAGGGCGGCATGGTACGGGTGCAGGAAACCCGGCGGCCGGGGCAGCGCCGTCGCCACCAGCAGGGCGGCGAACAGGCAGGCGGATCGTTTCATGCCGTAAAGATACAATTCCCCCGCGGCCCGTACCCCGGTGGAGGCGGGCTCTTCACGATTCACACCCGTTCCCGGCGGAAACCCGTCCGGCCGCCTGCGTCGGCCGGCCCGGTTTTGTACCTTCCGTCGTGACACCCTTCACCCCACATCCCGCGCCCCGGGCGAAGCTTTCCCGGAGGGGGGGATTCCCCCTCCCCGCCGTCCTGCTCGCCCTGCTGCTTCTCCTCCTGCCCGGGCGTGGATGGGCCCTCTTCTCAACCCGTCCCGAGGGAGCGCGGGCGGGGGGCACGGGCTGCTCGCTGGCGGCCGATCCCCTCGACCCCGCTTCGCGCGCGGTGAACCCCGCCGCCGCGGCCCTGAGGCGGAGCTGGGCGTTCACCGCCGCCTTCTCCCGGCCGTTCGAACTCGCCGAGCTGGACCGGTTCCGCTTCGACGCCGCCGGGCCGCTGGGCCGGTTCGTGCTCGGGGCCTGGGCCGGCGGCCAGGGACGGACGCTCTACACCGAGCGCGAGACCGGGCTGAGCCTGTCCCGCCGGCTCGACCCGCGGATCGCCCTCGGCGCGGGGTTGGCCTACCGCCGGGCGGAGATCAACGGGTACGGAGCCGAGGGCGGGTTCGGCGCGGACCTCGGCGCGTTGCTGACCGGCGGACGGTGGTCGCTCGGCGGGTGCGTGCGCAACGTGTACGCTTCGCCCTACGACCGCTTCGGCGACCGTCCCGCCCCCCGCGCCCTGCTCGCCCTGCAGGTGAACCCCACCGACAAGCTCAGCGTTTTCACCGAGGTGGAGTGGGAGCGGCATTACGCTCCCGCCCTCCGGCTCGGCGTCGAAGGCGAGGTCTACCCCGGGCTGCGGCTTCGCGCCGGGTACGACGGCGGCACCGACCGGCTGCACCTCGGCATCGGCCTGCGCGTGGGAGCACTGGGCGTGGACGGCGGCTACGACCAGCACCCCTGGCTCGGCTGGACGCGCGCCTTCGGCCTGACCTGGTGGAACGATGCCCCGAAGCGCCCGTAGAGGCCCGCCTCGCCGGTCGGGCGCGTGGCCTCGTCTCGTGCTCCCGGCCCTCCTCGCGCTGACAACCGTTACTCCCCCGGCGGCGGCGCAAACCGTCCCGGACAGCCTGCTGACCCGGCTCGAGGACGGCACCGAGGAGGTAGGCGCCGCCTGGACCGACCTGCTGGAGAGCGGAGTCGTCCCGCAACTCCCCGCTCCCCCGCCATCCGCCCCGACGGGCGAAATGCCGCCGGGCTTTCCCCGGGGGTACCCCCGCGCGACCGGTCTCACCCTGCGGCGGCAGGACATCACGGCCGACCGGCCCGGTGCGCACCTGCTTCGGTTCGATCTCACCCAGGACCGCTGGGCCGCCGGCGCCCTTCTCCAGCGTGACGCCGGGGAGACCGACCCGGCGGACCTGGGCCGGGCCTGGGGGGCGGTGCGCGGGGCGCGCTGGACCCTGCTGGCGGGCGACATCGCGGTGGACGCGGGACTGGGCTGGACCATCGCCACCTCCCCCTCGTGGCCGGCGGGCGAAGACGCCGCCGCCCCGCTCCGCCGCCCGCCCGAAGGGGTCCACCCCAACCGCTCAAGCGAGGAGGGGTGGGGCTGGCGCGGGGGCGGCCTGCACTGGGACTATTCCGAGGGGTACGGACTCGACCTCTGGGCCGGGACGGCCTCCTTCGACGCCCGGGCCGTGAGCGGCGGCCTGCTGCCCTACGCCGGGCAGGGGGATCACACCGGAGAGAGGAGCGAGACGAAGAACGCGCTGCGCGAGGACCACTGGGGAGTGCAGCTCCGGCGCAGCCGCGAGGAGGGGGGGTTCGGGCTGATCCGCTGGGAGAGTGTCTGGAGCGAGCACCTTGCGGATTCCCCATCGCCCGCGCGGTTCCGGGGCGGGGGCGACCGGCCGGGGGTGACCGGACTCTGGCTGCGCCGGGACCTCGCCCCCTCCGGGACCCTCTTCCTGGAGCTGGCGCAGCAGGACCGGAACGCCCTCGGCGGAACGGCGCTGATCGCCCTGCGCTCGCAGAGCGCCCTCGCCACCCTCGCCCTCTACCGCGCCACCGTGGGCTTCCAGCCGCTGCACGCCCGGCCGATGCTCCCCTTCGGCGATGACCCCGCCGGGCGGCTCGGCGGCGTGCTCGCCCTGGAGGGGAGGATTCCCGGCGCCGAGGCGTGGCGCGCCGGCGGCAGCGCCGCCTTCGAGGGGCGGGAGCCGACTCCCGCCGGCACCGGCGCCGAAACGCGCTGGGGCGGGCGGCTCTACGGCCGGGGACCCATCGCGCGAAACTGGCGGCTGGACGTCCGCTTCCGGTTGCGCCGCACGCGAACGGGAACGACAGACGAAGCCCTCGACTGGAGCCACTCCCTGCGCGGAGTGCTGCGCCGGAAGGTGGGCGGCGCGCGCTTCGGCCTGCGCGGGGAACGGACCTGGGTGAGACACGGATGGGGCAACCTGGTCGGCGGGGAGATCCGCCGTGAAATCCGCCGGTCTTTGGGATTTTCGGGTTCCGCGACCTATCTTTTCCCCTCGGGTTCGGGAGCCGCCCTGACCGTGATCGAACCGACCGTGCCGGGGCTGTTCCCGGTCCGCCGTCTCGGCGGGGAACGGCTGCGGGCCGCCGGGCTGGTCACCTGGCGACCGGCCGGGGGACTCCGCGTGCACCTTCTCTTCTCCGCGGAGCGGCGCCTCGACACCGGGCCGGACGGCGCGACAGACGACAAGGGGACCCTGGACACCACCCTGACCGCCGGCGTGCAGTGGTTCGAGAGGAGAACGCGTTGAGTTCATCAAGAGGGAAGCGGCGGAGCAGCTCCCCGAAGCCGCGCGGAGGAGAGGGCCGCCCCGCGCCCGGAAAGGCCGCCGGGCGAGGGGATGCACCCCACCCCGGCACGGCGGCGAAGCGGGAGGACATCCTCGCCGGCCACCCGGTCGCCGAGGCGCTCCCGCCGGAGGTGCTGCCCGCGGCCGCGCCCCCCTCCGTACCGCTCTCCCTGCCGATCCGCACCGTCCGCTGCCCCGTTTGCGAATACGCCTTCGAGCAGAACTGCGGCGGACTGGAGGAGGAGGTCGTCTGCCCGCACTGCGGCTGCGGCTTCCCCTACACCGACGGCTACCTGAACCATTACAAGGCGTACATCGAGGCGTTCATCGACCCCGTGCATCCGATTCCCCTCGCGCCGGGGTACTCCACCGGCGGCGAGGTGCAGATGCCTCCCAACGACCTGCTGCTGGTGGACTTCGGGGTGACCTACCGGCGGGAGCCGGAGGTGTTCTTCCTCCTGCCGGACGGCAACGCCGGGCGCGAACTGCTGGTGCGGAACCTCGTCGTGCTTCCGCTGTCGGTCAGCAACCGCACCCTCATCCTCTTCTCCCATGTTCTCGACCGTAAGGCGTCGGCCCGGGCCGTCCCCGTCCGCTGGATGGCGATCGGTGAGACCGGCGAGTGGGAAAAACCGCTGTGGCTGAACTACCTTCAGAACGCCGCGGACCTGGTTCGCACGGGCGAGGATGTCGCGGCGCTGGTCATGCTGATGGTGGTGCTCGACTTCTTCTACGATGCGATGCTCGAGCGGCTGGGCATCACCTACGAGACCATCCGCCGCCGGGGAAGACGCCCGGGGATGAACGAGAAGCGGGCGAAACTGAAGCTGCTGGAGGAACATCTCGGGGCCTGGCCGGGCGGGATCGATGATCTCCTGCGCGACTTGACGGACTACCGGAACCGCATCGTGCACCGTGTCGTGAAACGCCCGGATGCGCCCGAGTTCACCGGCCGCCGCGCCTTCCAGGTGGTGATGCGCGCCCTGACCACCCTGATCAGCATGTACCACCAGGCGCGGCAGGGAGATGTACGAGTCCCGTCTTCCACGAAACGGAAGTGACAACACGTCGGGCGAAGGAGGCCCCATGGACCTGTCGACCGTGAAACCCATGTATGTCCGCATGTCGTTGAGAATCGTGCCGGCGGCGCTGGCGCTGCTCTTTCTGCTCACGGCGGCGGGGAAATTGCACGCCGCGGATGGTGAGATCGACTGGAGCCAGGTGAAACAGCGCCTCGTCAGCGACGGGGTCGATGAGCAGCTCGTGGACTCCCTCTTCAGCGACCCCCGTCTCGAGGTTGTCCCCAAGCTGATGCGGTTGAACATGAAACAGCCGGACGCCACGCCGAGTTATAAGCGTTTCCTCGAGAAGGAGAGCATCATCGCCACCACGCGGTTCATGAAGAAACACCGGAAACGTATCGAAAGAGCCCTCGCCGGGACCAGGGTCGACCCGGCGATCGTCGTCGCCATCCTCCAGGTGGAATCCAGCCTGGGCCAGACCACGGGCGACTACCCGCTGATGAACGTCTATGCCACCCTGGCCCTGCTCGACAGCGACCAGCGCGACAAGGCGGACCCCAAGCTGTGGGACCACGTTCTCTCGGACCTGCCGCGCGAGGAGCGGGCCGCGGCCCGGCGGACCGTGCGTGAACGGGCGCGCCGCAAGGGACGCTGGGCCTACCGCCAGTTGAAAGCCCTCTGCCTGATGTCCGACAAGGGGTTCGACCCCTTCGAGGCCAGGGGCTCCTGGGCCGGCGCCTACGGCCTGCCCCAGTTCCTCCCCACCTCCCTCGAGGCGTACGGACGGGACGGGAACCAGGATGGCCGGATCGACCTGGCGTCGATCGAGGACGCCGCCGCTTCCATCGCCAACTACCTGGAGGTACACCAGTACCGCAGCGACCAACCCGCCAAGCGGCGCAAGGCGGTGTGGAACTACAACCACAGCGACGAATACGTGGACTGCGTCCTTAACCTCGCCGCCCGTGTCGCCGCCGAGAGCGGCATGGGGGCCGAGTCCTGGGGAAAGTCCCAGGCGGTGAAGGAACAGGAAGCCGGGCGGGACACGGGGGAATGATCGCGCTGTGCCTCTTCCCCCTCCCGGCCGGCGCGGGCCTGTCGATGCGGGGGCGATGGACGGGGCGGGCCGCCTCTTACTGCCCGCAACGGCTTCGTTTCCGGGGCGTTTCCCGGGCGGAGGCGGCCCCCACCCGCGCACGTTGACTTTCTTGGGGAGCCCCTCTATCTTTCGCGGGTCGCGCCGCCGAAGGGCGCGGACAAAAGGATGATCGGCGCGTTCGTTCAGCGGTAAGGACGCCGGCCTCTCACGCCGGAAACACGGGTTCGATTCCCGTACGCGCTACCGGGGCATATCGGTTCCAGTGAAACGCTTTCGGCTTGAGAAGGCCGGAAGCGTTTCACTCCGGCCCCTCTCCCCGCTCCTGGAGGAGGTCGATCTCCAGGTTACGTTCCCGCTGTTTCCGCCGGTCCTGGTTGAAGCGGTAGGTCACGGTGAGGGCGAAGGTTCTCGAACGCCGCCGGAAGTCCATCTTCGAATAGAAGCTGTCCGCGAAGGTCTCCATCGACATCCTGCGCGTGTTGAACAGGTCCCGCACCCCCAGCGTGATGCTCGTCTTACCCTGCAGGATCGACCGGCTGGCGGCGAGATCGAAGGCATAAATCGCCTTGCGCTTCCCCTGCACCGTGTTGCGGGGCCCACGGTAGAAGAACCGGGCCTGCAACTGGCTGGCGTGGTTGAAATTCACCCGGGCGCTGAGACGGGCGAACCAGCTGTAGGTGTCGCTCTCCAGGTTCTCCCCCTCGACTGTTCCATCAGTGATCGCCCGGAAGAAATTGCCATTCCCCTGGAGGGTGAGCCACCTGCCGAATCTCCTCGATGCGATCAACTCGATGCCATAGGAATCGCGGATGGAGAGATTATGGGGCTCACCGATGACAAGCGAATCGACGGCCGTTTGCAGAAACTCGATCACGCCGTCGGTGTGACGGTAGTAGAGGCTCGCGCTCACCGTCCCCGTTTTCCCGGTGCGGAGGTTTTTTACTTCGAAGGATTGGGTGTATTCCGGGTCCAGCTTCGGGTTTCCCCGCCGGATGTTCTTCGAGTCGGCGTAGTTCCAGAAGGGGATCAGGAACCAGAATCGCGGCCTGTTCAACCGCCGGCTGTAACTCAACTGGAGGGAGTTCGCCTTCGAGAAATCACGGGCCAGGCTGACGCTGGGAAACAGGTCGAAGTACTCCCGCCGGTAGGTGTCGTTCGTCGTCCGATACTCGGTGTTGATGTCCGAATACTCCCCGCGCAGCCCGAGCTGGTAGGAGAGGGACCCCGCCCGGTTCTGATAGGTCGCGTAGGCCGCATGGATGCCCTCGCGATAGCGCAAGTCATTCGTGAAATAGTCCAGCCGGTTCGCTTGGCCATCCTCGAGAATCTCATCGACGATGTATTCATGGGTGAGATCCCTGAATCGGCTCTTCACGCCGAGTTCGACCTTGCCGACCTCCGAAAAGGGGTTCGTGTAATCGACCTGGAAGAGGCCGGATGACTCATCCTGCAGGCTGGACACGTCCTGTTGCCGGGCCGGCTGGTCCGTGACGCCCGGGAGGACGCCGTACACTCTCTCCTCGACGGTCGAATGCTCCCGTTCCGACCCCGTTTCCATCTTGAAGTCCGCGGTCAGCTCGTGCCCCTTGTCATTGAAGGTGTGCTTGTAGCCCATATCGGTGCCGTACCACCTGTCCATCTCGTCCTCGGGGGTATTGCGGACGCTCCGGGACAACAGGTTTTCGTCGAGATCATAGTACCGGTAATTGATGTCCATCCGGTTGTCGTCCTCGCCATAATAATGGTAAGCGGAGACGGTAAAAGTGTTCTGCTTATCAAGAAACAGTTCGATGCCCGGCTTGACGATGTTCGACCAGCGTTTCCTGTTTATCTCCCTTTCTCCATCGAGAATGTTATACGGCGCATCACCGTAAAAACGCTGGTGACTGCTCCCGCCTCCGATGTCGCTGCGGTATTTGATCCCCTCGTTGAGGAAATAGTTGATCTTGCGGTAACGGTAATTCACGTTGGCTGAAGCGCCATAACGGGCCGGCACCCCGGTGGAGGCCTCGAGGGTGCCGTTCAGCCCCCGCCGCCTCTCCTTCTTCAGCACGATGTTGATGATCCCCGCCACACCCTCCGCATCATACTTGGCGGAAGGGTTGGTGATCACCTCGATCCGGTCGAGCTGGTTCGCCGGCAGTTGCTGCAGGGCTTCCGCGCTGTTGAGGCCGAGCCGGCTCGAGGGCTTCCCATCGATCAGGATCCTGACATTCTGGTTGCCGCGGAGGCTGACATTCCCCTCGACATCGACCGTCACCGAGGGAACATTCTCCAGCGCCTCGGAGACCGACCCCCCGGCGGCGGTTATATCCTTGCCGACACGATAGACCACCTTGTCCGGGGCGATGCGAAGTTCACTCCTCTCCGCCCGCATCTCCACGGTGGGAAGGGAAAGAACCGAGGGGCGAAGTTCAATCCGCTTCAACTCGGCGCGCGGGGTTTCATCGCCCAGGGTGACCCGCCTGACCCAGTGCGATTCGTACCCCATCACCTGGACCTTGATGTCGTAGGAACCGGAAGCCAGGCGGACGAGGAAAAACGCGCCCTGCTCATCCGTGGTGGTGCCGCGGGCGAGGCTGTCCGTCCCCGAGGGGTACACGAGGACTTCCGCGTGGGGAACAGCCTGCCCTGTCTCCCGATCCACGACCCGGCCGACGATGGAGAAACCCGTCTTCGCCGCCGCGGGGGAAAACAGAAAGAGCAAGGATGAACAGATCAAGATGAACCGTGCAACGGACCCATGTCTCATCGAGGTGTTCCCCGGGTATGTTCTTGCTTGCAGCATCCCGCCGGTCCGGTCAGCGCCCCTTAAGGCGTCCGCCGCCCGGGTGGAAGGGCGGCTGCGCAGCCGACTTGCGGACAACGTAGGAAGAAGGCGCGCCCGGAAAGAAGGCCCCTGCCGTCAGGATAGAGACGCGCGAGGGGCCCGGAAGTTTGTCCCCCTCCGCGCGGCGCGGCGGAGAACAGGATGGGGGAGCGGCGGGCAGGAGACCTCCTTACGGGCGCAAGAAATTCTCCCGGTGCAGTGCTACTGACCAACCCTCAGCGCCGGAAACGGTACTTCTGGTACGCCTGCCCGTCCACGGTGGAGATCCACCCGCCCCCCTCCAGCGGGAGCGCGTCGATCTGGTGCATCCCCATCGTCGTCCACCACTCCCCGGACGGCGCGAGCACCGGGTTCTCGTCCACCGGCTCCTCGGCGTACCGCGTGGGGCTGAGTTCCGTGATCCGGAAGGCCAGCACCTGGTTGCCGTAGGTCGGCAGGCAGTCCTGCGCGATCCGGTACCAGGAACCGTCCATCTGCAGCATCCGCCCGCCGGGGCGCGACATGTTCGCATCGCCCTGCACGATGGGGCTCATCGGGTGCTCCTTCCACGGCCCGGTGAGGCTCTCGGCGAAGTAGAGGCGGGTGGTGTCCCACTGTTCGTAATCCGTGGCCCCGATCAGGTACCAGACATCGTCCTGCCGGAACAGGCTCGGGTCCACCATCTGCGTGGGGATAATGGTCTTGACGTATTCCCACTTGTAGGGGAACTCGGTCGCATGGTAGAGCCGGGCGGAGGACTTCTGCCAGGATTCCGGGATCAGGTAATACTCCCCCTCCCACTTGAACACCTGCGGGTAGGAGAGGTGAAAGGGCTCCTCGAGGACCACCCGGTCATAGGTCCACTTTTGGCCGTCCTCGCTCGTCGCCACCGCGAGCACCCCCTTGCCGTACGGGTCCGCGAGCGCGACCTCGAGGAACAGGTACCAGCGGTCCCCCTCGCGCACGAGGAAGGGGTCGGCGACGAAGAGGGCATTGCGGTCGGTGACGTCCTTGTAGGTGAGCACCGGGTTCCTGATATCCGGCGGGTCTTTCAGCGAGAAGGGCGTGTCGCCCTTGTAGACCCCGATGGACCAGATGAGTTCCTCGCGGACATTGTCGATGTAGTCCCGGCGCCGGTCTCCGGCGAAGAACGCCCCGATGATGAGCACCACCGCCACAACCGCCCAGACGAACGCGCGTCCCTTTTTCATGGCTCCCCCCTTTCTCCACTCCGGGCCCCGCCGCCCGGGGAAAATCCCACGACTGCTGCCTCTTCGTCACCGGAAGCTACACCGTCACTTTTGAAAACTCAATCCTGTTTCTTCGCCGCCCCGCCGGGTCATCCACCGGCGGAATACGGACACCACCCTCCCCGCCGCGCCGCGCCCGCACGCCGGCTATCCCTCCGCCGGCTCCCCGGGCGGAGCCGGGCGGCGTCCCCCGTCACACGCGACAAGGGGTGAAAAGACTACATTGAAAACGGAACCTCCCGGGATAACCGGCCGTTTGGAATAGAAGGAAATCATCATGCGCCGCCTGCTGCTCCTGCTGACGCTCCTCCTCGCCGCCGCCCCCGCGCTGAGGGCGCAGACCGACACGCTCCGCTTCTGCACCTACAACCTGCTGAACTGGAGCGAATCCACCGGCGGCAGCCGGGTGGACGACTTCGCCACCGTGCTCGACAGCATTCAGCCGGACCTGGTCGCCGTGCAGGAGATGGTGACTTCCGGCGGGGCGGACCTGTTCCTGCAGGAGGTGCTCGGCGGGGCGCCGTGGGCGCGCTCGAGCTTCACCAGCGGCGTGCAGTACGATGTCGTCCTCTACTACCGCGGCGACCGCTTCGTGCTGCTCAACCGGAGCACGGTGTCCACCGACCTGCGGACGATCGAGATCTACGAGGTACGGCGCATCGGCGACCCGGAAGGTCCCATCCTCTTCGTCGCCTCGACCCACCTGAAGGCGAGCCAGGGGACCGACAACGAGCAGCGCCGTCTCAGCGAGGTGAACGACTTCCTCGCCTTCCTCGACAGCCACGGCCTCAACGACGACGAGGTCCTCTTCTGCGGCGACTTCAACTTCTACCGCAGCAGCGAACCCGGCTACCAGGCGCTGATGGAGGATTCGCGCTTCCTCGACCCGATTTCATCACCGGGCAACTGGCACGACAACGCGCAGTTCTCCTTCCTGCACACGCAGAGCCCGCGGACCACCTCCTTCGGCGGGGGCGCCACCGGCGGGCTGGATGACCGCTTCGATTTCGTCCTCGCAACGCCCGCGCTGTTCGACGGCGGCGGGTGGGATTACCTCGACGGCAGCTACACCTCGTTCGGCAATGACGGCAACCACCTCAACCAGGCGATCAACAGCGGCACCAACAGCGCCGTCAGCGCCGAGGTCGCGGACGCCCTGCACGACGCCTCCGACCACCTGCCGGTGTTCATCGACCTGCTCTACACCGCCACGCCGAGACTGTTCGCAAAGGTCGAGCCCGTCGACGGGGCCGTGGTCTACGACCTCACCGTTCCCCTCCTCTGGCGGCCCGCGCCCGGCGACACCCTGCCGGATCCCTTCCTCTACGAGGTGCAGTGGACCCCGGATACCACCTTCACCGCACCGGAATCGGCCGTGACGACGGACACCGCGCTGGTCCTCGCCGGCCTCGCGGACCTGGCCACCTACCGCTGGCGGGTCTTCCACGCGGAGGGCGGCGGGGATACGCTGTGGGCGGATGACGACGACGCGGGGTGGAGCTTCAGCACGGACGCGGTCCAGGCGCCCGCACCCTTCTCCCTCCTCAGCCCGGCGGACGGCGACACGGTCTGGATGGACGAGGCCGACTTCCGCTGGCAGGCCAGCGGCGACCTGAACCCCTTCGACACCGTGCACTACGATGTCTGGCTGGACACCCTGCCCGACCTCTCCACCGCCACCCTCATCGCCGACAGCACGGCGGACACGACGCTTCACTTCGGGTGGCTGGCCGACGACACGGAATTCTTCTGGGCCGTGCGAGCCACCGACAGCAACACCCCGGGCACCTGGTCGGACACCGCGGGCTTCCGCGTCTTCCTCCCCCAGCCGCCCGACCCCTTCGCGCTGGTCTCGCCCCCCGACAGCACGGAGTTCCCCGACAGCCGCGACTTTCCGCTCGAGTTCCAGTGGGAGGCGGCGAGCGACCCCGACCCCGGCGACTCGATCCGCTATGAGCTCCAGCTCGCCCTCGACCCGGATTTCACCGAGGGGCTCGGTTTCTTCGCCGGGAGCGAACTTCACTACGAGGTGGACCGGCTCGACCGGGCGAACTACTGGTGGCGGGTGGTCGCGATGGACCGGTACGGCCTCTCCACCCCCTCGCTGGAGAGTTGGCGGCTGGATGTGACCCTCTTCGCGGCGGAGTCCGCCGCCCTGCCCTCGGACTACGCCCTCGAGGCGGTCTACCCCAACCCCTTCAACCCGACCGCGCGGGTGCGGCTGAGCCTGCCGGAGGCGGCCGACCTGCGGCTCGAGGTGTACAACCTCCTCGGGCAGCGGGTGGCGGTGCTCCTGCGCGGGCGGGTGGGCGCGGGGGTGCACACGGTCACCTTCGACGCCTCCTCCTTCGCCAGCGGGGTGTACATCGTCCGCGCCGTCATCCCCGGCAGGCTGGACGCCCGCCGGCGGGTGGTGTTGCTGCGCTAAGCCGAAGGGACTTCCCGTCCCGAGCCCCGAACGCGACGGCTCGCGCTCACTCCGTCCGCAACGTGACCTTGGCAGGGTGGCCCGGGACTTGTCCGCCGTGGCGGACTTCAGTCCCGGGTTTCATATCGCTCTCACTCCTCCCGCAGCGTAACCTCAACCCGGCCGTCCCCGGTGGGCAGCAGCACCTCGACCACGCCGCCGCGCCCGGGCAGATGGCGCCAGGC
>CAYOKT010000007.1:0-31173 GCA_964404605.1 uncultured bacterium
CTGTCGCCGCGCCGCCGGGAGGGTTATACTACCAGCTCAGCCAGCCGCCGGAACCGGTCCGGCCCGCCGCGCGTACCCGGCGGACCGGTTCACCTGAATCGGCACCAGCCGGATCACACGAAGACGAGGCTGAGGAACAGAAGGGAGCGGAAGAGCATGCGGGAACGAGCGGCCATCGGCATTTTACGCGAGGAGAAGACCCCGTGGGAGCGCCGTGCTCCCCTGACACCGGACGACATCCGCGCACTGCGCCGGGAGCATCCGCTGGAGTTCGTCGTTCAGCCTTCGCCCAACCGGGTGTTTCCCGATGCCGCCTACCGCGAGGCGGGCGCGAGGGTCGATGAGGATCTCTCCGGGTGCCGCCTGCTCCTCGGCATCAAGGAGGTTCCGGCAGGCAACCTGCTGCCGGGCATGGCCTACCTCTTCTTCTCGCACACGATCAAGGGCCAGGCGTACAACATGCCCCTTCTCCGGCGCATCCTCGAGCTCGGGTGCACGCTGATGGACTACGAGCTGGTCCGGGACGGCGGCGGCAACCGCCTGATCGCCTTCGGCTTCCAGGCCGGGCAGGCGGGGATGATCAACAGCCTGTGGAGCTACGGCCGGCGGATGGCGGCGCTCGGGGTGCGGACCCCCCTCGCCGCGTTGAAACAGGCGATCCGCTACGAGAACGGCCTCGAGGAGGCGAGGGAGGCCCTGCGAGATGCCGGCGGGCGGATTCGCGCCGAGGGGCTGCCCCCGGCGGCGGCTCCGCTGATCGTGGCGGTCACCGGCGAAGGGCGGGTGGCCGCGGGGGCGCAGGATGTCCTCGCGGAACTCCAGCCGGTCGAGCTCGAACCGGACACCCTGCTCCAGCCCGGGGCGCTGGAACGACTCGCCCCGGACCGGGTGTACAAGGTCGTCTTCGAGATGCGCCACTTCCTGCGGCCGAACGACCCCGGGAAACCCTTCGATATGCAGGAATACTTTGAATATCCAGAACGTTACCATTCACGCTTCGAGCGGTTCCTGCCGTTCATCAGCCTCATGGTGAACGGGATCTACTGGGACCCGCGTTACCCGAAGCTGGTGAGCAGAGGCGCGCTTCGGACCCTGTTCTCGGGGGAAGAACGCCCGCGGCTGACCGTGATCGGGGATGTGACCTGCGATGTCGAGGGGAGTGTCGAGGCGACCCTGAAGGCGACCACGCCCGACAATCCCGTCTTCGTCTACCACCCGGAGAGCGAATCGCTCACCGACGGTTTCGAGGGCCGGGGGCTGCTCGTCATGGCCGTGGACATCCTGCCCTCGGAGATCCCGGAGGTCTCCTCGCGGCACTTCAGCACCATGTTGAAAGGCTTTCTCCCCTCACTTGCGCGGGTGGACTTCGCACGCCCGCTGGAGCGGCTCGCACTCCCGCCGGAGTTCGCGAGTTCGGTGATCGCCCACCGGGGCGCGCTGGCGGAGGAATACGGCTACCTGGAGCATTTTCTGGCCGACGCTCCTGCAGGACCACAAGATGAATCGACCGGGAATCAACCGCTCCCCCCTTCGAGCGGCATACGTCCGGATAAAGAAGGATAGGATGCGTATGGAATCGCTGTTTCCCGCTGAAATCGACGCCTATCTCGAAACCCTGTTGCCCGAGCGGGACGAGGTTTTCCGCGAAATGGAACGCACTGCGGAGGAGACCGGCTTTCCGCACATCGGGCCGTATATGGGCGGCCTGCTCGAGCTGCTCGCCCGCATCAGCGGCGCGCGGGTGGTCTTCGAACTCGGGTCCGGGTTCGGCTACTCGGCGGCGTGGTTCGCCCGGGGGCTGGCAGAGAGGGGCAGGGTCATCCTCACGGACCTGCGGGAGGAGAACCGGAAAAGGGCATTGGAGTACTTCCGCCGCCTGGGGTTCGAGGACCGCTGCGAGTTCCGTGTCGGGGACGCCCTCGAGCTTCTCCGCGCGGAGGAGGGACCGCTGGACATCATCTTCTGCGACATTCAGAAGGAGGCCTACCCGGATGTGATCGAGCCCGCCCGGGAACGACTCCGGCCCGGCGGCCTGCTGATCGCGGACAATACGCTCTGGTCGGGGCGCGTCGCCCGGCCGGACCCGGACCCCGAAACACGGGCGGTGCAGCGCTACAACCGCATTCTCGCGGATCACCCGGAGTTTCATGCGGTGCTTCTCCCCCTGCGCGACGGGGTCACTGTCGCCCGCAAGCGCTGAGGAAGCGCTCCGCCGGGCATGGACCGGCAGCTCCCGTGACGGCTTTTTCGCTGTCCATGGGCGGAACGGGAAGAGACGAAAAACGTAAAAGGGAAAAGGATGAACTCGAGCCGCTGCTTCGTCTGCGGGTATGTCTATGATCCGGCCGTCGGGGATCCTGACGGGGGTATCCCGCCCGGAACCCCCTTCGAGGAGATCCCGGATGACTGGGTCTGCCCCGTGTGCGGCGTGACGAAGGACATGTTCACTCCCATCGTGGATCCCCGAGCATCATGAACTCCCGCAGTGCAAACTTCACGAGTGGGCTGCACCGCGGCGGCGTGGGCTTTTTCGCCCTGCTCCTGCTGGCGACCATGCTCACCCTGTCGACTCCCCTGCGTGCCCGCGGGGAGGTGTTCATCTACAAGGTGAACTACAGCGGCCTGCTGCCGCTGGCGACGATGTGGTACGAACCGAACCTCCCCGTCGATGGGACGGATTCGCTCCTCGTGGACAAGGTGACGATCCGTTCGAACCCCTTCCTGCCCTTTTTTCACCACGACTCGGTCAACTACCTGGTTCACACGCCGGACGGCACGCCGGTCCGTTTCCACAGCACCGAAGTCCTGAAGGGCGGCGACACACTGTATTCCGAGTACGTGTACGACCATGTTAATTCGCTGATCACGGTGAATCTATTCTATGAGGGCGAACGGGAGGATTCGACCCGCGACACGCTGCGGATGCTGGGTCCCTCCTTCGATGGTCTCGCGTTCATCGCCTCCCTTGTCCGGGGGAAGTTTTCGGCGGGCTCGCAGACCATCTTCACATTCTATACCACGCGGTACGGGCCGGTCGACCTGGAGCTGAACGGGGAGACGCGGCGGTTCAACCTGAAGCAGTTCCCGGAGCGAAAGATCGGGGTTCATGCCCGGGGTGATATCCATTTCGTCGCCATCGCCGGCCTCACCGGGGCGTACGATTTGTGGTACAACGCCGCGGTGGACCCCGGCTTGATCCTCTCAGCGCGCCTGAAGGTCATCGTCGGAAGCGTCCGGGTGAGGCTGGTCCGGCGTCAGGTGGGCGGTCTCGCCTGAGCGAAGGGGAAACACGGCTTCACATTAGCGTAACTCTCCCGCCGGTTTCCCCTTTTCTCTGATCGAGCGTCGAGGGACCGCATCCCCACTCGGCGCCGATCGACTGCACTAACTCTTTGAAATTATGGAGATGACATACTCGGATGTGGGAAAGCGCGCATTGACTGGCGCGTTAGGTGCGGCTATCTTTGTGCGAAAACCATCGGGCGGCGCGGGCTGTTCCCGCCCGCCGCATTTCCGGGAAGGAAAGGGATATGCCAACAAAGGTTATCGGTAAGTATTCCGTGACAACCATGCAGATCCTCGACGAGACGGGCGCGGTCGACGAGAAACTCGAACCGAAAATCTCGAAGAAGGAGCTGCTGAAAATCTACCGTTACATGGTCCTCGGGCGCGAAGTGGACCAGCGGATGCTCAAATTGCAGCGCCAGGGCCGTCTCGGGACCCTGCCGGTCTGCGTGGGGCAGGAAGCGGTCGCCGCCGTGACCGCCGCGATGAGCGAACAGGACTGGATGGTCGGCTCCTACCGCGAGCTGGCGGGCCGCCTGTACCGTGGCGAGCCCATCGTGAACACGATGCTCGCCTACAACGGCTGGGAGGAGGGCAATGTCATCCCCGGCCACGACCGCACCATGCCGCTGGCGGTCATCCTCGCCAGCCAGATCCCGCACGCGGTCGGCATCGCCTACGCCTCCAAGGTTCGCGGCGAGGAGAAGAAATCGGCGGTGGTCACCTTCTTCGGGGACGGCTCCTCCTCGGAAGGCGACTTCCACGAAGCCGTCAACTTCGCCAGCGTGTGGAAAGCCCCGGTGGTTTTCTACTGCCAGAACAATCACTGGGCGATCTCGACGCCGCTCTCCAAGCAGATGAACGCCAAGTCGATCGCCCAGCGGGCGATCGCGTACGACATCCCCGGCATCCAGATCGACGGGAACGACGCACTGGCGGTGTACAAGGCGACGAAGGAGGCCCTCGACCGCGCCCACAAGGGCGAGGGGCCGAGCCTGATCGAGGCGCTGACCTACCGGATGCTGATGCACACCACGGCCGATGATCCCCGGAAGTACCGCCGGGAAGAGGAAGTGCAGCAGTGGGCCAAGCGCGACCCGATCCTCCGCTTCCGCCTCTATCTCGAACAGAAGGGCCACTGGAACGACGCCGCGCAGGCGAAGCTGGAGGAGGAGATCAAGGGCGAGATCGACGAGGCGGTGAAGCAGTTCGAATCGGAACACGACTTCCCGCCGGACGCCCCGTTCGACTACACCTTCGGCACACCCGTCGCCGACCTGGAAGCGCAGAGGGCGGAATTCCTCGAGAACCTCAAGAAGGATGCCGAACATGCCTAAACTGACCATGGTCCAGGCGTTGAATTTCGCCATGCACCAGGAGATGGAGCGGGACCCGAGCGTGATCGTGATGGGCGAGGACGTGGGGGTGAACGGCGGCGTGTTCCGCGCCACGGACGGCCTGATCGACACCTACGGCGAAGCGCGGGTCATCGACACCCCGCTCGCGGAGTCCGCGATTCTCGGCACCGCGCTCGGGATGGCGATCAACGGGTTGAGGCCGATCGCCGAGATCCAGTTCTCCGGCTTCTCCTACCTGACCCTCGCCCAGCTCGAAGGGAATGTCGCCCGGATGCGCACCCGCTCCCGCGGGGTGTTCACCGCGCCGCTGGTGATGCGGATGCCATACGGCGGAGGCGTCCGCGCGCTGGAACATCACAGCGAGAGCAAGGAGACCTACTACGCGCACACGCCCGGGGTGAAGACGGTGATCCCCTCCACCCCGCGCAACGCCCGCGCGCTCCTCGCCGCGGCGATCCGCGACCCCGACCCGGTGGTGTTCCTCGAGCCGAAGCACTCCTACCGCGCCTTCAAGGAGGAGGTGCCGGAGGAACCGGAGACGATGGAGATCGGCAAGGCGCGCATCGTCCGGGAAGGAACGGACATCACGGTCATCGCCTGGGGCGCGATGCTGCACCGCACCGAGAAGGTCGTGGAAGAACTCTCGAGCGACCGGGGGGTGAAAATCGAGCTGATCGACCTGCTGACCATCGCGCCGATGGACAGCCCCACCTTCGTGGAGTCGGTGAAGAAGACCGGCCGCTGTGTCGTCGTGCAGGAAGCGCAGAAAACCCTCGGGCCGGCCTCCGAGATCATCGCTCGGATCAACGATGAAGCACTTTTGTATCTCGAAGCCCCGGTGAAGCGGGTGACGGGGTATGATGTGGTGATGCCCTACTTCGGCCGCGAGCAGATGTACCTTCCGACCCCGGCCCGCATCCGCCGCGCCATCGAAGAGACCCTCGACTTCTAAGGAGATCGTCGTGTACGAGTTCAAATTGCCCGACCTCGGAGAGGGAATCCACGAGGGTGAGCTGCTCAACTGGTACGTGGAGGTCGGCGGAGAGATCGTGGAAGACGATCCGCTGATGGACGTCGAAACGGACAAGGCGGCGGTGACCATCCCCTCCCCCGTCGGGGGAATCGTGGTGAAGCTCAACGGGAACGTCGGGGACACGCTGCACGTCGGTGATGTGGTCGCGGTGATCGATGACGGCTCCGGCGGTGCGGCGGAGAAGCCCGAGGCCGCCGCTAAACCGGAACCCGAGGTGGTTGAACCGGTGGCGGAAGCGTCCGTGGCCGGGGCGGCGAAACCGGTCGCGGCAAAGGGTGACGACGGCAAACCGAAGGCCGCGCCGGTGGAAGCGCCCCCGCCCGCCGCGGCGAAGGGCGACGGCCGGCGCAAGGTCGCTGCCGCGCCGGCCACGAGGAAGCTGGCCCGGGAGCTGGGGGTGGACATCAACCTCGTCCCCGGCACCGGCCCCGGGGGACGTGTTCTCAAGGAGGATGTGCAGGCGTTCGCCGAGGGGAAGGCCGCGCCGATCCCCGAAGCGGCGGAGGAAACCGCTCCCGGCGAAGAGGCCGCCGCGCCACCCGCAATGGTATCCGGCGGGGCCGGGGTGCCCTTCCTCGAGGTCAAGGCGCTGCCCGACTACAGCGAACTTGGGCCTGTCGAAGTGGAACCCCTCCGCTCCATCCGGCGGAAGGTCGCGAGGAAGATGGCCACCTCGATGGCCATCGTCCCCCACGTTTCCCACATGGACGAGGCGGATGTCACCCTGCTGGAGGAGTTCCGGAAGAAGGAGCGGAAGCGGCGGGAGGGCACGCCGGGCGGCAAACTGACCCTGCTGCCCATCGTGATGAAGGCCCTCACCGCGCTGCTCAAGCGCTACCCGATGTTCAACGCCAGCCTCGACCCGGTGCGGGAAGTCATCATCTACAAGAAGTTCTACAACATCGGCTTCGCCGCGGACACCGACCGCGGGCTGATCGTCCCGGTGGTCAAGGACACCGCCGGCAAGAGCATCATCGAGATTTCGGCGGAGATCGAGCGGCTCGCGGAAAAGGCGCGCGACAGGAGCATCGAGGCGAAGGAGCTGCAGGACGGCACCATCACCATCACCAATGTCGGCCCCCTCGGCGGCACGGCGCTGATCCCGACGATCAACTACCCGGAGGTGGCGATTCTCGGCATGGCGCGCGTGCAGGAGAAACCGGTGGTCCGTGACGGGCAGGTAGTTATCCGCAAGATGCTCCCGATCACCCTCACTTTCGACCACCGTGTCGCCGACGGCGCGCAGGCCGCGCGCTTCGCCACCGAGCTGATCGGGCTTCTTTCCGACCCGCACCAGTTGCTGCTCGGCGTCTGAGTCGTTCGGCCGGTGCGGGAGTCGAGGCGCCCCGCGGGCGGTGCCGGGGGGAAAGCGACCCTCTCCGTAAGCGAAGGAAAGGCGATATACGATGGTAATCGGCGAAATGACGATGGAGACCGATGTCGCTATCATCGGCGGCGGTCCCGGGGGCTATGTCGCCGCGATCCGGGCGGCGGACCTGGGGAAGGACGTCGTCCTCATCGAGGAGCGGGAAAAGCTCGGCGGTGTCTGCCTGATCGAGGGGTGCATCCCCTCGAAGACCCTGATCCACGCGGTGGAACTGGTCGATGAGGTGCGCGGTGCGGACCGCATCGGCATCAACTCCGGGGCGATCTCCTTCGACATCGACAAACTCCGCGCCTGGACGCAATCCGTGGTCGATTCCCTGACCGCGGGTATCGACACCCTGTTGACGAAGCGCGGGGTGGACATCCTCCGCGGCCGGGCGACCTTCGTCAACCCGAAGACGCTCTTCGTCGAGGGCGGCACCAATATCGAGTTCAAGAACGCGATCATCGCCACCGGTTCACGGATCAACGAACTCCCCGGCGGGTACGATTTTCCCCTCTGGACCTCGCGGGACGCCCTGAACCTCCCCGAAATCCCGGAAACCCTGCTCGTCATCGGCGGCGGGTACATCGGGATGGAGATGGGCCTGGTGTACGCCGGGCTCGGCTCGCGGGTGACGATGGTCGAGTTCCTCCCCACCCTGCTCGCCGGGGCGGACCAGGACTTGGTCAAGGTGGTGGTGAAGCGTTGCGAGAAAAAGTTCGCCGCCATCCTGACAGGATCGAAGGTGGTCGATGTGAAACAGCGGAAAGGCGGCGGTTACAAGGTCGAGATCGAACAGGAGGGGAAAAAGGAGACCCGTGAATTCGACCAGGTGCTGGTCGCCATCGGGCGCAGGCCGAACACGGACAACATCGGCCTCGAACACACGAAGATCAAACCGGATGAGAAGGGTCTGATCCCCGTGGACGAGCAGGGCCGCACCGCCGAGCCGCACATCTTCGCCATCGGGGATGTCACTCGCGGCCCCGCCCTGGCGCACAAGGCGAGCCGGGAGGGGATCGTCGCCGCGGAGGTGATCGCCGGCCATCCCTCCGCCTTCGACAACCGCGCCATCCCCGCCGTGGTCTTCACCGACCCGGAACTCGCCTGGACGGGGATCAGCGAGCGTGAAGCGAAGGAACAGGGGCGGGAGATCAACGTCGGGCGGTTCCCGATGACGGCCCTCGGCCGCGCGCGCAGTCTCGGCCGCACGGAGGGTTTCGTGAAGGTGATCTCCGAGCCGGGCACGAACCTGATCCTCGGAGTGGGGATCGTCGGCCCCTCCGCCTCCGAGCTGATCGCGGAGGGCACCCTGGCGATCGAGATGGGGGCGACACTCGAGGATCTGATGGTGACCATCCACCCCCACCCCACGCTCTCGGAATCTCTGATGGAAGCGGCGGAGGTCGCCGCCGGCACGCCGGTGCACATCCTGCCGAAACGGAAAAAGTGAGGCCGCCGGCTCGGTCCGGCGTGCGGGTCGAACCGTTCTCTTTCGCGTCAATACAAGGCCGGAGGCGCCGGAAGCGTCCCGGCCTCTTCTCATGAAAAGGGTCGCACTTCAGCGGCGGCCGGGTGAGTTCACGGGGCAGCACCATGCGCCTGGCGGCGAGGGGAATCGAAACGGAAGACGGGCTGCGCATCGAGCCGTACGCGTTCGATGACTCCCTGATCGAACGCGCGGAGGCGCAGGGGGAGGCGCTCCTCCGCATTTACCGCCCGGACGGCGTTTGGGTGGTCCTCGGGCGGGGCGGACGCCCGGCGCGGGAGCTGAGCGGGGAGAACTGCCGCGAGGATGGGGTCCGCCTCTTCCGCCGCCACGGCGGCGGCTGCGCCGTGGTGCTCGACCCGGGGAATGTGGTCGTCTCCGTCGCGCTCCCCCTCGCGGGGCTGGGAGAGACGAAGCGAATGTTCGACCGCTGCACGACCTGGCTGATCGAGGGGCTGGACCGCGCGGGGGTGCCGGAGGTGCGCCGCGCGGGTATTTCCGACCTCGCCATCGGCGGACGGAAGCTCGCCGGGTCGGCCTTCTACCGGAGGAAGAACCTCGCCTACTACTCCGCCTCCCTGCTGGTCGACCCGGACCTTGCGCTGATCGAGCGTTACCTGCAGCACCCGCCGCGCGAGCCGGAGTACCGGCGCGGGCGCGCGCACCGCGACTTCCTCACCACGCTGCGCGAGGCGGCGGGCATCCATGATGCGGAGGGGTTCGTCCTGCGGTTGCGCGGAACACTCGACCCCGCGGCCTTGCGGGCGGGGTGAGGCGATGCGACGCTGTCAGGGCACGGCGCGCCGTGCCCCTACGGCTACTTATGAAACCCGGGGCAAGCCCCGGGCCACCCAGCCTGTAAAACCGGGTCGTCGCCGTTACATCCCTACCTGGATTCGAATCGACCGGCGGGGCTGCTTCAACGCCTGCACGGCGAGGGGGACGGTGTCGGTGGCGAGGATGTCCGCCCCCCGTTCCAGGAGCCCCTCGTAGACCTGCACTCCCCGCGCGGCGGCCTTGCGGTCGAGGTTGCCCATCGTGCCGAGGATCGCGCGGATGCCCAGGTGGTGCAGCACCTCGTAGAGGGCGGGCTCCGGCTCGCTGACCCCGACGAAGGCGATGACACGGTCGAGGTTGACGCCTGCCTCGCGCAGGCGGGTGATATCGTCGAGCTGCCTAACCGAAACGGAGAGGACGAGTTCCGGGGCCAATCGGTGGTAGGTCGCCGCGCTCTCGGCGTTGTAGGTGATCACCACCGCATGACCCTCCGCCTCCCAACCGCGGATGGCCCGGATGATCTCCTCCGGGGCGACCGGTCGCTTCACATCCACGGTCAGCACCGCCCTCCCCTTCGCCCAGTGCAGCACCTCGGCGAAGGTCGGCACCCGGTAGGGCGTCTCGACGCCCTCGTTGTCGACGAGGTGCAGGCTGCGGATCTCGTTGAAGGTCAGGTCCTCCACCCGGCCCGTGCCGGTCGTGGTGCGGTCCACGGTCTCATCGTGCATCATCACCAGCACGCTGTCGGCGGTCTTCCGCACGTCGCATTCGATCAGGCAGGGGGCATAGGCCAGGCTGTGCTCGAAGGTCTCCAGCGCATTCTCCGGGTAGCCCGGCTCCGGCCCGCCGCGATGGGCGCTGAGCAGCGGGGTGCGGTCCGGCGTCCAGCGGAGATAGGCCGCGAGTGAATCGGCGTTGGGGAGGGAAACGGTGTGCGGTGATTGGGCGAAGAGAAGTACCGGCAGGAAGAAGAGCAGGAGCGCTGCACTCCACCACCTGTTTCTTGTTCGGTGATTCGAGTGATTCGCCATCTCTCCTCCCTGCGTTGCTGCATCTATTCGATAGAAAACGCTTCCAGCCGCCCAACCAGGATATTCACAGGAATACCCAAGCCCTCATGTAGGCGTCGAATCATGCTCAACGTCAACGGCCGTTTGCGGGCGAGCACTTCGGACACCCTTGACGGTGAACCGATGTAGGGGACCAGGTCCTTCTGTCGCAATCCGCGCTGTTCCATGACAAACCTGATCGCGTCCACCGGGTCGGGCATATCGAGAGGATAATGCTCCTGCTCGTAACGTTCGATCAACACCGCGAGCAACTCGAGTTTCTCCGCCTCTTCCGACCCACTCGGCGGATCCAGATCCATCAGTCGATCCAGCTCTTCCAGCGCCTCACTGTACTCCGTTTCGTTTCTTATCAGCTTAATCTGCATAACTCATTCCTTCTCTCAAAAGAACCTCTTCCTGTCGTACTCGGCATGCGTACCAATCCATTCAATCCTAACGATTCCTGCAGTGTAGTTTATCCTCGCAACCAACCTGCACCGATTTCCGCCTATGTTGAATATCACTCTGCCGGAGCCAAGAAAATCCGCAGAACCGAAAATTTCTCTGACATCGTGCGGGTTTTCCCATTCCGCATTGATGACGATCTGTGCCCATGCATCCAACCGGCTTTTTATCTCTGAATGCCGGGTACCGAAATTGATCAGCATTTGACGATTGACGAGCTTCATACGAGGGCTTCAAAGTCGATGGTGCCGCATACTATCCCATAGTACAAGTTCCCAATATGGGAAGTCAACGCCTCCTCCGAAAAAAGAAAGGCCGCCCAAGGGGCGGCCTTTGGGGGTTCACCTTCCGGTCGGGAAGGTTCCCGGCCGAAGAGGTGACCCAGGTCCAAGGATCCTCTCCGTCCCCCGCTCACATCAGCGCGGCGACACTCGCGCGGGCGACTTCGAGGAGGCGGTCGGGGAAGAGGCCGACCAGCAGGATCAGCAGGGCGCAGAGGAACACCGTCTGCGCCATCTCGCCCGTCCAGAAGAGCCGCCCCTCGCTCTCCTCCTCGCGCTCCTTCAGGTACATCATCACGATCACCCGCATGTAGTAGTACACGCTGAAGAGGCTGTTGATCACGCCGATCACCGCGAGGGTGACATACCCCTGTTTCACCGCGGCGCTGAAGATATAGTACTTCCCGAAGAAGCCCGCGGTCGGCGGGATGCCCGCGAGGGAGAGCATGAAGATGAGCATCGCCAGGGCCATCCCGGGACGGCGGAAGCCGAGCCCGCGGTAATCCTCGAAGGCGTACCCCTTCTCATCATCCTCGTTGCGGTTGATCGCGATGGCGACGAGGAAGGCGCCCACATTCATCAGGGCATAGACGACCAGGTAGAAGAGCACCGCGGCGGCGCCGACCGAGTCGAAGGTGAGCAGGGCGACGACGAGGTAGCCGGCATGGGTGATGCTGGAGAAGGCGAGCATCCGTTTGACGCTGTCCTGCTGCAGGGCGAGCAGGTTGCCGAAGGTCATGGTAATCACCGCGATCCACCACAGCACCGGTTCCCACCCGCCGACCAGGTCCGCGAAGCCGACGTAGAAGACACGCAGGAACGCCGCGAAGGCGGCCGCCTTGGGCGCGGTGGACATGAACGCGGTGATGGTGGTCGGCGCGCCTTCGTAGGCGTCCGGCGACCACCAGTGGAAGGGCACCAGCGCGGTCTTGAAGCCGAAGGCGACCAGCACCAGCCCCGCCCCCGCCCAGGCGATGAGCGGGAGATCCCCCTTGGCGGCGTGGAGGTACGCCGCGATTTCGGTCAGGTTGGTGCTCCCGGCCGCGCCGAAGAGCAGCGCGATGCCGTAGAGGAAGAAGCCGGTGGTGAAGGCGCCGAGGAGGAAATACTTCAGCGCCCCCTCGCTGGAAGCCAGCTTGTGGCGCGACATCCCGACCAGGGCATAGAGGCTGACCGACATGGTCTCGATGCCGAGGAAGACGATCAGCAGGTCGTTCGCCATCGCCATCAGCATCATGCCGAAGAGGCTGAAGAGGAGCATCAGGTAGTATTCGGCGATGCGGATTCTCGCCAGGTCGAGATAGCGTTCGCTGACCGCGACGACGAGGAAGGTGATACCCGCGAGGATCACCCGGAAGTAGAAGGTGAACCCATCGATGCTGACCATGTTGAGGAACGCCTGCCCCTTGTCGGCGCGCTGCAGGAAGCTCGCCGCGATCACGACGATCAGTCCGAGGAGGGTGACAAGCTGCACCGCCCTCGTGCTGCGGCCCCGGGGCAGGATGACATCCGTGAGGATTGCGGCGCCCGCCACGACAAGCACCAGGATTTCCGGCAGCAACCGCCCGATGTGCATGCCCGCGATCAGGTTGGAAAAATCCGCCATTGTTCCGCTCTCCCCTGCGCCTCAGTGAGCAAATTGGGTGAGGAAATGCCCGATGGACACCGACATTTTCCCGAGGAACGTGTTCGGGTGCACCCCGATCCAGACGATGAAGACGAGAATCGGCAGCAGGCTGGCCCACTCCGCCGCGTTCAGGTCCTTCAGCGACCGGTTCTCCTCGTGCGTTATCGGCCCGAAGAAGACCCGCCGGTACATCCAGAGGAGATAGATGGCGGCGAGGATCACCCCGGCGGCCGCGAAGATCGCGTAGACCGGGGAGGTCTGGTAGCTTCCGACGAGGATCAGGAACTCCCCGACGAAGCCGTTCAACCCCGGCAGACCGATCGAGGAGAGCATCACGATCATGAACACCGCGGCATACTTCGGCATCACCTCCGCGATCCCGCCGTACTCCTCGATCAGCCGTGTGTGGCGCCGGTCATAGACGACCCCGACGAGGAGGAACAACGCCCCCGTCGAGAGGCCGTGATTGACCATCTGGATCATCGCCCCGTTGACCGAGGAAGAGTTGAGGGCGAACAGCCCGAGCATCACGAAGCCGAGGTGGCTGACCGAGCTGAAGGCGACCAGCTTCTTCATGTCCGGCTGGACGATGCTGACCATTGCGCCATAGATGATCCCGATGACCGCCAGGACCAGCATCAGCGGGCGGAAGGTCTCGACGCCGGCGGGGAACATCGGCATCGCGAAGCGGACGAAACCGTAGGTCCCCATCTTCAGCAGCACGCCGGCGAGGATGACCGAGCCGGCGGTGGGCGCCTGGACGTGCGCATCCGGCAGCCAGGTGTGGAAGGGGAACATCGGCACCTTGATCGCGAAGGCGAGGGCGAAGGCGGCGAAGAGCCACACCTGCGTCTTGGCCGGGAACTCCGCCCAGCGAAGAATCAAAGTGTAATCGAAGGTGTGCCCGATCCCCGGGACCGAGACGTTGAAGTAGATCCACAGGATGCCGACGAGCATCAGCAGGCTGCCGACCATCGTGTAAAGGAAAAACTTCACCGCGGCGTAGATGCGCTCCACCCCGCCCCAGATCCCGATGAGGAAGTACATCGGGATCAGCATGACCTCCCAGAAGACGTAGAAGAGGAACAGGTCGAGGGCGAGAAAGGTGCCGATCATCCCGGTCTGGAGGAGAAGCATGCTGATGAAGTAGCCCTTGAGATGCTTCCTCACCGAGGCGCTCCCGAGGACGACAATCGGCCCGAGGAACGTGGTCAGGAGCACCAGCAGCAGGCTGAGGCCGTCCAGCCCGATGAAATAATTGATGCCCAGGGAGGGCACCCATCGCGCCTTTTCGACGAACTGGAAGGCCCATGTCGTCGTGTCGAAGGCCCAGAACAGCGGCGCGCTGACGATGAAATCCGCCAGCATGACGAGGAACGCCGTCGTGCGCAGCAGCCGCTGGTTGGAGCTCGGCAACAGCCACAGCAGCACCGCCCCGATCGTGGGGATGAAGATGATTGCGGTCAACCAACCCATCGTGGTCTCCCGGTACAAAGCCCGCGAACGGCACGTTCAGTCGTCGCGCCGGTCGGAGCCTACCCGATTCAGTGGCCCAAGTAGAAGGCGAGGAGAACGAGGATCCCCCCCGCCGCAAGCATCAGCGCATAGTTCGCGACGACACCGGTCTGGAGATTCCGCAGCACGCTCCCGCTCGCCTTCACCGTGCGGGCGCTGCCGAGCACCATCCCGCCGTCGATGATCCCGTCATCGATGACCTTCCACGAGAAACGGCAGAGTCCGATCAGCGGCCGGACGATGAGCGCATCGTAGATCTCGTCCACGTAGTACTTGTTGAAGAGCACCTTGCCGAAGCCGGCCTGCTCCTCATCCGGCAGGGCGACCCTCTTCCGCCGGATGTACATCGTGTAGGCGATCCAGATGCCGGCGACCGCCGCGACCACACTGACCCCGATGAGCAGCCATTCGAGGGACAGCCCGGCATGGGGTTCATGGAAGTGGACGGCGGCATAGGCCGGCTCGAAGACCGGCTTCAGCCAGGCCTGGAACAGGTTCACCTTCTCGCCGAACACCGCCGGGAGGCCGATATAGCCCCCGATGACCGCGAGGACCGCGAGGATCACCAGCGGGACGGTCATCGTCGGCGGGCTCTCCGCCAGGGCCTCCTCGCTGCCCTTCGGCCCCTTGTACTCGCCGTGGAAGGTGAGGTACACCAGCCGGAACATGTAGAACGCCGTGATCACCGCGGCGAACAGCCCGAGGAGGTACGGCAGCAAGTTGCCCGAGAGGTAGGCGTTGGCGAGGATCTCGTCCTTGCTGAAGAAGCCGGAGAAACCGGGAATCCCCGAGATCGCCAGGGTGGCCGCGAGGAAGGTGAAGTAGGTCAGGGGGATCTTCTTCCGCAGCCCGCCCATGTTGCGGATGTCCTGGGGATCGGTGTCATGGTCGCCGACGTGGTGCAGCGCGCCGTGCATCGTGTGGATCACCGCGCCGGACCCGAGGAAGAGCAGCGCCTTGAAGAAGGCGTGGGTCATCAGGTGGAAGATGCCCGCTCCGAAGGCCGCCACCCCGCAGGCCATCATCATGTAACCGAGCTGGCTGACGGTGGAATAGGCGAGAACCTTCTTGATGTCCATCTGCTTGATGCCGATGGTCGCGGCGTAGATCGCCGTGAGCGCGCCGATCACCGCGACCACGGTCATGCTGGCCGGGGCGAGCATGAAGAGCACGCTCGAGCGGGCGACCATGTAGACCCCGGCGGTGACCATCGTCGCGGCGTGGATCAGGGCGCTCACCGGGGTCGGACCGGCCATGGCGTCCGGGAGCCAGACATAGAGCGGGATCTGGGCGCTCTTGCCCACCGCGCCGAGGAAGAGGAGCAGGGTGATCGCGGTGACCGCCGGGGCGCCGATGTCGTGCCCCCACTTCGCCGCCGCCGCCGGAAACACCTCGGTGAAGTTCAAGGAGTTGAAGTGCCGGAAGATGAGGAACATCGCGATCAGCATTCCGAAGTCGCCGATGCGGTTGACCACGAAAGCCTTCATCCCGGCCTTCGCCTTCTCCTGGTCCTGCCACCAGAACCCGATCAGCAGGTAGCTGCAGAGGCCGACCCCTTCCCAGCCGATGAAGAGGATCGGGTAGTTGTTCCCCAGCACGAGCAGCAGCATGAAGAAGACGAAGAGGTTCATGTAGACGAAGAAGAGGCGATACCGGGGATCGCCGTGCATGTACCCGATCGAGTAGATGTGGATCAGGAAACTGATGCCGCTGACGACGAGGATCATCACCACGGTCAGGGGGTCGATGAGGAAGGCGAGATCCGCCTTCAGCGCCCCGGCGGTGATCCACCGGTAGACGACAACCTCCACCGACCGCTCCTCGGGCGGCAGGGCCGCGAGCTGGAACGCGATCCGCACGGCGACGACGAAGCTCGCGCCGATGAGCAGCGAAGCCAGCCAGCCGGAGACTTTCTCCGGCAGTCTGCGACCGAAGAAACCGTTGATCAGAACCCCGAACAGGGGAAAGAGGATCAGCCAGACCGCATACTCCACGGGGCTCCTCCCTGCATTCTCCGCGCCCCACCCCTCGAGGCGCTTTCCCGAACCCGCCGCGCCGTGAAAACGGGCGGGCGAAGATGCTTTCGCCTGCCGGATGGGTAAACCCTACCACCCACCCCGGCGGCGGCTATCCTGCGGCGCGGATTACCGCTTGAGCAGGTTCATCCGCGCGATATCCAGCGAACCGACGTTGCGGAAGATGGTGACCACGATCGCCAGCCCGATTCCCACTTCCGCCGCGGCGACGGTCATCGAGAAAAAGACGAAGATCTGCCCCGCGATGTTCTGCAGGTAGTGGCTGAAGGCGACCAGGGTCAGGTTCGCGGAGTTCAGCATCAACTCGACCGACATGAAGATGATCAGCACGTTGCGGCGGGTGAGAACCCCGATCACCCCGATGGTGAACAGCATCGCCGCGAGGACGAGATAATGGTTCAGCGTGATTTCCATGATCAGGCCCGATCCTTCTTCGCAAGGGACACCGCGCCGATCACCGCCGCGAGCAGAAGAACGCCGGCGATTTCAAACGGCAGCACGAAGCGGGTGAACAGCTCCTTCCCCAGCCAGTCCGCCCGCCCGATGGCATACATCATCTTGGCGTCCGCGATATGCGGCGCGCCCGCGCCGGTCCCGGTCGCCAGGTAGGCGAGGAGCACGAGGCCGACGCCGATGCCGACGATGAAGCCGAAATGCTGCCATACCGTGGCCCGCCCCTCGATCTCCTCGGGCTCCCGCAGGTTGAGCAGCATGACGACGAAGAGGAACAGCACCATGATGGCGCCGGCATAGACGATGATCAGCACGGCTGCGAGGAAGGAAGCGCCCAGCATCACGTAGAACCCGGCCAGGGAAAAGAAGGTGAGCACCAGGTAAAGGATGCTCGACACCGGGTTCCGGCGCGTGACCACCATCAGTGCGCTGAACAGCGTCACCACCGACAACACGATGAACATCAAGGTCTGCATCGAAACGCCTCTCAGGCTTCCACGGTCTCCCGAAGCGCCCGGCCGCCGCGTTCCCCACAGCTTTCGCCGCCCCGTTCTGCGGGGCTTGCACCACTCCCCACCGCGGGCGGCGTCCGGGTCAATCCTTGTAGAAGATGGGACCGCCGATCTTCTCGGTCAGCATCTCCTTGTTGTAGATCAGCTTCTCGCGGCTGTCCTCCGCGAACTCGTAGAACGGGGTGAGGAAGATCGCCGCCTCGGGGCAAGCCTCCTCGCACAAGCCGCAATAGATGCAGCGCAGCATGTCGATTTCGTAGGTGATCGAGTACCGTTCCGTTGTGTGCAGGTGCCTGCGCTCCGGGGGCACCTCGCCCGCCTGGATGGTGATCGCATCCGCCGGGCAGGCGAGTTCGCACATCTGGCAGCCGACGCAGCGCTCCCGGCCGAACTCGTCCCGCTTGAGCACGTGGCGGCCCCGCCACCGGTGACTCACCTTCGGCTTCTGCTCCGGATACTGGATGGTCACCGGTTTCTTGAAGAAATGGGAGAGTGTGACCGCCATCCCCTTGGCGATCGCCGGGATGTAGAGACGCTCCGCAAGGGTCAGGTCATACTTGCGAAACGGGTCCTTGACCTGGGTGCCGTTGTTCCGCGCCACACCGCCCTCCATGAACAGAACCGGAACTTCCTTCGCGGTCCGGGCACCGGCCCGGCCCGCCGCCAATCCCCCCTACCTCGCCCAGCCGATCTGCTGGAAGAGCAACAACAGGCCCGCGGTGAGGAAGATGTTGAGTATCCCCAGCGGGATCAGCCGTTTCCAGCCGAGATACATCAACTGGTCATACCGGAAGCGCGGGATCGTCCAGCGCACCCACATGAAGACGAACATGAAGAAGAGCGTCTTGGCCCAGAAGACGGCGAAGGTCAGCAGCCCCCACCAGAAGGTCGCCTGCTCCGGCACCGCCACCCAGGGGATGTTCCAGCCGCCGAAATAGAGGGTCGCGATGATGCCGCTTGAGAGGGTCATGTGGGTGTATTCGCCGAACTGGAACAGCCCGAACTTCATCGAGGAATACTCGGTATGATACCCGGCGACCAGCTCGTTTTCCGCCTCCGGCAGATCGAACGGGATGCGCGAGGCCTCGGCGAAGGCGGCGACGTAGAAGATCAGGAAGCCGAGGGGATTGCTGAAGACGGACCAGTGCCAGAGCGAGCCCGACTGCTGGAGCACGATCTGCCGCAGGGACGGGGTGCCATGATCGATCAGCAGGGCAACGATGGCCAGCCCCATCGCGATCTCGTAGGAGATCATCTGGCTCGAGGCGCGCAGGCCGCCCATCAGGCTGTACTTGTTGTTGGACGCCCAGCCGCCGATGATGATCCCGTAGACCCCGAGCGACCCGATCGCGAGGATGTAGAGGATCCCGATGTGGATGTCCGCGAGCTGCAGGAGCACCTCTCGCCCGCCGATGAGAATGCGGTCGCCGAAGGGGATCGCCGCCATCAACAGGCCCGCCGCGGTGAAGGTGAAGGTCGGCGCGATGACGAAGGCCACCTTCGAGGCGCGATCCGGGATCATCTCTTCTTTCATGAAGAACTTCACGCCGTCGGCGATGGGCTGAAACAACCCCCACGGCCCCGCGCGATTGGGACCGTGACGGTCCTGGAAAAAGCCCGCGATCTTCCTCTCGCCGAGGGTGGCGTAGGCCACCACCGCGAGCACGACGATGAAGAGGAAGACGGCGAGAAGGATCTTCTCCAGCAGAAACGCCGCTATATCAGGCATTCTCGGGCTCCGGCACCTTCATGATCTTCTGCTCCAACGGGGTATACACATCATCCTCTTCGATCACCCAATCCTCGAGATCGTAGTGTTCGAAGCGGCACTCATCGCAGATCAGGCTCTTCATCACCCGGTGCTCATCCATCCGCGCGGTGACACGGTAGATTTTCCCGTGATGCAACCCGAGCATCACCTTGCAGCCATGCTTGCAGTCGGGCCGGTAGGCGGGGACATGCTCGAGGTCCCAGACCCGCGCGCTGAAGCGCATCTTCTTGTCGGTCAGCGCTCCGACGGGGCAGACATCGATCAGGTTGCCCGCCCAGCCGCTGGGGACCGCCGCCTCGATGTAGCTGCCGATCTCCATCCGGTCGCCGCGGTTGAGCGCGCCGATGTGGTGGACGCCGAGGTAGTCCTCCGAAAGCCGGATGCAGCGGCGGCAGTGGATGCAGCGGTTCATCTCCTTGGCGATCTTATCGCCGTAGTCGGTCTTCGGGTAGGTCCGTTTCTGGTGGCGGTAGCGCCCCACCGGGAAGCCGTACTTGTAACCGTAGTCCTGGAGTTCGCACTCGCCGGCCTGGTCGCAGATGGGGCAGTCCAGCGGGTGGTGGATGAGGAGGAACTCCATCACCCCCCGCCTCGCCTTGAACACCCGTTCGTTGTTGGTGTGAACGACCATCCCGTCACGAATCGGGGTGTTGCAGGCGATCTGCAGCTTGCCCATCCCCTCCACTTCGACGAGGCAGATGCGGCAGTTGCCCTGCGGAGGAAACCAGGGGTAGTAGCAGAATGTCGGGATCTCCACCCCGGCCTTGCGCGCGGCCCAGAGGACGGTCACCCCCTGCGGGGCTTCCACCTCCCTGCCGTCGATGGTCAGTTTCGGCATCTCCCAAGTCCCTCGCTGTCAAGCTCCCGGAACCGGCACGCAGCCGTCGTCCTCAAACCGCCCCGCGGCGCGCACCCGCCGCCCGGGGCTCTCCCCCGCTTCAGTTCTCCGGCGCGTCGTGGGCGACCGTACGGAACGTCGTCGTGTAATCCCCGGCCCGCGGATAGTTGAACGGCATCCCCCGCCGCCAGTTCTCCGGCTTTTCCGGGTCCCGCAGGCGGGCGAGACGCGTCTTGCCGGTGATCATCGACTTCCCTTCGCGGATGTAGTAGTCGAACTCTTCGGGGAACTTCTCCATCATGCTCTTCACCGGCATCACGATGCTGTCCGCGAGGGGGCAGATGGTGTTGCCGAAGATCTCATCCATCACATCGAGGAGCAGCTCCTTGATCCCCTCCTGCGGCTGCCCGGCCTCGATGTCCGTCAGCATCTTGTGCACCCACCCGGTCCCTTCACGGCAGGGGGTGCACTGGCCGCAGCTCTCGTGGTGGTAGAAGGTGGCGAGCACCTGGGCCATCTCGACCATGCAGGTGGTCTCGTCCATGATGATCATCCCGCCGGAACCGAGCATGCTGCCGTGCTCCGCGACGCTCTCGTAATCGAGGTTGCAGGCGAAAAACTCCTCCGGCGTCATGCAGTAGACCGAGCTGCCGCCGGGGATGACCGCCTTCAGCGTGTGGCCTTCACGGCAGCCGCCGAGGTCCTCCTCGAAGAACTTCTTCGCGGGATAGCCGAGGGGCAGCTCGTAGACCCCGGGCCGGGCGACATGGCCGCTGACGCTGAACAGCTTCGTGCCGGGCGATTTCTCCGTGCCCCACTGGCGGTACCACTCGGGGCCGTGCTCGAGGATCGGGGGCACGGCGGCGAGGGTCTCGACGTTGTTCACGATGGTCGGATTGCGGTAGAACCCCTCCACGGCGGGGAACGGCGGCTTGATCCGCGGGTGGCCGCGCTTGCCCTCGAGGCTCTCGATCAGGGCGGTCTCCTCGCCGCAGATGTACGCGCCCGCGCCGCGGTGGGTCCAGATGCGGTTGCTCCAGCCGCTGCCGAGGATGTCATCCCCGATGTACCCCGCCTCCCGCGCCTGCGCGAGGGCGTGTTCGACGATCTTCCACGCCTTGACGAACTCCCCCCGGAAATAGATGTAGGAGGTCTCGGCGCGGAAGGCGTAGGAGGCGATCAACATCCCCTCGATCAACTGGTGGGGGCTCTTCTCGAGGATCTCGCGGTCCTTGAAGGTCCCGGGCTCGGACTCGTCGGCGTTGCAGAGGAGGTAGTTCGGCTTGCCGGTGTCCTGGGGCACGAAGCTCCACTTGAGGCCGGTGGGGAAGCCGGCGCCGCCACGCCCGCGCAGCCCGGACTTCTTGACGATTTCGATGACCTCACCGGGGGGGATCTTGTCCTTCAGAATCCGTTTCCAGGTCTCGTATCCCCCATGCTCCTCGTAGACCTTGAGCTCGGTGTTCCCGGGGATGTCGATACCCTTGAAGACGATCTTTTCCCGCGCCATGAAGGCCGTCCTCCATTCCGCCCGCAGGCTATCCCTCGCCCTTGCCGTTGCCAGCGGCCCTCTTCCAGCCCTCGATCAGCTCATCAATCTTTTCGGGGGTCAGGTTCTCATAGTAGTCGTCGTTCACCTGCATCGCCGGCGCCCCGCCGCATGCGCCGAGACACTCCACCCGATGCAGGCAGAAGAGGCCGTCCGGCGTCACCTCATCCTCCCGGATGCCGTGCTTCTCCTCCAGGTGCCGGATGAGGTCCTCCGCTCCGAGCAGGTTGCACGAGATGTTGTGGCAGACCTGGATATGGTACTTCCCCACGGGTTTCTGCGGGAAGTAGGTGTAGAAGGTCAGCGCCTCGTACACGTGAATCTTCGGCACATCGAGGATTTCGGCGACCACATCGCACGCCTCGCGGTCCACCCAGCCCCGCTGCTCCATCACGAGGTGCAGGGCGGGGAGAATGGCCGACCGCGGGTGAGGATAGTGCCCGATCACCTCCTCGAGCTTCTTCCGGTTCTCCTCGGAAAACTGGAACGCCATCGCTTGGACTCCTTATCGCTCCAGCTCGCCAGCGATCACATTGATGCTGGAGATGGTCATGACGGCATCGGCGATCAGCCCGCCCTTCAGCAGCTCCTCGATGGACTGGTAATAGTAGAGGCAGGGGGAGCGGAAGTGGAGGCGGTAGGGGTTCGGGCCGCCGTCGCTGACGCAGTAAAAGCCGAGTTCGCCGTTGGGCGCCTCGATCGCCTGGTACACCTCACCCACGGGGGGACGTATCCCGTGCATGATGATCTTGAAGTGGTAGATCATCGACTCCATGCTGGAGTAGACATCCTTCTTGTCCGGCAGGAAGACCTCGGGAATGTCCGCGTGCCAGGGGCCGTCCGGGAGGTTGTTCACCGCCTGCTCGATGATCTTCAGGCTCTGCTCCATCTCGACCATGCGGACCATGTAGCGGTCGTAGACGTCACCGGTGGAGCCGACCGGTACGTCGAAATCGAAGTCCTCGTAACTGCTGTACGGCTCCTCCTTGCGCAGGTCGTGCTTGATCCCCGTGGCGCGCAGGTTCGGGCCGGTAAAGCCGTACTCGAGGGCCCTCTCGGGGCTGATACTGCTGACATCGCGCGTGCGCTCGATGAAGATCCGGTTCCGCGTCAGCAGCGTGTGGAACTCCCACAGCACCTTCGGGATCGGCTTGATCCACTCGAGGACATCCTCGCGGAACTCGGGGTAGAGAGGCCTGTCGAGCCCGCCCACGCGGCCGAAATTGGTCGTCAGCCGCGCGCCGACCATCTTCTCGAAGATCTCGTACGCCCGTTCGCGCTGTTCGAAGAAGTAGAGGAACCCGGTGTAGGCGCCGGCATCCACGCCGAGGATGCCGTTGCAGACCAGGTGGTCGATGATCCGGTTGATCTCGAGCATGATCACCCGGACATACTGGACCAGCTTGGGAACCTCGATGCCGAGCAGTTTCTCCGCCGTCAACGTCCAGCCGATGTTGTTCGCCATCGAGGAGACGTAGTTCATCCGGTCGGTGATGGTGATGACCTGGTTGTAATTGTAGTGCTCGGCGAGTTTCTCGAAGCTGCGGTGGCAATACCCGATGTGCGCCTCGACATCGATGATGCGCTCGCCGTCCAGCTTCACCCGGTTCTCGAGGATGCCGTGCATCGCCGGGTGGCTGGGGCCGAGGTTGAGATCGTAGTAGGTGTCCTCGTCGATCCCCACCTGCCGGCTGATCTCGCTGTCGATCACCTGTTTAAGCATTCCGCTGCTCCCCGCGCATCGGTGCGCGACGCTGCTCAAGAGGTGTGGGCGGCAGGACATGGTCCGCCGGCTCCGGCTTGGTCCGCTTCACGACCGCCGGCTCGCGGCGCTTGTTGGAGATGATCGTGCCGCGCGGGAAGCTGCCGCGGTGGGTCCCTTTCACCGGAAAGTCCTTCCTCAGGGGGTGGCCCTCGAAATCATCCGGGCTGAGGATACGCGTCATCCGGGGGTGCCCGGTGAAGGTGATCCCCATCAGGTCGAACACCTCCCGCTCCGGCCAGGACGCCCCGATGAACACATCCGTCAGGGTGGGCAACTCGGGCTCGTCGCCCTCCAGGGGCACCTTGATCCGTACCCGCAGGCTCTGCTCCAGGGAGTGGAGATGGACCACCACCTCGAAGCGGTGCTCCGCGTCGCCGTAATGGTCCACCGCGGTGATGTCGGTGAAGTGCACGAACTTCCAGGTCTGGTGCTCCTTCAGCCAGCGGGCGAGGTCCACGTGGATCGAAGGGTCGATGACCACCTCCGGCATCCCGTAGTTGAGAGCCGCCCTTTGCACCTTGTCGCCGAAGGCCTCCCGGATCTCCTCGAGGAGACGGTTCTGCAGCTCTTCCCTGTTCATCCGCGCACCTCCAGCCCCTCGTGCTGGATCTTCTCCTGCAGCTTGGTGTAGGCCAGCATCAGCATCTCCGGACGGGGCGGGCAACCGGGCACATAGATGTCCACCGGGAAGAGGGTGTCGACGCCCTGCACCACGCTGTAGGTGTCGAACATGCCGCCGCAGCTCGCGCAGGCGCCCATGGCGATCACGTATTTCGGCTCGGCCATCTGCTCGTAGATCGTCTTCAACACCGGGGCCATCTTGATGCAGATGGTGCCGATGACGATCAGCAGGTCCGCCTGCCTCGGGCTGAAACTCGGGCGCTCCCACCCGAAACGGCCCTGGTCATAGCGGGAAGCCATCGTCGCCATGTACTCGATGCCGCAGCACGCCGTGGCGAACGGCATCGGCCATGAACTGTATTTGCGCGCCCAACCGACGAATTCACCGACCCTGGTCGTGAACGCCTCTCCCCCGGGCCACTGGGTTACTCCCATTCCAAGGCTCCTTTCTTCCACTCATAGAGCAGGCCGATGGTCAGGATGAGGAGGAAGATGCCCATGGTGACGAATCCGAACCACCCCAGGCGGCGGAAATTGACCGCCCAGGGATACATGAAAATCACTTCCAGATCGAAGAGGACGAACAGGACGGCGACGATATAAAACTTCACCGAGAACCGCTGCCTGCTGTCGCCGCGGTAGGGCACGCCGCACTCGTAGGTGTCCTGCTTCAAGGGCGAATGACGCTTCGGACCGAGAAGATGGGTTACGAGCAGGGTGAACGCGGCAAATCCGCCAACGATGGCGAATGTGATCAGAACCGGGACAAAATCTTTCGGCATCATGCTACCGATCTCCCGTGATCAGGGGCACACTCCGGCGCCGGCGCCCGTTTCCCATCCATGGGGTCCGCCGCCCGGATACGCGCCGGGCGTCTCTTCGTGCACACCGTCACAAAGATCCGTCAGTGGAAATGCTATCTACACGGAAAACAACAGATTGAATCTCGAATGAATCGTAATATAGGCCTTGCTCTCCTCCGTCGCAACGGCGAGGAAAAACCCTCGGCGACGCTCGGTTTTCCCAAAGTGCAATTGCCACAAGCGCTTGGATCGGTTTTTTCGGGGCTTAGCTCTGGACTTCACAAGCCCTGTACCGATTCAGATGCCTCCGGAGCCCTGACGGCGGCTTCCATCTCTTCCGCCCCCCCCTGGTAGCCGAGAGCGCCCATCACGCTGATCGCATCGCTCGGGCAGACCGGCTCGCAGAGGCCGCAGCCGATGCACTGCTCCGCATGGATGACATATTTGCCGTTCTCGAGCTGCTCGATGCACCCTTTAACCGGGCAGACCTTTGCGCACTCCCCCGCGCCGGTGCACTTGGTCTCCGAGATGTAGAAAACCGGGCGCTTGCCGGCGAGCTTGTCGACGAGGGAATCCGTCGGGCACTTGTACACCGCGACCACCGGGTCATCTTCGATGGAGTAATCGAAGACCGGGAGGTATTCCTCCATCCTGATCATGCCGGAGGGGGTGTTCTTCGGGTTCGCGCAGAGGGTGCACCCGGTGCAGCCGACCGAGCAGACCTGCTTGACATCCTTCCCCCGGTTCGGGTTCATGCAGGCGATGAAGATGTTCGCCTTCCTCGGGATCAACTCCATGATGTCCCGGGGGCACGCCTCGACGCATTTCCCGCAGGCCGTGCACTTGTCATCGAGGACGATGGGGAGACGATTCTCGCCCATCGCCATCGCCTCGAAGGGGCAGGCGACCACGCAGTCGCCGAACCCGAGGCACCCCCAGTCGCAAGCCTTGTGACCCCCGCCGACGAGATGGGCGGCCGCGCAGGTCTCGAACCCCTGGTACTCGAAGCGGTCGGGGCTCTTGTCCGGTGAGCCCTGGCAACGGACCACCGCGACCATCTCCTCCTGCTCCTCCACCTCGACGCCGAGGACCGCGGCGATCTTCTGCGCCAGGTCATTGCCCCCGACCGGGCAGGCCATCGCGTCCGCGCGCCCGTCGGCGACCGCGAGGGCGAGCTGGTGGCATCCCGCCAGGCCGCAGGCGCCGCAGTTCGCCCCGGGGAGCAGCTCCTCGATCTCCTCCGCACGAGGGTCCACTTCCACGGAGAATTTCTTGGAGGCGAAGGCCAATCCGCCCCCGAACAGGAGCCCCAGTCCCCCCACCGAGGCGACGGCACCGAGGAATGTCAGCTCCATGTCGCACCCCTATCCACGCAGGTTCCGGGCGGGTTGCCATGAACCGCCCGGGAGTCTGTGAATGATGCTCTTCTTCCCGACATCATGTCGCCGTTCGTTGTCTGCCACTCCACCGACAGCGGTTCACCCCACCGATAGGCCGCTGAAGCCGAGAAACGCGATGGCCATCAAGCCGGCCATGATGAAAGCGATGGGCACGCCCTGGAGCGGCTTGGGGATATCGGCCAGCTCCAGCCGTTCGCGAATGCCCGCCATCAACACCAGCGCCAGGGTGAAGCCGATCCCGGCGGAGATCGAATTGACCAGGGTTTCGACGAGAGTATAGGCCTCATCGATGTTGATGACCGCGACGCCCAACACCGCGCAGTTCGTGGTGATCAGGGGCAGGTAGATCCCCAGGGCGTCGTACAGCGCCGGGGCGGTCTTCTGGATGACCATCTCGACGAGCTGCACCAGACTCGCGATGACGAGGATGAACGCGATCGTGCGGAGATAGGTGAAGTCTATACCCCAGATCCCGCTCACCGGGTCGAGCAGGTAGTAATAGATCAACCAGGTGGCGAAGCCCGCCATGGTCATGACGAAAATCACCGCCATGCCCATGCCGACCGCGCTGGACATCTTCTTCGATACGCCGATGTACGGGCACAGGCCGAGGAAGCGGGCGAGCACGAAGTTGTTGATCAGGATGGAGCCGACCGCGATGACGAACAGTTTCGAGAAATCCATCCTACTTGCTCCTTGCCTGTTCCGCGCGTGTTTCGCCCCAACGGATTCCGGCGTGTCTCAGGTAGGCCTCGTGATCCGACAGGTGCTTCTTCTCATCCAGCCAGTTGAAAAACCCGAGCAGCAGCCCCATCGTGATGAAGGCGCCGGGCGCGAGCAGGAAAAGGAGGACCGGCTCGAAGCTGCCGGGCAGCACCGTCATCCCGTACCAGGTGCCGTTGCCGAGGATCTCGCGCACGGTGGCGATGAGCACGAGAGCGATGGTGAAGCCGATCCCCATCCCGAGGCCGTCCAGGATCGACACCCAGACCCGGTTCCGGCTGGCGAAGGCTTCCGCGCGGCCGAGGATGATGCAGTTGACCACGATCAGCGGCACGAAAATGCCGAGGCTCTTGTACAGGGCCGGCTGGTGAGCCTGCATCAACATCTCGACGATGGTGACGAAGGTGGCGATGACGATGATGAAGATCGGGATGCGGATCTTCGAGGGCACCCCCTTGTGGATCAGGCTGATCAGGAAGTTGCTCATCACGAGGACGAAGATGACGCTCAAACCCATGCCGACAGCGTTCGCGACGGACGAGGAGACCGCCAGCGCGGGGCAGAGCCCGAGCGCCATCCGCAGCACGGGGTTGTCCTTGTAGATCCCCTTGGTGAACTCGTTCTGGTTGCTCATTCGTCCACCCCCCCGGCGGTACTCTCCGCGGCATCAGCGGACCCCGAGGCGGCGATGGAAGAACCGTCCGGCGCCGGGGGCGGGTCATCCGCCAGCCCTTCGGCCCGCCGCACCCTTTCAGCCACCTCCCGGACCGAATTCGTCACCGCCCGCGAGGTGATGGTCGCGCCGGTGATCGCATCGATATCGCCGCGATCCTTCTTCACCGCGAGGGTGAGGGCGTCCTTCCCGCGGAACTGGGTGAGGAAACGAGGTTCCTTCTCACCCTTCTTGATCTCGTCGGCCTTGGCGCCGAGGCCGGGTGTCTCCTGCTGGAAGGTGATTTTCAACCCCGTGACCCTGAACGTCGTGTCGAATCCGCACACCGTCTCGATGGTGCTCGAGTAGCCCTTTCCCCGGGCGATGGCGACATCCCCGACCCATTTCCCGGTCTCATCGAAGGCGCGCCAGTAGGTGAAATCGCCGTCATGCCGCTCCTCGAAACGCTCTCCGCCGACGCTGCTCATCACCTCCTCGCGGGCCAGGGCCTGCTGCATCGCCTTGTACTCCGCGATGATCGGCGCGGTATGGGTGTTGAGCAGGGCGAGCCCCCCGGCCGCGATGCTCCCCACCAGCATGAGAATGAGTCCCAATCGCACGATCAGCATCGTCTCACCCTCCCGCCACGGCGCCGCGGCCCTCGATGTGCCCGAAACGCCTGGGCACGGTCCAGCGGTCGATCAACGGTGTCGTCAGGTTCATCAGCAGGATCGAGTAACTCACCCCTTCCGGGTACCCCCCGATCAGGCGGATGAGGACGGTCAGAACGCCGCACCCGATCCCGAAGTAGAGTTTCCCCCGGCGGGTGATCGGGGTGGTCACCATATCGGTCGCCATGAAAAAGGCGCCGAGGATCAGACCGCCGGCGAAGATGTGGAACAGGGGATCACCCCGGAAAAGGCCGCCGACCCCGCCGAACATCCATCCCCCGATCGCGACCACGGCGATATAAGAGATGGGAGTCCGCCAATCGATGTAATTCTTGTACAGCAGGTACGCCGCGCCGAGGAGCAGCAGAACGGCGGAGGTCTCCCCGATGCAGCCGCCGACGGTGCCGACCAGCAGGTCAAGCAGCCGGTCACCGAGCTGCTGGAGCGTGGCCATCGCGGAGGCGACCAGTTCCCCCGGCACGCCCTCGGGGTTCGCCACGGTCCGCATCGCCGTCTTGCTCAACTCGAGCGGGGTGGCGAAACTGACCCCGTCCACCTGGAAACTCGCCGGGACCACCTTCCACGTGGTGAAGGAATGCCCCGCCTGCCGCCACCAGAAGGGCGGGAGCCAGTCCTTGGTCATGTGCAGGGGCCAACTGGCGAGGAGAAAAGCCCGCCCCAGCAGCGCGGGATTCAGGGGGTTGTACCCCAGTCCGCCGAACGGCAGCTTCCCGACGCCGATGGCGAACAGGCTGCCGATCACCGGGATCCACCAGGGAACCCCCGGCGGCAGGTTGAAGCTGACGAGCAGGCCTGTCAGCAGCGCGCTGCCGTCCGAGATGGTCGCCGGGAGCTTGAACAGCCGCTGGAGGAGCGCTTCGGTGAGCACCGCGGCCGCCATCCCGATGAGCACCAGGAGCAGCGCTCGCAGGCCGAAGATCCAGGCCGCCCCGAGCGTCGCCGGGAGCAGCGTCAGGGTGACCGTGTACATGATCCGCGGCACGGACTCTTCGGTGTGGATGTGCGGCGAGGAGGAGAGGACGAAACGCCGCTCGGGCACCCGTTCGAGCTTCGCGCCCGGCTTGGGTTTCGGCTTCGCGGGCGGCGCCTCTTTCGCCGCGGCCGCCGGCTTGGGCGTCTCTTTCCCGCCCGGCGCGGCGCCCCCGCCCGGCTTCTCCGGCGGCGTCCGGCCGCCCTCCGGTTTTCCACTTCCCGTCTCCGGCGAGGGCTGAGCGCCGCTCGCCTCCCTGTCCTCAGACATGCTCAGCTCACGCCGGTTGTTTCGCTTTCTGCTTCCGTTTTTCCGCGATGATCGCCGTCTTCCCGAAGCGGATGTGCTGCACCAGGGGCCGCTTCGAGGGGCAAACATAGGTGCAGGACCCGCACTCGATGCACTCGAGGATGCCCAGCTTCTCCGCATCATCGAACCGCTCGAGCTGCGCCAGGCGGGCGATGGTGGTCGGCAGCAGGAACACCGGGCAGACTTCCACGCACCGGCCGCAGCTGATGCAGTGGCGCTGGGAATCGACCCCGATGTCCCGCCTCGCGAGCACGACGACCCCGCTGGTGCCCTTGATCACGGGCACCAGGTCGGTCCACTGGGCGATGCCCATCATCGGGCCGCCCATCAGCAGTTTCGCCGCGTCCTCGGTGTACCCGCCCGCCGCTTCGATCAGGCTGACGAAGGGCGTGCCGATGCGGACGCTCAGGTTCGTCGGCTGTCGCACGCCGGTCCCGGTGACGGTGACATTCCGTTCGATCAGCGGCTTGCGATACCGGACCGCCTCGTAGATGGCGACACAGGACCCGACATTCTGCACCAGGCAGCCGACATCCATCGGCAGGCCCGGCGGGGGCGGCACCTCGCGGCCGGTCAGGGCGTAGATCAACTGCTTTTCCGCGCCCTGCGGGTACTTGACGGGGAGCATCTCCACCCGGATCCCGCCGTCCATCTTCGCCGCCGCTTCTTTCAGGGCTTTCATCGCGTCCGGCTTGTTGGCCTCGATCCCGACGATGAGCTTCTCCGCCCCCAACGCTTTGGCGACGAGCCGGGCGCCCTCGAGGATATCCGCCGGGCGCTCGAGCATCAGCCGGTGATCGGCGGTCAGGTACGGCTCGCACTCCGCGCCGTTGATGATGACCGTGTCGATCTTCTTCTCTTTCGGCGGGCTCAACTTGACATGGGTGGGGAACGCCGCGCCGCCCATCCCCGCGAGGCCGGCATCGCGCACCCGGGCGCGGATCTCGTCCGCATCCACCTCCCGCCAGTCCGGGTCCTCGACGATGGACTCATGCCACTGCTCCTCCCCCTCCCCGGCCGCCTCGATGGTGATCGTTTCGACATCGCGGCCGATCGGGTGGGGAAAGGGGCCGATGGATTTCACTTTGCCGGTGACCGGCGAGTGGGTGGGCACGGAGACGAACCCGCCGGGCTCGGTCAGCGGCTGCCCGGTTTTCACCTCTTCACCCTTCTCCACCAACACCCGCCCCGGAGCACCGATGTGCTGGATCACGGGGATATGAGCCACCTCCGGCAGAGCCAGCCGGGTGGTCATGATCCCCGCGGTCAGCTTGAACTCCGGCGGATGCGTGCCGCCACGGAAGGTTTTCTTCATGACAGCTTGCGCACCTCCCTGGCAAACTCCCCGACATCCTCGAAACGCCGGTAGACGGAGGCGTACCGGATGTACGCCACCGGGTCGAGTCCCTTCAACTCGGCCATGACAAGCCGGCCGATATCCCGGGAGGACACCTCCTTGGATGCCTTCGCATAGAGCTTCCGCTCCACGCGGGAGACGAGGTTATCGATCTGGTCGATGGTCACCGGCAGCTTGATCGCCGCGACCTGGACTCCCCGAATCAGCTTGTTCCTGTCGTAGGGTTCGCTCCGGCCGTCGCGCTTGACGACGTGCAGCGCAACCTCCTCCACGTACTCATAGGTGGTGAACCGCCTCCCGCAGGATAGGCATTCGCGGCGGCGGCGGATCGCGCGGCCGTCCCGGCCGGGACGGCTGTCGATCACCCTGTCTTCCATGGTGCCGCAGAAGGGACAGCGCATTGCGTGATACCTTTTTCCAGTCGATCAGGGGCTGAGTTTGCACCTTCCTTCACGTGCACCGATATCGCCGCCG
>CAYOKT010000007.1:31273-54171 GCA_964404605.1 uncultured bacterium
CCACCTCAGCTCCGCGGAGAACGGCACACCATCCGAAAAACGACCTTACTCCTCTCCCGGATCCGACCCCTCTGTCCGAAGTGTTTATCCTGCAAACGGCGTCCCGCCCCACTCCCTACCAGGCGAAGTGGGGGAACGATGAGGCCATCTCCCTCACTTCGGCCCGGATGGAACGGTGCAGTTCCCTGTCCTCCACGTCCTGGAGCGCCCGTTCCATCCAGGCGGCGATCCGGCGCATCTCACCGGGCCCCATGCCGCGCGTGGTCAGCGCGGGGGTGCCGATCCGCACCCCGGAGGTGACGAAGGGAGACTGCTTGTCGTTGGGAACCATGTTCTTGTTCGTCGTGATGCCGCTCCGTTCGAGCGCCTTCTCCGCGGCCTTGCCGGTCAGGCCCCTGGGCGAGAGATCGACGAGGATAAGGTGGTTGTCCGTGCCCCCGGTGACGAGAGTGAACCCGCGGGAAAGCAGCTCCTCGGCGAGCACCCGGGCGTTTTCCAGCACCCTCTCGATGTAGGTCTTGAACTCCGGTTGCAACGCCTCCTTGAAGGCCACCGCCTTGCCCGCGATGACGTGCATCAGCGGTCCGCCCTGAAGCCCGGGGAAGACGACGCTGTCGATCGCCTCGGTCACCGTCTTCGGCTTCGGCATCCCGGAGAGGAGAATCTCACCGCCCTCGTAGCTGGAGAGAATCAGCCCGCCCCGGGGACCGCGGAGGGTCTTGTGCGTGGTGGAGGTCACCACGTGGCACACGGGAAGCGGGTCGGGATGCAGGCCGACGGCCACCATCCCGGCGAAGTGGGCGATGTCCGCGACGAGGTAGGCGCCGACCTCGTCGGCGATCTCGCGGAAGCGGGCGAAATCCCAGAAACGGGGATAGGCGGAAGCGCCGGTGATGATCAGCCGGGGCTTCACCTCCCGCGCCATGCGGGCGACGCCGTCCATGTCGATGCGCCCGGTCGCGGGGTCCAGCTTGTACGCGTGCACATCGTAGAAGCGGCCGGAGACGTTCACCGGGCTGCCATGGGTCAGGTGGCCGCCGTGGTTGAGGTGCAGCCCCATGATCGGCACCTTCGCACCGCCCCCGGAGAAGGGGTCGAGGAGGGCGAAGTAGACCCCCTGGTTCGCCTGGCTGCCGCTGTGGGGTTGAACGTTCGCCCATTTGGCGCCGAAAAGCTCCTTCGCCCGCTCCCTCGCCAGCTCCTCCGCGATGTCGACGAAGCGGCAGCCGCCGTAATAGCGGCGCTTCGGATAGCCCTCGGCGTACTTGTTGGTCATCACCGAGCCGACGGCTTCCATCACCGCCGGGCTGACGATGTTTTCGGAGGCGATCATCTCCAGCTTGTCCGTCTGGCGATGGAATTCGCTGTCGATCGCCTCGGCGATTTCCGGGTCGAATCGGCGCAGCGCGGTCAGCGGAAGCTGCCCGCCATGTTCCTCGCGCCCGGCCTTTTGCCCGCTTTCGCCCATCATCCTTCCCCCTGCCGGACGACCCCCCGTTTTCGGCTCAGCCAATATACGAAATTGTGAAAGGATTTGCGAGATCGGGAGTCGAAGTTAGGCACTACGAAAATAATAGTTTGCGACTGTATTTTGTGCGCATTTTCAACAAGTTCCAATTCGCGGTCCCGCTCGCGAAAAGGGACAGGCTCTCAGGCCCGCCCCTTTCGCTCCAGTTCCGCGATTCTCTTCACCCGCCGTTCGTGCCGCCCCCCCTCCGGGGCGGCGTCAAGCCAGGCCTTCAGGGACGCCCAGGCGGTGTCCGGATCCATCGTCCGGCCCCCGAGCGCGACGAGGTTGGCATGGTTGTGCCGCGCGGCGAGATCCCCCTCCTCCGGGCTGTTGATCTTCGCGCAGTAGGCGCCCGGCACCTTGTTCGCCGCGATGGACATCCCGATCCCGGTTCCGCAGACCAGCAGACCCCCATCCGCCTCCCCGGACGCCACCCGCTGCGCGGCGAGGACCGCGTAATCCGGATAGTCCACGCTCGAGCTGTCGTGGGTGCCGAGATCCTCGACCTCGTACCCAAGGCCGCGCAGGCGAGCCACCAGGGAATCCTTCAGCGCGACCCCGCCGTGGTCGGCGGCCGCGACGATCTTCACCTCCGGCACCTCCTGTTCGAAGAAACCCACCCCGCGCGCGCCTGGCTACTTGCTCTTCTCCAGTTTGCCGAGATACCGGTTGATGTACTTCACTTCCGGCCAGCCGCCCTGGATCCACTTGTAGCAGCTCTCGCCCGGCATTTTCTGGTTCTGGTGCATGAACCAGTCGGAATACAGGGGAATGAACTGCTGGAGATATTCGACCTTCCGCTGCGCCTTCTCGGCGATGGAGAAATCGGACCCGGCCGCGGCCTGCTTGAACAGGCCGTAGGCGATGACGAAGACCAGCTTGTCATCGTAGTTCAACCCGCGGCCCGAGGAGCAGTCATCGCCGGAGCTCTCGTAGATCAGGCCGAGGACATAGGTCGCCTGGCCGGTGCCGTCGCTGCCGGCCTTCTTCGCCTTCACCACCCACTTACGGGCGGTGGTATACTTCCCCAGGAGGCGGTAATCGTCCGCGATGCGAAGCATGGCGGGGATGTCGTCGGGATACTGCTCCAGCTCCGCCTTGTAGGTGGCGATGGCGGCTTCGAGACGGTTCAGGTTCTCCAGCGCCGCCGCCTTGCGGGAGTAGGCTTCCCTGTTCCCCGGGTCGCGCGCGAGAATCTCGTCGGCCTGGGGCGGGATCTTCTCGTTCATGCTCTGTTCGGCGTAGGCGATGATCAACTCGACCCGCTTGGAGATATCATCCGGGGAGGCCTCGACATCCTGCTCGAGGCTGCGGATGTACTCCTCCGGGTCGCGGAACTCGCGCAGGAGGGTGGTCAGCCTGTCCTTCGCGTCGCGGTCCTCCGGGGTCAGCTCCAGCAGGCGCTGGTACATCTCGATCGCGTTGTCTCCGTCCGATAGCGTCTCGTAAATCTCGGCGACCTTCTTGATGTATTCAGGGTTGTCGGGCTCGCTCTTCAGCGCTGTCAGGTAGTGCTGCAGCGCCTCGTCGTACTCCCCCTGCGCCTTGAGGTAAAAACCAAGACTCCCGTTGAGGAACGGGTCATCCGGGTAGAACTTCAAGCCCTCGCGGAGAATGACCTGGGCGCTGTCGACCTGCCCCGTCTCGAGGTAGGTCTGGTAGATGCGGGCCCAGTCATTGTACTGGTGCTTGACGTCGAGCTTGACGACGTTCCAGAAGTACTCCCTCGCCTTGAGGTAATCCTTCTGACGCAGGCGCTCATAGGCGAACATCCGGTTCTTCTTCAGCTCGAACTCGTTCGCCTTCGCGATGGAATCCTGGATCGCGGCGAGCTCCTCCGGGGTCGGTTCGTGGATGGCCTGCTGCGGTGCGGCGCATCCGCCGAGCAACGCGGCGGCGACGAGCACGGCGAGCAACCCGGAAATACGTTCCCTCATGATCCCCTCGCTATCCCGATTCTCGGTCTATCCTGACCAAGGCCCTTTCGGAAGGGCCTCCTACCGTTTTCTACGGACGAACCAGCGTTCCGCCGAGGCCCATCCGATCTGCAATCCCCAAATCGTCTCCTTCATCCCGTTCGTGCTTTCCGCACCGCGGAAATCCAGGGTGAAGGCGAAATCAAGCATCCCGAGGTGGGTCCGGGTCGGGATGCCGAAACCGAAGCTGAACCCGGCCTGGTTCAGCGGATGATCCCCGACTTCGAGATAATGCTGCTGAAAGCGCAACCCCGCTCGATAGGTCCACTTCTGGAACCACGGGTCGAGGACATTGCCGGAGGGCAGGATCTCGAGACCCAGCCCGGCCCGGAACGCATCAACATACGGCTGTTCATCGCTCCAATCCCTGCGGGCGGACTTCCAGAACGCCGCAGCGCTCTCGGCCGCGAGGCGCATGCGCCCCCGGGTCATGCCCGCGCCGAGGGTCACCGTGAGCGGCAGCTCCCATACCAGGTCCTTCACGGTCACGGAGTCGCCGCCCTCGATCTTGGTGGTCGCCTGGGTGTTCAGCGGCGCCGGCAGGGCGACGACACCGGCGAAGCTCCAGGTTCGGCTCGGCTCGATCAGCACCCCCAGCCGGGGCGCAAACCCCAGCATCTCCCGGCGGATGAACGCTCCCGAAGTGGGAAGAAAGCCGCCGTCGGACCGCAGGCTGAGCAGCTTCTCCGTCTTCCCGAAATAGAGATCCCCCGCCATGCCGACGGACACCTTCCCGGCGCGGAAGGCGAGGGTGAGCGAGGCCCGGGAGACTCCCCCCTCCCCCTGGTAACGCTCGGTGTAGGCAACGGTATGGGTCGTGTCCAGGGGGGTGTTCAGGTCGGACGTTCGATCCCGGAAGATGAGGAAACGGTGATCGTACACGGCGGCATACTGCAACCCGAGTCCGAGAGTCCGATAGAACGGGATCGCGATGCCCAGGGCGGGGAATCCGAAATCATCCGCCACATCCTGCCCGAAGGCGTCCCGGGCCACGTTCTTGCTGTACACCGTCCCGATCATGAAGCGAGTCCGGCCGGCGTTGTACCACCCGGCGGGATTCAGCAGCGTCAGGTGAAGCGAGTCGGCGAGGGCGATGCCGGCGCCGCCCATCGCCCCGACACGGGCCCCGCGGGTCTCATTGGGCGCTCCGATCCCGCCCGCCGAGACGATGGTCTCGGCGTGAACGGCGGCCGCCGCAAGCCCCGCGGCGAACAGGATGCCGATCCAGCAGCGTTTCATGGCGTCGCGAACCGAGTATAAATGACATGCATCATCGGGCGGTGTTCAGGATCCGCGTTGATGTCGAAGAAGCACGCGCGGCTGATCCGCTCGCCCTCATCGAGCACACGCAGTCCGACGCCGAAGTTGGAATCGGGCTGAACCGTCCAGACACGCGCCAGCGGCGTGATGATCACGCGTACCTCGCTGGTGTCCGAGGGCACCGGGTAGGCGAGGTTGGAAGCGCTGGTGAATTGGGCGGAATCGGGGCCGACGGTCATCCAGTCGCCGCGAAGGTCGAAGGCGGTGAAACTGTCCAGCCTGCCCAGGACACCCTCGGCGCTCGTGTCCGCATGGAGGACCAGGTCCACCCGGTTGAGGCTGACCTTCGCCGGGTCGAAGAGGGAGAAATCCGCCCAGAAGAGCATCCTCCTCGCATAACCCTGCGCAAGATAGAGCCGCGGAAGCTCCGAACCGGCGAACTGGTCATCGATGAGGAAGGTCGCCAGGTTGTTGTAGACCGCGACGGTGGAGTCGAGAAGGGTATCCTCGCCGGCGACGAAGTCCACCGTGAGGTCCAGGCGGGGCAGCTTCCCGGGGTCGCTCCCGGCGCCGACGATACGCTTCAGGAAGCCGACCGGTGCGATCGGACGGATCCGCAGGCCGTAGGCGAGGGTGTCCTCGACCCAGCGGTGCAGGGTGACGCTGTCCAGTTCGATCGCGATGGAGTCATCCGCGGCCGCCGTCCCGAGAGGGATGGTGTCGATCGGGGTGACAGCCAGCTCGTCCTCGTACCGGTATTCCAGCGGGTTGTAGGATTCGTCGATGCGGAGAACCTCGGCGGACCACTCGGTCCAGTCGGTCACCGCCTCGGAGTCGACGAAGCCGATGGCGTAGAGCCAGAGGGTGCCGGAATGAACCGCCAGCAGGGTATCGCCGATCCGGTCGAACTCCTGGAAACGGAGGACGATGTCGGAGGTGGCGCCGTCCTGCATCCCGACTGGCAGGCTGGCGGGGGAGGTCTTGTACACATCCCCGATCACGACCTGCCCGGAGAAGGTGACCGGGAGGAGGGTGTCGGAAAGTTCCCCCGTCAGCTCATCCCCGACGAGGGAGGAGCCCACCTCGCTGTCCAGTTGGGCGCAACCGGAAACGCCGATCAGGGCGAGAAACGCCCCCAAGAGGACCATGCGGGATCGGTGTTCGTGGATCATCCGCGCAGTTCGACTCCGCGATGGGAAAAGCCTGAGACCGGTCGGTTTCACTGCACTCTTTCCGAAATCGGGTTCGCCCCCGGTTTAAACGAAACTGCAATGTATAACAGGCCTTCGGGGGAAGCAAGGAAAGGGGTGTGCAGGGCGAGTCAGATGGGACCATGAACAGGTGGTGAAATGCGGCCCGCCCCGCGAAGAAGCGCGGGCATTCGTTCGGAAAACAGGGAAAAGGACGAGGGCCGCTCGGCGACGGCTACGAGAGACGGAAGTTGAGCGGGCGGCCGCACGCTGCGCATCCGCCCGCCTCATCCAGGCCGCTCGCGTCCACCCACCCGCCGCTCCGCCGCACGGCGACCGACCCGCAATCCGGACAGATCGTGTTGGAACCGTTCTCGAGCAGCAGGTTGCCAAGATAGACGAAGGAGAGCCGGCGTTCAGCCTCCTCCTTCGCCTGCAACAGCGTCCCCACGGGGGTCGGCGGCTCGTGCCAGCGGTGGTGCGGGAAATAGCGGGAGAGGTGCAGAGGGATGTCGGGGTTCACCCCGGCGACCCAGTCGGCGAGGCGCTTCACCTGGTCGATGGCATCCGTGATGCCCGTGACCATAAGATGGGTAACCTCGACATGTACCCCTTCCTCGTGCAGAATGCGGATCGAGCGCTGCACCACTTCCAGTTCGCCGCCTGTGTACTTGTGGTAATACTCCTCGTCCATGAACTTCAGATCCACGTTCGCGGCGTCGATCCACGGCGCGAGGGCGCGCAGCGGCTCCTCGTCCACGTAGCCGTTGGTCACGAGGACATTGATCCCCCCTTTCGCGCTGATCCGGGGGGCGGTGTCGCGGACGGTTTCGTACCAGATGAGCGGCTCGGTGTAGGTGTAGGCGAGGCCGACCGAGCCGCGGGTCATGGCGTATTCCGACAACTCGTCCGGTTCCATGAACCTTGTCAGGGCGGTGTGCTGGGAGATGTCACAGTTCTGGCACCAGCGGCAGAAGAGGTTGCAGCCGTTCGGCCCGGCGGACCAGATGCGGCTGCCGGGGAACACGTGATAGAGCGGTTTCTTCTCGATGGGGTCGAGGTGCAGGGCGACAAGCTGGCCGTAATTCGTCGCCAGCAGGCGGCCGTCCACGACCGCGCGGCCGCGGCAGAGCCCGGCCTGCCCCTCCTTCAAGCGGCAGTGCACCGGGCAAATCTCGCAGATGATGCGATCCCCGTCACGGCGCTGGTAGGGAACCTCGACTTCTCCCACGTCCATGGATCTTCCTCACCTGCCTCGCAATTCCCGTCCCGCCGCCGGCCATGAGACCCGGGGTACCCGCCTTCGCTACGCTACCCGCCTTCACCTATGGCGTGGCGAGCGGCGCGGCAAGAACCCCGGGCCACCCCACCATCGAGGCGGACAGGCCCAAATCGCCAGAAAGATAATGCAATTCCTCGCCCGAGGAGACACCGGTCCGGGGGGAATTCATCCACCGGCGAGAAAGAAGCGCCCGCCGGCTCATCACCCTCGGAGGTCGACGCTCGAAAAACCCCTCTCCATCCGGGGATGAAGAGGGGTTCGGTTCAGATCGCAATCACTCTCAGTGCCGCCTCTCTGCCGTTCGACCGGCGGAGCGGACGGCACGGCCGGTTCGGATCACTTCATCAGGACCATCTTGCTCGTCTGGTGCAGCGGACCGGCGTCGAAGCGGAGGAAGTAGATCCCGCTTGCGAGGGAGCTGCCGTCGAAGCTCAGCTCGTGCCGCCCCGCCTTCATCGTCCGGTCGGCGAGGACCGCAACCTCCTGCCCGAGGATGTTGAACACCCGGGCGGTGACACGGGTCTGCGCCTTCAGCGTGAAGCGCACCGCGGCGGTCGGGTTGAACGGGTTCGGATAGGCGCCGTTGAACTCCCAGGCCAGCGGCAGTGCGGTTTCGCTTCCCGGCTCATCCTCCACCGCCGCTCCGGTCACCGTGAACGAGATGGGCACATAGACCCGCTGCCCGAGGGCGGTATGGTCGAAGCGCATCCAGACATTGTACTCGCCGGACGGAAGGCTTTCCGCGCTCAGCGTCAGGTCGAGGGTCAAGCTCTCCCCGCCGGGTATTTCGCCCTGATCAGGAACGAGGTCGATCCAGGCCGTGTTACGCAGCACTTCCCACATCTGGACCCGATCCGCCACTCCGCCGTCATAGAGGGCAACAAACGACCAGATCAGGGGATTCCAGGTGTTGGTAACGAACGCCCCGGAGGGGGTGTAATCCTCGCTTTCGAAGGTATACTCCGTCTGCAAATCGCCGTTGGCCGGGTCCATCTTGCGGATCGTCACCGTGGTGCCCGAAAGCGGCTCGGTGATCAGGAACAGGTAGTACCCGTCCGGGTCCTCCGGATTCCACCCGGCGCCTCGCGGATAGATGTTCTGCGGGTACTCGTAGACCTCTTCTCCCGCCCGGTTGATGCCGTAGATCGGGGTCGTCAGATCTCCGAGCCAGAAGATGTCGCGCTCGGTGTCATAGGCGACATACCGGCAGGGATTGACCGGCAGAGGGATGGAATCCAGGGTCACCGGCTGCCCTTCGCTGATGTCCATCCGGTAGAGCCAGCCGTTGTCCGCGCCGTAGAGGTACTCCCCGTCCCAGGTGAGGCCGTAGAACCCGACCGGGCTGGGATCGGCGACCGGTTGATCGTAGGTCAACTGGAGGATGCCCTCCGGGTTGTACACGTACAGCTTGTTCGGTCCGCTGTTGTCGAAGTTGTTCGACCCGGTGACCCAGAAGTTGCCCTCGACGAAGGCGATCCCACGGTTCCGGCTTTCCCGAGTGTCGAGGTCGAAGTCGAAAACGGGATCCCAGGCGTCCTCGAGATCATCGGTGCCGAAGCCGGCGCCGTTCCCGCCGGAGGCCGCGTGATCCGGCCCGGCGAAGTCCACCTTGGTGGTGAATTCCACCGGCCCGTCACCATCGTTTTCGATGGTCATCGGCACCGTGACCTCATGGCCCGGATCCACCGTCTCCGCGACCTCCGTCGGGGTGATGGCGAACTCCGGGTGCGGCATTGCGAAGTCCACGGTGAGCGTCTCGCCCTCGACCACGGTCAAGGGTTCGGAGATGACCGAGTTGAACCCGAACATCTCCGCGACGAGCTGGTGATCTCCGATGACCACTTCGCCGAGTAGATACTGGCCGTTTTCATCGGTCGTCGTGGTGAAGACGTAGTCGGTGGTGCGGACCGTGAGGCCCTCGATCGGTTCGCCGTTATCCAGGCGGGTCACGGTACCCTGGATCGATCCCGTGATCATACGGACGTTGGTCGTGATCAGGATCGCCCGGCCGTTGGTGATCGGTGCGGTGCCGGAGGAATAGGCGAGCCAAAACGCGAGCTGGAGACCATCCGACTGGTCGCCGTTCTCGATGCCCGTCGTCCAGTACGGATTATCGTGGTACCAGCCCGAGGAGTGGTTCATCGTCGCGTACTGGAAGAGGATCTCGTTGTCTCCCGAATAGGTCGCATGTCCGGGAACCTGATCGTAGAGGATGAGTTCGAAGGTGCACGGGTTCGACCCCTGGCCGTCGGGCACGGAGTACCACTCGATGATGTAGCGGCCGTTGGGAGCATCATTGTAGGCGTAGACGCCTCCGCCGCCCGTGGTCATCCGCTCGTCCCAATAGGGCGCGATCATGTAGTTCGGTCCAAGCGGGGAAGGAATCGTCCAGTTCCGGGCGAGGGCCATGTCGGTCTGGTCGCCCATGGCGATCATGCCGTTGGCGCTCACCGTGATCTCGGTGAACTCCTCGCCGTAGTACTGGAAAGTGAACGGCAATTGGACCAGGACCGCCTCGTCATCGTCATCGCCGGTATCGTTGATCCCGAGGAGCACGCCCGTGTAGTCGTTGCCGGGAGCGCCCGGCTTGATCTCCACCCAGTCATAGGTGGGTGCGAGATCATATTCGGTGTCCGTGTTGTCGAAGGCGTAATATCCGTAGTTGTCCGGGCCCTCCGGATCGGTGGCCACGCGGTTTCCGAGAGCGAAGCTGACGAAGGCGGTATCCACCTGCCCGGTGCCGCTGGTGACGATCAACTGGGCGTGCGCAATCCTGCCGGGCACCGTGGTCGGGTGAGCGGCGACGAGGAAGTTCCCCGTCGTGGCGCTGCCGCCGACCGGCATCGCGGGTACGGAGGCTTCATTCTCGGCGACGGTCAGGAAGGGATCGAGGCTGACGAGAACACCATTTGACACGCCCATGTCGCTGCCGCCCACGTTGGAAAGGGTGAACGACACATTGCCGTTCTGCCCGGGGGGAATGCCGCCCGCGGGAAGGTGCACCGAAGTCGTCACGAGCTGGGGAGCGCTGACCGGAATGCGAAGAACATCCTCGTAGTTCGAAGTACCGTTGCTGAAGACCAGGCTGAGTTCGGCGTCCCACTCGTGCTGGGCGTCGGGGGCGATCTCGACCAGGATCATGCCCGTGCCCGTGCTCTCCGCATCCGGTGCGATATCGGTATACGAGACGATGCCGTTGACAGCCGACACGAAGGGATCCCAGGAACTCGCGGACAGGTTGAACCCGCTCGCCGTGGAGCCGCCGTAATTGTGCGCGGTGACGATCAGCCCGACGGTTTCCCCCGCCTCGGGGACGCCGTTGGCGTTCCCGGAAGTCCCCCCGGCGCCGTTGTCCTGGTACGTGACATCGACATACCCCACCCTTTCGGCGGGTGAGGTGACGGTGATGTCGATCTGCTCCGGCTTGAAGTTCTGTGCGGTCACGGTAAGGGTGGCATCCCCGGTGAACCGGACCGGGACTTCCAGAGTGACCATGCCGTCCGGCCCCGTGGTACCGGTGGCGATGACCTCCTCGTCATTGTCCACCTTGTAGAAGGTGACCCATGCTCCCTCCACGGGGGAGTCGTTTTCGAGCACCTCGACCGTGTGGAAGTTGGTGCCGAGTTCCATCGTGGCCGCGGTGTTAACCGTGAAGGTATGGGGGATGTCGGTCCAGACCCAGACCGTGGGGTCGCCCATCAGGTTGCACCACTCGCTGAAGCTCGCGGTCTGGCCGGGCTCGAAGATGTGATAGTTCATCCACAAGTTGATCTTCGCGCCGCGGATGATATCGCCCATGGCTCTGTTCCGCTGAACGAACATGCTGTAATAAGCACCTCCGACGAGCGAATTGTTGAACCGTGTGTGAGTGCTGGAGGTCGCCGTGCCGATGGCGCCGATGGCACCGCGGGCGGAGGTCATGGTCCCGGCCCGGATGTATACCTCATTCTTCCCCAGCCCCGTAACCCAGTTGCCGGTGCCGCAGGTGACATCGACGACGACCGGGGTCATATCCGTGTTGGTAAACCCGTTGATCTGGGATTCCGAAATCCCCTGCCCAAGCCAGCCCCGGTAGCCGTAGAGGCTGACACCGGTATTGATCTTGTTGATGGAAAAATTGTTCAGCGCGCTACTGCTCGGGTAATCGTAATACCACGCGGTATCGACGTCGGTGTAACCGAGATCAAGCATCGCATGGCGCGCATAGCGACTGAGAAAGATGGTCGAAATGCCGCTGAGGGAGGAACCGGCGGCCAACATCCCGCGATGATACCACCCGGTGTTCCCCATGTCGACATCGCGCTCGTAACTGAGCACCTTGTGCACGTATTTCGTGATGTCATCATAACTGGCGACGCTGATCCGGCCGATACCGACATCGACCAGGTTGTCGCTCCCGGCGAGGTGGCCGTACAGCTCATCGCCCTGTCCGCTGGCGGGCGGGGTCATCACGCCGCCGCTGGCATCACCGATGATGACGATATAGTCGTACTTGGTCTCCGCCTGGTTCCAGCGGGTCTGCAGGGCGGACCGTATCGACGACGCCGACCAGGAAACATCCGAATCGGTCAGGAAATCGAGTTCCCAACCCTTCTGACGCTTCCACTCGATCCACGGCTCCAGGCGCAGCATGATCTGGCTGTTGTTCTGCACCACGACCTGCACGCCGCCCCGGACGAGCTGATAGCCGTCCAGCTCCCTCTCATCCCAGTCGAGGAAATCCCGGTACACCGGCAGAAAGGCTTCGCTGATCCGGGTGGGAGGCGCGGGCAGAGCGTTACGGTCATCCTCGCTGTTGAAACGGATCTGGACACGGAGGTTGTTGTAGACCCGGACCTCGCGCAGGGCGGGGTTCACCTGCACGGGATAGGTTATCAGGGAGCTGATGCGGAAATCGTGCAGGATGGCCGGTTCAGATGCCTCCGCGAGTGTGCCGGGAAACCAGGCGTCCACGGGGGAGCGGACTTTCCCCAGGGCGTCCGGGCTTTCATCGCCGAAATAGGCTGCGTAGTCGATTCCCCGGAGGGTGACATACTCGGCATCGAGGACCTCAACGGTCACTCCGCCGCTCGGCGGCAACCGGAAGAACCTCCCGGCGACCGGCACCATCGGTTCTCCCTCTTCCGCCATTAAAATGCCTTCGGGCAGCTCCATCACGGTGACCGGCTCAGCGGCCGTTCCCACCGTGCTCACCCGGGGCTCGGCGAAGGAAAGCTCGAATTCGTATCCCGAGGAGGTGAGGATCCGATCCTCAACCTGAAACGAGACGGTCTGTTCCTGTGCCAACGGTGCGGCCCATGCTACGGTGGCGGCGAGCAATACGAATACCGCGCATCCCGTCCAGGTCCAACGCTTCATCTCTTCCTCCAACACTTGGCCAGTGCGCTGAATAAGTTATCCGCTTTTTACAATAACGCACAATATAAGATCGCTCACTCCCGCCGAAAGTTCTTGGCTGGAAAGAATTCATTTCAGGGCGAGCCGGGAGTCGAGAGACACCGGCCGGTGGTCCCAGGGGATAAGAAAAGAGGTTTGGAGAGCCGGGGTCATTGACGGCCGTCACCAGCTCGCTTTTCGTTGTTACCCGGAAATCAACTGTTTGCAGGCAAGGTGCAACTGATCGTACGATTCCCACAGATCCTGGCTGATCACCTTGCTCTCCCCGACCACCGGCATGAAGTTCGTGTCTCCCTCCCAGCGGGGGACGACATGAAGATGCAGGTGTTCCTCCAACCCCGCCCCGGCGACCCGTCCGAGATTCCAACCGAGGTTGAACCCGTGAGGCTGTATCGCCTTCTCGAGGATGGCGAGGGAGAGGTTGGTCAGCTCACCGATCTCCCTCCACTCCTCTTCGGTCAGCTCCCGGAGGTCGGATACATGGCGGTTGGGCGCGACCATCAGGTGCCCGTTGGAATAGGGGTACCGGTTGAGGATGATAAACCCCTGTCCGCCGCGGTGTAACAGAAGAAGCTCCCGGTCACGTTCGACGGGAGCTTCCAGGGCATCGCAGAGAAAGCACTCCTCAACACCGTCCTTGCTCTCTTGAATCCAGGTGTAGCGCCAGGGCGCGTACATGCGTTTCACTGCATCGCCTCGCGCGCGGCACGGAGTGGAAAGGGGAAAGTCAGTTCCCCTCCGCGCGACGCGACTCGTATTCTTCGATCAGTTTCTGCTGGATGTCGCCCGGCACCTCTTCATAATGGGAGAACTTGCGGCGGTAGGCGCCGCGCCCCGAGGTCAGGGAGCGGAGCGTGTTCGCATACTTGTACAGCTCCGCGAGAGGCACCTTGGCCTTGATCACCTGCCAGCGCCCTTCGCTGTCCATGCTCGCGACCTTGCCGCGCCGTGAAGAGATGTCCCCCATGACATCGCCCATGTTCTCCTGGGGAACCTTCACCTCGACATCATAGATCGGTTCGAGAATCACCGTTTTGCACTTGCGGAACGATTCGCGGAACCCGATGGAACCCGCCATCTTGAAGCTGAATTCATCGGAATCCACCGGGTGATACTTGCCGTCGAACACCGTCGCCCTGACATCCACCACGGGATATCCGGCGATGACACCCTTACTCATCGCGTCCCGGATGCCCTTGTCCACGGCCGGGATGAACTGCCGGGGAATCACCCCGCCGACGATTTCATCCACGAACTCGTACCCCGACCCGCGGGGCAGGGGCTCGAGGCGAATCCAGGCGATTCCGAACTGCCCGCGTCCCCCGGACTGTTTCTTGTGCTTCCCCTCCGCCTCGGCCTTGCTGCGGATGGTCTCACGGTAGGGAATCTTCGGCTCGATCAGCTCCGCCTCGACGCCGAAACGCTCCTTCAGACGGTTGATGATCACGGCAAGGTGGGCATCGCCGAGACCGTTGACGATCGTCTGCTGCAACTCGGAATCATAGGTGACGGAAAAGGTCGGATCCGCGTTCTGCAACGTCTGAAGGCCCGAGGCGATCTTGTCCTCCTCGCCCTGGTTCTTCGCGACCACCGCGGCGCGGATGATCGGCTCGGGGAACTTCGGAGGAGTGAGCAGCATGGCTCGCCCGGGATCGGCGAGAGTGTCGCCGGTATGGGTGTTGCGCAGCTTGACGAGGATGCCGATGTCCCCGGCGACGAGATGATCGACGGGGGTCCGCTGGTGGCCGAGCGCCCAGAAGATCTGGTTGATCTTCTCCATGCCGCCCTCGCTGGTGTTCATCACCTCTTCGCCGGCGCGAAGCGTGCCGGAATAGAGCCGGAAGTAGCTGGTCTCGCCGACATGAGCCTCGGTGGCCGTCTTGAAGACGAGCAGACTCACCGGAGCGGTCGGGTCGCAGGCGATCTCCACCTCCTCGCCCGTCTTCGAGTCCCGTCCCGTTTCCGCCGGGCGATCCGCGGGCGAGGGAGCGAAGGTGGCGAGGAAATCGAGCAGGCTGGAGATCCCGACCTGCGGAACGGCCGCCCCGCAGAGAACCGGGAAAATGTTCCCCTCGACGATTCCCTTCCTCAACCCCTGCTCGAGTTCTTCCTGGGTCAGCTCACCGGCATCGAAAAACTTCTCCAGCAACTCGTCGTCCGCCTCGGCGGCCCGTTCGATCAGGGTGTTGCGCAACTCGTCCGCTTTTCCCTGAAGCTCGGGTGGGATGTCGCCCGCACGAACGTTCCCCTCGGTGAAGGTCAGCAGGCGCATCGATAAGAGATCGATGATCTGGTTGAAGCCCACTCCGGGGTTCACCGGGTACTGCACCACCGCGCTGTTCGGCCAGTTCTGCTGGATCTCCTCCACGATGGCGTCGAACTGGACATTCTCCTTGTCGAGCTGGTTGAGGAAGAAAGCCCTCGGCACCCCGCCCTCTTCGGCGAACTCCCAGACCTGCTCGGTGATCACCTCGATCCCGGAGGCCCCATGAACCACCGTGAGCGCGAGGTCGCTGACCCGCAGCGCACCCTTCACCTCGCCGAGGAAATCGCTGAATCCCGGCGTGTCGAGAAGGTTGAACTTCACCTTGCCGTATTCCGCCGTAAGCAGGCTCGCGCCGATCGAACTCCTCCGGTCGATCTCCTCCTTCAGGTAATCGCTCTGGGTCGTGCCCTCCTCGATGCTTCCCATGCGGTCCACGGCTTTCATCGCGACAAGCATCGCCTCGGCCAGGCTGGTCTTGCCGGAAGATCCGTGTCCGATAAGGCTCACATTGCGAATGGCCTCGGGCGCATGCTCCTTCACGGATGGTTCCTCCTGGGGTGCGTACGATGAGTGAAAACAGACGTCTGAGCCAGCGAAGTTAAGCGGAACCTCGTCAGGGGTCAAGGCCGCCCTCCTCCCCCTTCCCCCGTCTCCCCGCGGCCGGATTGGCGGAGGAACCGGGTGCGGAATACGCCACCCGCATATCCCACCTCCGCCCCGGAATACTCCCCCGTGATCCGCCCGACCGGCAACTCCTTCCCGGTGGAATCCCCCCGGAGTCGAGGACGACGCTTCCCCCGCCCGGCAGGCGGACGTAACACGGTGATATTCCGGGAAATACTCTATGCGGATTTTCGCAGCCCGCCTTCCATCCAGCGGGCGTGATTCTTGCTGATTCTCAATTGGGAAATAGATCGCCGGAGCCGGTAATGCGGGATGTGAGGTTCATCACCCCGAGGCTTTGGGATTTTTCGCATTCTAACTCGTGGTACTCTCCGGGAATCCCTCATCGGCATTTCCCGGACCCATCGGCCGGGTTTCGACACAATCGACCGGTCACCGTTTTTATGAATGCCTGAAACGGAGCTACCTTTCCCGCGGCGGCCGGACGCCCGCCTTCTGGGGTGTTCCAAAAGCAGCGGAGAACGGGGACAGGATGATGAAGAAAGCAATCGCAGGGCTTCTTGCGCTCACCCTGGTCGCTCTCTCCACGGCATGGGCCGGGGACTGGTACGTCTCCCCCGCCGGAGATGACGGCAACGACGGCTCCGACGCGGCGCACGCCTGGCGCACGATTACCCACGCCGTCTCCTCGGTGTCGGGAACGTTCGCCGATCCTGCCACGGTGCACATCGCCGCGGGAACCTACGACCGCTCGGTCGAGGGGGATTTCCCCATCGAGATCGGGTCGGGAGTGGGCCATCTCATCCTCGAGGGCGCGGATGAGGCGACGACCATCATCGACGGCGCCGGGGCACCGGACTGGGAGGAATACTACCTCTTCGAGGCGGACGGGGCGGACCGGGTCGAGTTTCGCAACCTCCGCCTCACCGGGGGACGCGGCGGCGTGAGCATCGAGGACGTGGACATCGCCGCCGTATTGGCGCACGTCACCCTCGACGGGTTCATCCCCCACTCCTGGGGCAGCGCGCTCTCCGCGATCCGCGCCACGGGGATGGCCGGCTCCCTGGAGCTGGACACCGTGACCATCACCTCGCCCATCGTGAACACCTACGGAGGCGGCCTGTACGCCTCGAACGTGGCGGGCGACATCACCCTGCAGGATGTCACCTTCACCGAGCCGGTCGCCCTCTACAACAGCGGCGGCGCGGTCTACGTGAACGACCTTGGCGGGGATTTCCGCTGCATCGACGGCACGGTCACCGAACCCTACGCGGACCAGAAAGGCGGCGCGTTCTGCCTGCTCCAGGTCGCCGGGGAGATCGAGATCCGCGGGGTGGCGATCAGCTCGCCCACCGCGATGTGGAGTGACGGCGGGGCGATCTACATAAAAGGAGGCGCGGCCGACGGCAGCGAGCTTGATGAGGACTGGCTCGGCGGAGACATCCTGCTGGAGGACCTGGTGATCGACAGCGCCTACGCGAACGACAACGGCGGGGCGGTGTTGATCAAGGAGGTCGGCGGAGCGGTCACCCTCAACAACCTCACCCTCACCGGGCCGAACGCCCGGTACAGCCACGGAGGCGCGTTCTACCTGAAGGAGATCAACGGGATCCTCACCGGCAACGGCATCACGGTCGTCGACCCCCGGGCGGATGACCACGGGGGAACATTCTACCTGAAGGATCTCCAGAATGATGTCACCCTGAGCAACGTGACGATCACGAACACGGACGCGATCTACGGCCGGGGCGGAGCGTTCTACGCCGAGGACATGGGCGGTGATATCACCCTCGACGGCGTGACCATCGACGATTCCTACGCCGGGAACCAGGGCGGGGCTCTCTATTTCAACGATCTCGACGGGGCGCTCACCCTGCAGAATCTCACGGTTGACGGCGGCCACAGCGAATGGAGCTACGGCGGCGGGATGTATCTCTACAAAATCGAAGGGGATCTGAACTTCTCCCAAGTCAGCTTCAGCAACTGCCAGGCCTCGGACGGCGGCGGCGGAATCTACCTGAAGAAGCTGCGGGGCGAACTCCGCGCGACGGGCTTGAGCATCGAGGGCTCCTCGACGGTGTACGGCAAGGGCGGCGGCTTCTACCTCTTCGATCCCTCCAGCAGCGACAGCCTGGTGTTCGACGACTTCTCCCTGTGCGAGAACTACAGCGAGGACACCCACGGCGGGGGGATGTACCTGCACGCCAACAGCCGGCACAGCCCGATCCGCATCAGCCACTTCACCGCCTACGGCAACATGTCCGGCTCATGGGGGCACGGTGGTGCGTTCTACTTCTACAAGGCCGGCCCGATCACCATGACGGACGGGACCCTGCGCGGCAATGAGACCAGCAACGAAGATGTCTACTCCGAGTATCATGGGGGCGGCATTTACATCAAGACCGCCGATGCGCTGAGCCTGGAAAACGTGGTGTTCTGGGAAAATGTCGCCCGCGGGAAAGGCGGCGCGATCTATGTCAAGACCCTCAGCAATACGATGAACCTGTTCAAGGTGGCCTTCCTCGACAACACCGCGAAAAAGGCGGACGACTGGAGCGAGGGGGAAGGCGGGGCGATCTACTACGACAACACGGGAAGCGGAAGCGACTATCTCATCCGTAATGCACTGTTCGCGGGCAACATCGCCCAGCGCCGCGGCGGGGCGATCTACATCCGGAAGGGCCGGCCGGACCTGGTGAATATCACGATGACCGACAACGACGCGGACGATGACGCCCCGTCGATCTACTGCAAGAGCGGCGCCGGGGCGACGGTGTACAACTCCATCATCTGGGGCAACGGCCCCTTCGCCGACGGCGAGCACAGCACCCACTCCGGCAGCGTGGACTTCCTCTACAGCAACGTGGAATATGACGGCGGGGGTGTGCCCGACGGGGACGGCAACATGAATCTCCGCACCTTTTTCCTCGACCCGGACAACGAGGACTACACCATCGTCCCCGGCAGCCGGACGGTGGACGCCGGGATGCCCTACGACGAAGACGAACCCTACAGCGACTACAGCCACGAACCGGAGCCGAACGGCGAGCGGATCAACTTGGGGTTCTGGGGTCCGATCACCGGCGCGGGGCTTGACTGCGACCAGTGCGGCGGCGCGGGGAACCCGCCCGGCGGAGGCGGATCCGGGGGCGGCGGGTTCGGCGGAACCGGAGGCGGGGGCGCCTCGCAAACCGTATTCATCGTCCTCAAGGACAAGTACGCCCTGCTCGGGGTGCCCGTAGTCCCCGACGAGAACGACGGCCAGGGCGACCCGCAGGAATCCTTCGGCGACGATGTGAACGGCACCCAGCCGAGCTGGCTCGACCAGACCTGGCGCTTCAGCCGGTGGAGCTACGGCTCACCCCTCGACCCGAACTTCTTCGGGTACCTCCGCTTCGAGGAGGAGGATGTCGACTTCTCCAACGGAACCGTGCACGAAGTCGGCGACCCGCCGGAGATTCAGCCGGGGTACGGGTACTGGTTCGTCTGGAACTACGGCGCCGTCGCCGACCGCGACACGGTGCTGGTGGACATTCACAAGTATATGCTGGACGCCGAGCCGTACATCCTGCCGCTGCAGAGCGCACCCTCCGAGGGGGATTACGGCCTGAACATGATGGCCAACCCCTGGCCCTTCCCGATCAACTGGTCGCAGGTCTCCTTCTCCACCGACCAGGAGACCTGGCTGGATGCGCAGGACGCGGCGGACGCCGGCCTGGTCAACCCCTACGCCTACACCTGGGATCACCAGAACGAATTTTACGCGCCGAAGAACGGCCGCCTCGAGGTCTGGGAGGGCTTCTGGGTGGTGGTGCAGACCACGGACCCGCTCTGGATGCGGTTCCGCCCACTGCCGGAACTCGGCCAGGTTCCGGCGCTCTCCCTAGACGAGCTGGACGAGCAGCTCGACTGGTCGCTGCTGCTCACCGCCCGGCGCACGGACGCCCTGCAGGTGGACTACTACAACTGGGTCGGGGTCGGGCCAGACCTGACGGATGACATCGACGCCGTGGACGCGTTCCAGATGAGCCCCGTCTCCAAGGAGGCGATCTTCCTGAGAACGCGGGTGCGCAACTCGGAGACCGGGCAGTTCCGCCCGCAGAAGCTGGCCTTCGACTTCCGCGCGAACGACATCACCGTGGACGAGCCGAAAACCTGGCTGATGGAGACCTGGTTCTACCACGACTCCTCCATCCCCGGCGCGGGCACGGTGTACCCCATCGAGGTGGAGCTGCGCTGGCCGACCATTTCAAGGGTGCCCGACGATTTCACCCTCAGCCTGTTCAGCGCCAGCGGCACGACGTTTGACCCGGATGTCGACACGGCGATCGTCGCGGACCTGCGCGACACGAGCTTCGTGCGGCTGTGGCTGGACCGCAACCCGGGCGGGAGCTACGGCGATGAGTACCGCTACGAGCGGTTCTGGCTGGTGGCTTCCACGGGCCTCGGCGGCCTGCTGGGCACGAAAGACCCGGCCGATACCGCATTGCCGACTCGCACCCGGCTGCTCGGCGCCGCGCCGAACCCCTTCAATAACCAGACCCGGGTCCGCTTCGAGGTGGCGCGGACCGCCGAGGTCAGGCTGGAGGTGTTCAACGTCCTCGGCCGCCGTGTGGCGACCCTCGCGGGCGGACGCTACCAGCCGGGCAGGTATTCGGCCGCCTGGGATGCGACCCGCCTCGCCTCCGGGATGTACTTCCTGCGTTTCGAGGTGAACGGCACCCCGCGGGAGGCGAAAAAGGTGGTCCTGTTGCAGTAACCGACAGGCCGGGCGCGGGGGGAAGAGCGAACCGGGGGGATGATTGAACCGACGGGGGTCTCCTCCCTGCACCGTTCAACCGCTGTACCATCGAGGATCAGGCGATGATGCGACACGCGCGGCTCCGGACGATCTCCCCGGCGCTGGGTCTCCTGCTCGCCTTGCAGGCGTCGGCGGCGACATTCTACGTCGCGCCCGACGGCACGGATGCGCCGGACCGCGGGCTCAGCGAGGATCTGCCGTTCCGCTCCCTCTCCTACGCCCTCACCGTGGCGGACACCACCCTCGGGCGGCCGCACGAGATCCATCTCGCACCCGGCCGGTATACCTCCGACGCCGAGGTCTTCCCCCTCCCGATGATCGATTCGACCTCGGTGATCGGCGCGGGACCGGAGGCGACGATCCTCGATGCGACCGGCAGCCAGGCCTACGTCATCGGCGCGGTGGATGTCGATGACTGGTCCCTGCGGAGCCTGACGGTAACCGGGGGGATCGGCCTGCAGGGCGGCGGCCTGCTGATCACCCAGGGGCACGGCGCCCTCCTCTCGGACCTCGTCCTCCGGAACAACCGGGGGGACCACCCGGTGATCCCCGACTTCCAGGGCTTCGGCGGCGGGGCGGCGCTGGTCGAGGCGGAGAATGTCGTGTTCGACCATGTCACCTTCGAGGCAAACTCCGCCTTCGATGCCGGCGGCGCCCTCTGGGCCCAGAACTGCTCCCCCCTGCTGCGTTTCATCACCGCCGTGCACAACACCTGCGACCAGGACCCGGCGGCCTCGGCGTTCGTGCTGGAGGGCCTGCCCGGCGACACGCTGTTCGTCGAAAGCTCGGTCATCTGGGACAACGGCGTGCCCGGGGCCGAGGGCTCGGTGATGGCGGGGAACCTCGGTGTGCGATACAGCCTCGTGCAGCGGGACGGCGGGCAGGCATGGCCGGGGGTGGGGAACGTGTGGGCCGATCCGCTGTTCTTCGACCCGGAATCGGACTACCGGGTGCTGGAGGGGTCCCCGGTCATCGACCTCGCCGACCCTTCCGCGGACTACTCCCAGGAGCCGGAGCCGAACGGCGGGCGCGCCAACGCGGGCATGTTCGGCGACACCCCCCAGGCACAGGTCAGCGAGGCGCGGTTCGCGCTGCGCCGCGGGTTGTGGGCGATGATCGGTCTGCCGGTCGCGCCCCCGGACGGTGACCCCGCCCTCCTCCTGCAGGACGACTTCGACGGCGCGATGCCGGGCGAAGGCTCCTGGCGCCTCCAGCGGTGGAGCGTGGCGGACAGCCTCTGGCTGCGGTGGAACGAACCGGAAGCGGACGGCCTCGAACACGGCGACCCGCCGCCGCTCGCGCCCGGCCGGGGCTTCGTGATCCGCCAGGACCTCGAGCCACAGGTCGAGCTGTCCGTCCCCGGCGGGGCGGTGGACCAGTTCGCCCCCTTCGTGGTCGACCTCGCCGAGAGCGATGACACCCTCGCCATGCAGATGGTCGCCAACCCCTTCCCCTATCGACTCGCACTCACGAACACCAGCCTCCAGACCCCGACGGGCGAGATGACCTACTCCGAGGCCGCCATGGCGGGCTGGGCGAACCGCTGGGTGTACATCCTCGAAGCGTCCGGCCGCTTCCTGCCCACCACCGGGGAGCTCCAGCCGTGGCAGGGTGCGGTTCTCTTCACCAGCGGCGCGGCGGGGATGCAGTGGAAGGCCCGGCCGGGGCATGAACCCGCCGAGACCGTCGATCCGCGCGATGACCTCGTCTGGGGGCTCTACCTGAACACCGGGGTCCTCGACTCGGCGGGGGAACTCGCCGTCACCGACAACGGGCACCTGTTCGGCATCTCGGAGGACGCCGGGTATGGCGTGGACCCCTGGGACGGGCTCTTCCTCCCCGACTTCCGCGATAAGATCATCACCCGCTGGACGCTGGAGGACGGCACCCCGCTGTTCCATGACATCCGCCCCGCCGAGGGCGGCGCCTGGCGGATGTGGGACGCCGAGGTGCTGACCAATCTCACCGACACCCTGGTCGTCGATTCCGTGCAGGTGAGCGTGGGCGGAATCCTCACCGAGACGGACCTCGCCTACCCGGATACGGCCTATGGGTTCTGGCTCGAGGCGGAGGACGGCACCATCCTGCTGCCCGACCTGCGCGACAGCGCGATGGTTCACCTGCCTCTCGCGGACGTGGGCGGCGGCTGGAAGCGCGCGGCGTTCCGTATCGTCGCCACCCACCCCGACTGGACGGACGTCGAAGAGCGTGAGGCCGGTCCTCTCCCGGTCGACTTCCGTTTGGTGTCCATCTACCCGAATCCGTTCAACGCCCGCGCATCGCTACTCTTCGACCTGCCGCGCGGGGGGACGGTCGGGATGAGGGTGTTCGACCTCCTCGGGCGCACGGTCGAGCGGGCGCGTTACGAGCACCTCTCCCCGGGGCGGCATCGTGTCGAGTGGAACGCCGAAGGGCGGGCCAGCGGGGTCTACTTCATCCGGCTGCAAGCCGGGGGCCGGACCGCCGTGCGCAAGGTCGTACTGCTGCGATAACCGGCGGATAGCGGCGTCCCCGCCGAACCGCTCGCGTCCTCCTCTCTTGCCGAGTTCTATTGCCTCCCGCCGTGCCCGAACCCTCTTTCACTCTCCCATC
>CAYOKT010000008.1:0-16311 GCA_964404605.1 uncultured bacterium
CCGCGCGGGGTTATTTCTCTTCAAGCAACTCCCCTGCGCCCTGCCGGAGCAGCGACTCCGCCGTTTTCTCCCCGAGACGCTCCGGGACCTCCTCACCGGAAATCGTCTCCTCGGCGTCGATCATCCCGGCGCCGTCGAGGGATAGCACCCGGGCGCGCATCAGCATCCCTTCGCCGCCGTAGTGACTGGTCGCCACCCCCACCGCGGCGCTGCAGCCCGCCCTGAGGACGCGGAGGAACGCCCGCTCCGCCGCGAGCATCGCATGGGTCGGCCCGTGAGTGAGTGGGCGCAGCGCCCGGACGAGGTCCGCCTCCTCCTCCCGGCACTGCAACGCGACGATCCCCTGTCCCGGGGCCGGCATGATCTCGGAGGGGGGAAACACATGGTCGATGCGCCAGGCGAGCCCGAGCCGTTGCAGCCCCGCGCGGGCGAGCAGGGTGGCGTCGTATTCCCCCTCGTCCACCTTCCGCAGCCGGGTCTCGACATTCCCCCGGATGTCGCGGATGACGAGGTCCGGGCGCAGCCGCTTCGCCTGCGCCGCCCGCCGCGGGCTGGAGGTCCCGAGAGTCGCCTTCGCCGGGAGGTCCCGCCAGCCGAGGGCTTCACGGCAGACCAGGGCATCCTCGACCGCACCTCGGCGCGGGGTCGCCGCGATGACCAACCCCTCCGGCATCTCGGCGGGCATGTCCTTGGCGCTGTGAACGGCGAGGTCCACCTCACCCGCCAGCAGGGCCCGCTCCAGCTCCCGGACGAAGGCGCCCGCGCCCCCCAGCTCCGCGAGGGGTGTCTCCCGGTCATGGTCCCCGGAGGTCTTCACGGTCACGATCCGGACATCGGCTTCCGGCAGCGCCCGCCGCAGGAGCGCCCGCGCGCGTTCAGCCTGCCACAGGGCGAGCCGGCTGCCCCGTGTCCCGATCCGCAGGTTCCTCTTCCTTTTTCCGCCCATGCGGCCTTCGTGATGATTTGTGCAGCGGGACGATTAATCCGCGTTTTCTTTCGTCTCTTTCCACCAGCGCGCCCAGAGGTCGTCGAGTCCGCCCTCCCTTTCCCTCTCGGCGATCTCTTCCGGGGCCGCATCCATCAGGCGGGCGAAGAGGAGTTCACGTTGCGCGGGGTCGGGCACCTCCCGCAGGGCATAGCTGCGAAGGCTCACCGCCCATCGCGCCCGGTCGGACCAGCCCTCGTCCACCCAGGTTTCCAGCCGCTTGCGCAGTTCGCGTGCGAAAAACGGCGCGCCGCCCCCCGTGGAGATCGCGAGCAGCAGGTTTTTGCGCCGGACCACGGCTGGGAAGTACACGGTGCACAGCTCCGGCCGGTCGACGACATTCACAGGGATGCCGGCCCGCTCCGCCTCCTCCGAGATGGAACGGTTCAACGACGCATCATCGGTGGCGACCACGACGAGCCCGAACCCGGCGGTGTCGCCGGGGCGAAACCCGCGACGGTGGTGGAGGACCCCCCGTGCGGACAGCAGCTCCTCCAACTCAGGGCTGCACTTCGGGCTGATGACCTCGACCTCGACACCGGCCGCGAGCAGATCAGCCGTCTTTCGATGGGCTACCTGTCCGCCGCCGACCACCAACGCGCGAAGCCGGTCCGCGCGAACCATCAGGGGGAAAATCATGCCGCCTGGCCCTGTGATTGTTCTTCCCACAAGCGGGTTGTTCCCCGGTGGGAGTAAAATCGGACCGCAAGGTCCGATTTAGAAAACGCACAGCTGGAACCGAGGGAGAACCCTCTATTCCGCCCCTTCGATCACGTCGTATCCCTCGGGTTCCCCCGATCCACTCTCCCACGGCACCGGGCCGAGATCCGGTTCCGGCAGTTGTCGTGTGATCTCGCCGTAGGCGTGCGCGATCAGGCCCGCCGCGCGGCTGAGGATGAAGAACGAGGAGCCGAGCCGCCAGTCGAACCCCATGTCGCTGAGCAGCGCCGCGGCAGCGCCGTTCACGTTCAGCGGGAGACGCCGCTTGAAGCGGTCCTCCAGCGCATGTTCGATGGCTTCGGCGACCTCGCAGTGCCGCCCCTTGAGGTTGTGCTCCCCGGCGACCTTGAACAGGGCGACGGTCCGCGGGTCGATGTCGTGCAGGCGATGCCCGAACCCCGGAACCCGTTCACGCAGGCCGGCATGCAGCCCGACGATCTCCGCCGCGATCGCCTCGGGCGAGCCGGGGCGTCTCGCCCCCTCCTGCAGCAGCCGGGCGGCGGCCTCCACCGTCCCGCCGTGCCGCTCCCCGAAGGAGAGAATCCCCGCGGCGACGGCGACGTGCAGCGGCGTCCCCCCGCGCAGCACGCTGAGAGTGGCATGGCAGGAAGGGGTATCGGTCCCATGATCCATCAGGGCGATGAGGACCGAACGGGTTACGGTCTCCTCCCGTTCATCCGGCAGGCGGCCCAACAGCAACAAGAATAGTGAAGCGGCGAAACTGCGTCCGCTGATCAGCTCCTCGATGGGCACCCCGCGCAACAGGATCCGGTTCTGCTCGATGTCGCTGACTTCCCGCTTTCGTGCCTGAGAGTCCATTTGCTCACCCGATTCCGGCGTTGAAATTCCGCGGCCCCCGCCGGCCGCTCCCGTCGTCGTGCGCCCCTCCCCGCGGCAATCCCTATCTTTCGTTCGCCGCCGAAGGCGGTGAGGCGCGGGCTCTATCCCACGACCTGCCGGCGAAGCCGCTTCACGGGGATACCCAGTTGTTCGCGGTATTTCTGCACGGTGCGGCGAGCGATGGGATACCCCTCGCGCGCGAGCAGGTCGGCGATCTGCTGATCGCTGAGCGGTTTCGCCTTGTCCTCGCCGTCGATGATCTCCTTCAACTTCGCCTTGATGATCCGGGTCGCCACCTCCTCGCCGCTTGAGGTTTCCATCCGGTCGTTGAAGAAGAACTTGAGTTCCCGCACCCCGTAGGGGGTCTGCACGTACTTGTCGCGCGTCACCCGGCTGATGGTCGAGATGTCCATGCCGATATCCTCCGCGATGTCGTTGAGGATCATCGGCTTGAGGTCGGTGTCGCGCCCGGTCTCGAACCATTTGTGCTGGCGGTCGACGATGGCCCGCATCGTGCGCAGCATCGTGGTCCGCCTCTGGTGAATCGCATTGATGAACCAGCGGGCGCTCTCCGCCTTCTGGATGGCGAACTCGCGCGCCTTCTTGTCGCTGTCCTTCTTCGAGAGGATCAGCTTTTTCAGCTCTTCGTTGATGTAGAAACTGGGAATATTGCCGTCGTTCAGGCTGACGACGAACTCTCCGCCGATCTCCTCGACGACGAGGTCCGGGATGACGTAGTTCAACTTCTCATCGATCACACCCTCCCCGGGATAGGGGTTCAGGCGGGCGATGGAGTCATAGGCCTGCTGGACCTCCCGCGGGGTGACACCCAGCGCCTGGGCGATGATCTCATAGCGGCGGTTGACGAAATTGTCGAAGTGATCGTGCAGGATGCGGTAGGGCAGCGAATCCTCCTCGCCCCGCACCTCGAGCTGCACGAGGAGGCACTCCCGCAGGTCCCGCGCAGCGATCCCGGGCGGGTCATAGTGCTGAATCCGCACCAGGACCTCCTCGACCTCCTCGACCGTCGCTTCGGCCAACTCGGCGATCTGCTCCAGGGTCGCATCGAGGTAGCCGCGGGAGTTGAGACTCCCGATGATGTATTCCCCGATGATGATCTGCTTCTCGGTAAGGCGGTCGAGGGTGAGCTGTTCACGCAGGTTGTCGGTCAGGCTTCTCTTGTCCGGCTGGGGGATCTCGATGGGCTCGGTGATGGCGCGGTGGCTGCGGTATTCCCGTTGCTCCTCCTCGTCATTGAGCAGGCCTTCCCAGTCGACCTCGCTCCCTTCGCGTTCCGCCTCCCGCTGCTCCCGCTCCTCGGATTCGGACTCGGCCTCCTGCACCGCGGCGTTCTCCATCCGGTCGTCCTCGTCCTCCGACCGGCGCTCATCCTCCTCGATGATCTCCAGCAGGGGGTTCTGCTCGAACTCCTGCTGGAACCTCGCCTCCAGCAGGAGTTGCGGAAGCTGGATCAGTTCGGAACGCAGAATCTGCTGTGGTTGCAGGATCTGCTCCTGCCGCAGCCGGATTTCCTGTCTTAACTGCATTCCCACCTATCCTTACCGGGTGAGGGTGAACGATTCTCCAAGGTACAGCTTTCTCGCCTCCGGGTCGCTGGCCAGGCGGTCACTGGAGCCGGACATGAGGATGCGCCCCTCGTAGAGCAGGTAGGCCCGATCGGTGATCGCCAGGGTCTCATGGACATTATGGTCCGTAATCAACACCCCGATGCCGCGCGATTTCAAGCCGCGGACGATCTCCTGGATGTCCTGTACGGCGATGGGGTCGATCCCCGCGAAGGGCTCGTCGAGGAGGATGAACTTCGGGTCGGTGACGAGGCAGCGGGCGATCTCGGTGCGGCGGCGCTCCCCGCCCGAAAGGTTGTACGCCTTGCTCTTGCGGATTTGGGTGATCGACAGCTCCTCGAGCAGCCGCTCGCACTTCTCCCGCCGCTGGCTCCGGGTCAGCGGCAGGGTCTCGAGGATCGCCATCAGGTTCTCTTCGACCGTCATCTTGCGGAAGATGCTCGCTTCCTGGGGGAGGTAGGCGATACCCAGGCGGGCGCGCTGGTACATCCGCTTGCCGGTGATGTCCATCTCGTTGAGCAGCACCCGCCCGCCGTTGGGACGCACCATCCCGACGATCATGTAGAAGGTCGTCGTCTTGCCCGCGCCGTTGGGTCCGAGCAGGCCGACGATCTCCTTTTGGACGATCTCCACGGTGACATCACTGACCACCTTTCGGCGGCCGTAGATCTTCACCAGGTTCTCACCGCGCAGCCTGCTCAGGCGGCGGCCGTCACCAGCGGCACCTTCACTCATCGCGCCTCACCTTCTTCGCCAGTCGCGGCGGATAATAGGTCCCCTCCGTCCCGCCGACGACGATCACATCCTCCAGCGAGCCCTCGTTCATCAGCAGGGTCACCCGGTCGCCGCTGACCCGGTTCGACCCCTTGTCCTCCCCCTTCTCGAACAGGTGGTAGAGACCCATCGCCTGCCCGTCGCTCTGCATCCGCGCGACGACACCGTCCTCGAAGTCCATCACGATCTGCTTGCCGCGCAGCTCGCTGCGGGGCGCGTCGCGGGTGCTGTCCGAGGCGGTGTAGGCCACGGCGGCCCCACGGACGACGACCGAATCCAGCTTGCCGTCGGTGACGAAGAGCCAGATGCTGTCTCCCACCGCCTCGTCCCGGCCCCGCCGGATCACCGGCCTGCCTACGAGGAGAGCCATTCCATCGTCCGGGTGGTAGAACAGCCGCTCGCCTTGCCCGCGGACCTCCTCCCAGTCGATACGCACGCTGTCACGGGCTTCGGCGATGCCCTCCGCCGCATTATAGCGCATGTACTCCGCCACGATACGCGCCGTCTCCCCGCCGGTGGAATCGAACTGGACGAGCACCGGGTTCACCTGCGCCTCGGCGACCTCATGCCGTGCATTGTAACGCCCCCGGCCCCCGGTCACCCGGATGTCGCGCCCCAGGTCGGTGGCGGACATGTCACCGGTGAAGACGGCTTCCTCGCTCTGTTCATCGTACCGGCCGGTCCGGCTTCGGAGCAACACCGAATCACGAAGGACCTGCACATTGCCCGAAGCGACCGACCGGCGCTCCTTCTCATAGTAGGTGACCCGGTCCGCCTTCAGGCGCCGCCCGGGATCGACCATGATCACATTTCCGCGCAGGAGCAGCTCCCCCAGCCGGCGCCGGTGCTGCGCGAAATCGCACCAGATGGTGAGCGAGTCCTGGATCAGCTTGACATCGCCCGTCAGGATCATCACCTCTTCCGCGCCGCGCTGCTCCTGCCGGAGTTCGCCGGCCCGGAGGAGACGGATCGCTCCGCCGGTGTCACGGCCCTCGCCGTGGTACTCCCCGCGGTCGGAAGGAGTCCCCGCGGCGGCGACTCCATCGCCCCGGCAGGGCAGGGTGCAGAGCAGCAACGCAACCAGCAGCACGGATGCCCCTCCCGCACTCCTCACCGGGTGTCCCTCTCCCTCGCCGAGGGATCCGCGGGCATGTAGGATCTTCCCGCCGCGCCGTCCGGCTCGCCGGCGGGCCGGTTCCCCGTCGCCGCTCCCTCCCCGGTGCTGATGGCGCGCCGGCTGACCCCCTTCGGTTGCAGGATGCGCCGGCGGCGGAGATCCTGCGAGGCGATCAGCCCGGTCCCGTACAGGGTGTCCCACCGCGTGATGATCGTGACGACGGTGTCGCTGCGGATCAGTTCATCCTCCCGGCGCCAGGTCAGCCGCGGGGTCTTGATCACCGTGCCGCTGTCGGTATCGACGACCACATGCCCCTCGGCGAGCAACTCCCGGCCGTTGTCGCGCACCTCTCCCCGCTCGGCGGTGAGCACGCTTCCGGGACGGCCTTCATCGTAAAATCGCACCCTGATCCCGCCCGAGAGCACCGCCCGGCTCGGCTTCTGAAACCGTTCGAGGCGCGGCGCCTGGACGACGAAAGTGATCAGCCCCTTGTCCGTGTGAGTGATGGTGACATCGTTGAACTCCTGCGTCGGCATGGCCCCGCGGACCTCGTCCGGGGCGAGATCCACCGTGCCGCCGAGATTGCTGCACCCGGCGGCTGCGACTGCCACGATGGCAGAAAGCACCGGGAGAAGCCCTGTCTTGACGGCAGGAATCCTGTCCGGGAAGCCCCCTGTGGATCGCCTCCATCTCATCTCACCGGCCGCCTTTCTCATCCTTTTCGATGTCGGCCAACACCTGCTCCCACTTCCCCTGCGCCTTGATGATCGCTTCGATCACTTCCCGGATCGCACCCTTTCCTCCGGGCAGCGAACAGACTGCATCCACCTTGCTCAGGACATCCGGGTGCGCATCGGAGGGTGCGAAGGAGAGGCCGGCCTGCGCCATCACTGGCAGATCGAAAAGGTCATCCCCGATGAACGCCGCCTCCCCGGCCGAGACGCCGACCTCCTCGATCATCTTCTTGAAATACCCGGACTTGCGAAAATGGCCGCCGTAGAGGCGGGTGATTCCGAACGGTTCCAGGCGCCGGCGGACCAGCTCGGCGACATTTCCGGTAATCGCCCCGAGTTCGAGTCCGGCGAATTTCGCGAGCACGAACCCGAAGCCGTCGCGCATGGCGAAGCCTTTCATCGCGAGGCCCTGCGCATCGTAGTAGGCGATCCCGTCGGTGAGAACGCCGTCGACATCGAAGATGAGCAACCGCACTTTCGCAAGACGCGGCTGGAGCGCCGGATCGGAAAGGGGTCTGGGCACAGGGCCTCCTTTTGGCCTGTTTTTTGCTCTGAAAAGTACAGCCCCGCCGCCGATGCGTCAAGCCCGGCCTCTCCCCTTTCCGGCCGCCGCCGGGAGGGGAGACACGGAACGTTCGGGTGCGGCGGCGCTCGCTGCCAGCCGCCGTTCGCGAGCCGCCCTGCCCGGCTGTCAACCCGGAACCGGCACGGCGGCGGGTATCGTATTTTATACAGGAATCCTGTACAGCAAGGAACCCGCACCCATGAAGTCGGAAAAACCCGCGGAACAGAAAGCCCGGCGCATTCCCAGCCCCGATGAAGTGCAGAGGGAGATCCAGGATTTCCTCCGCGAGAAGTACGGACCCGGTGTCGTGATGGCCCAGGTGGATTCCCTCGGGTCTCGCGAGACGGAAGTCCCTCCCGGGGAGGGTGAGGACCCGAGTCTCCACTTCGATATGACCCCCGAGGAACTGGAACGTTACCTGCAGCAATACGTCGTCCGGCAGGAAGAAGCGATCGAGATCATCGCGACCAAGGTGGCGACGCACTTCAACCGGATGCGCTGGGAGCACGAGGAGGGGCGCGGCAAGCCCCGGATCCCGGGCCAGATCAAGCCGAACATCCTGCTCATCGGCCCCACGGGGGTCGGGAAAACGTACATCGTGAAGCTGATCGCGGAGCGGATCGGGGTACCCTTTGTCAAGGGCGATGCGACCAAGTTCAGCGAAACCGGGTATGTCGGCGGGGACGTCGAGGACATGGTCCGCGACCTGGTCACGGCCGCCGGGGGCAACATCAAGCTGGCGGAGTACGGGATCATCTACATCGACGAGATCGACAAGATCGCGGCCAGCAGCAACGTGATCGGCCCCGATGTGAGCCGCACCGGCGTGCAGCGCAACCTCCTGAAGCTGATGGAGGAGACCGAGGTCGAGCTGCGCGTGCCCCACGACCTCGCCAGCCAGATGGAAGCGGTGATCGAAACCCAGCGCACCGGCAAGGCTCCGAAGAAGAAGATCAACACGCGCAACATCCTCTTCATCGTCTCGGGGGCGTTCAACGGTCTCGAGACCATCATCCGGCGCCGTCTCAACCGCCAGCCGATGGGGTTCGGCAGCGATATCCAAGACCTGCCCGACGAACTCGACTCCCTGCTCGACGATGTCACGACCCAGGACCTGATCGAGTACGGGTTCGAGTCCGAGTTCATCGGCCGGCTGCCGGTGATCGCCCGGCTGCACGAACTCGGCGAGGAGGGGCTGTACGAGGTGCTGACCAACGAGTACAACGCCGTCGTGCAGGGGAAGATCCGTGACTTCGCGGCGTACGGGATCAAGCTCGAGTTCACGGATGAAGCACTCCGCCTGCTGGCGCAGCAGGCCCACTCCGAAAAGACCGGGGCCCGCGGGCTGATGCGCGTGGTCGAACGGGCGCTGATCCCCTTCGAAAAGCGGCTGCCTTCCACCCCGATCAGCAAGCTGGTGGTCACCCGTGAAGCGGTGGAACATCCGAAGGAGGTCTGCGCCGAGCTGATCACCGGGGGAACCGTCAAGAGGGCGGTGGAGAAGTTCCGGCGCGAGACGGGGGTGCGGCTCACGGTCTCCCCCGCCGCGCGGCGCCGTCTGCGCGAACATCCCGTCGAGGGGAAGACCCCGGGCGAAGTGCTCAGCGAAGCCCTCGAGGAGGTGCTCTACGCCTTCAACCTGCTCGGCACGGAATCCTTCACAGTCACAACCGCCTTCCTCGAGGACCCCAAGGGCTACATGGAGCGGATCATCAAGAAGTCCTACCGGGGGGAATCGAAGTAGCTGCGCCTCCGGCCCACCGCCCGCGCACGGCGCTCCGGCGTGGCGGCGCGGCGACGCCGCCGATCACCACCACTCCCGCCAGGGCAGCGGGACGAAACGACCGTTCACCGGGAGGAAGAGCACCGCCCCCTCGCGGTCGGTGCGATGAATCTCGACGCCCCTCTCCTCCAGCCGCCGCACCACCTCCGGGGCCGGGTGGCCGTACGGGTTGTTCCGCCCGCAGGAGATCACGGCGACCTCCGGGCTCGTCGCCTCCAGCCACCTCTCCGACGTCGAGTACCGGCTGCCATGATGTGCGGCTAACAGCAGGTCCACCTCCGGGGCGCTCCCGGACTGGAGAAGCCGCTCCTCGACATCGCTCGAGGCGTCCCCGGGAAAGAGGGCGCCGGCGCCGTCGATCTCCCACCGCAGGACGAGGGAGAGGTCATTGTCGGACGTGCGTTCGAGATCCGCGCCCCGGGGCGGCGAGAGGACGGTCAGCGTGCCGAGGCTACCCAGGCCGGCCCGTGTCCCGGCGGCGCCGGTGTAGAGCGGCACACCCGCCCGGCCCAGGGCGCGCAACGCCTCCGCGCCCACCGAATCCCCCGCCGTGCCGGGCCCGACCAGCGCGGCATCGATGGGAACCAGCCCGGCGATTTTTCTCACCGCGCCGGCATGGTCCGCGTCTCCGTGGGTCAGCACCCAGAGAGCCACCCGCTTGACCCCCGTCATCCGCAACTGGCGCCGCAGCGCCGAGGATTCCATCGCGCCGCCGTCGATCACCACCGCCCGTTCGCCGCGGCGGATGAGCACACCGTCCCCCTGCCCGACATCGAGGACGCCGAGCTTGACCACGCCCGCCGGCAGCCAGAGCGGCGCCCAGACGATGATGCAGGCCACCGACAGGACGGCGAGCGCAGATGCGGGCAACGGGGCGCGGCTGATCCTCGGTGCGAACCAGGCGAGAACGGCGGCCGCGAGCAGCGCCGCCCACATCATCTGCACGGGCAGATGGGTCGCCACGGGGAGGTGGGCCGCCGACCACCCGGCGAGAAGATTCAGCATCCACACGAAGGCGTGCAGGGAGCCCGCGAACACACCACTCAACCCGGCGAGCGGCGCGGTGATCACCGCCATCCAACCGCCCGCGAGGGCCAGCGAGAGGACGAGGACCGCCGGGAGGGTGATCACCGGCGAGAGCCATGGCAGCCGCCCGAAGTGCCAGATGATAAAAGGTGCGGTGGCCGCCCAGGCTCCGAGGGAGACGAGCAGGGAGTAGAGGGTGCGCCGGCCCGCCTGGACGAGAGGACGGACGCGCGGGGTGACCCCCTTCAACGGCCCGCCGGCGATGAGCCCGCGGAAGCGGAGGGAGGCATGGATCGCCCCCGCTGCGCCCGCGAAACTGAGCTGGAACCCGGCATCGCGCAACCCCTCCGGCCGCCACGCGAGAAGTCCGATATAGGCGAGGAGGAGGGTATACCCCAGGTAGCGGCGGCGCCCGAGGAGCACGGCCCCGAGGCCGAAGGTGAGCATCACCGTCGCCCGGACCACCGGTGGGTTCGCGCCGCCCAGGGGAACGTTGAGCCAGAGGGCGAGGAGAACCAGCAGGATCCGCGTGCGGTACCCGAAACGGAACAGGCCGAGGAAGGCGTGCAGGAGGAGGGCGAGAATGCCGACATGCAGGCCGGAGATCGCGAAGAGATGCATCAACCCGGATGAGGCGATCCGGTCGCGCTCCCCCGGATTCCACTCGCTGCGGTCGCCGAGGAGGAGCGCCCGGGCCAGCGGCGCGGTCACCCGGTCGCAGCCGCGGTCGATGACGAGTGAAACTTCCCGGCGAACCCGGTGCAGGAGGTGCCGCGCCCGATTCGCTGCCCCGCCGGCGGGCCCGAGAGCTTCGAGGCGCCGGGCGGCGGAGATCCGCCACCGCACGCCGCGCACCCCCCAGTACGCCCGGGCGTCGAACTCCCCGGGGTTGCGCGGTCCGGGCTGGGGCTCGATCCGCCCCATCAGGCGGACGCGGTCGCCGGGAGCCAGCCCAACGGGAGCGCCGCCGTAGAGCACCGCCCGGCCGGGGAGAGAACCCGAGCGGGAGGCGATCTCCCAGCGCAACTCTCCCAGCCGCATCCTCCCCTTCGGACCCGCCTCCAAGGGGTTGAGCACCGTCGCCATGACCCAGGCCCTGCCCTCCGGCGGGGCGACCGGAGGCGGCGGAGCGCCGCGCGCCCAGCCGATGGAGAGCCAGAGAACGAGAAGCAGATAATCGGGCAGGGTGCGGGTCCGGGGCGACCGGAGGGAGATGAGGGTGAGGAGCAGAAGCGCTCCCGCGATGAGGAGGCGCAGGAGCCCGGGAGGACCGTGCGGACCGAGCAGCAGACCGAGGGTGAACGCCGCGGAGGCGAGTGCGAGTCCGCGAAACGGGGGCGACATCCGGCGGTCAGTCCTGCCGGCGGACCTTCAGCAACAGCCGGTCCCCCCCGGTGACAACGACCCGCTCGCCTTTCTTGATCGGCCCCTCTTCCGCGACAGCCCTCCAGTACTCGCTGCCGATCTGGATCTTCCCCTCGGGGTTGAGAGTGGTGGTCACCTCGCCGATTTCACCGATCATCCCCTCGGCGCCGGTGGTCACCTTCCTCTTCTGCGCCCGGATCCCCATGGTGATCGCGAACAGGAAGAAGAGGGCTGTCGCCCCCACCGCGGGGATGATCACCGACCAGGACACCCTCAGCGCCGGGATGGGGCTGTCGAAGAGCATGACGGAGCCCAGCAGCAGGGAGGCGATTCCGCCGAGTGTAAGAAAACCGTAGCTGGTCACCTTGATCTCCAGCAGGAACATCGCGATGGCGACAATGATCAGCAACAGCCCCGCCCAGTTCAGCGGCAGGGTCTGAAACGCGAAGAACGCGAGGATCAGCCCGATCACGCCGACCACCCCGGGGATGATCGCGCCGGGGTTGTACAGCTCGAAGATCAGGCCGTACATCCCGACGAGCATGAAAATATACGCCAGGTTGGGGTTGGCGAGGGTGCTGAGGAACCGCTCACGCCATGTCATTTCGATGTGGACGATTTGCGCGTCCGCCGTGTGCAGGTTCCGCTTCTCCCCCGCCACCTCGACTTCTCGGCCGTCGATCTCCTCGAGCAGCTCCCGCTGGGACGAAGCGATCAGGTCGATGACATTCAGCTCGAGGGCCTCGCTGGCGGTCACGGAGGCGGCTTCGCGCACGGCCTTCTCCGCCCACTCGACATTCCGCCCGCGCCGTTCGGCGATCGCCTTGACCATCGCCACGGTGTCATTGGTCACCTTGCGGCGCATCGTCTCCTGGTCCGACCGCCCGCTCTGGGAAGTGTCACCCGGCGCTCCCCCCATGCCTACCGGGGTCGCCGCGCCGATGTTCGTGCTCGGGGCCATCGCGGCGATGTTGGCGGCCAGGGTGATGAACACCCCCGCACTGCCGGCCCGCGCGCCCTCCGGGGCTATATAAACGATGATCGGGACACGGGCGTTCAGCATCGCCTTGGTGATCTTGCGGGTGGATTCGATCAGCCCGCCCGGGGTGTCGAGACGGATGAGAAGCGCCTCCGCGCCCTCGTTCTCGGCGCGCTCGATGGCGTTGAGAATGATGTCCATCGCCACCGGGTGAATCGGCCCGTCGATGTCGATCGACTGCACCATGGCCGCGCCGGACGAAGCGGCGATGACCAGCGGCAGGAACACAGCCAGCAACATCGGCAGAACGCCGCGAACCCTCATGATCCACCCTCCTTGTTCAGCGCGTGGAGCAACACCTCCGACACTCGATCCACCGGCTCGATGAACATCGTCCGCAGATCGAGCCACAGCGCTCCCTCACGAAGATACCCAATCACGGGTGGATCACCAAAACGCAACCGTTTCTGCAGGGCATTCAACCGCCGCCCGCCGCCGGTGAAACACAGCGCGAGGCTTTGCAGTTCCTCCTCCGGCAGGGATCCGCCGCCCGAACGAGCCGAGGAGGGAGCGAGGCCGGCGGCCAGCCCCCTCTCCGCCGCGGCTGCCTTCACCGCTTCCAGCACCGGTTCGCCCCAGCGCCGCAGCTCCTCGACAGGGGCCATGAGCATCCGCCAGACCGGGAGCTTTCCCCCGACTTCCCGCGGCGTGAGGTAGGCTCGCAGGGTGGCGTCGAGGGCCGCGAGGGTCACCTTGTCCGGCCGCACCGCACGCATCAGCGGATTGCGGCGCATCCTTTCGATCGCATCATGTTGGCCGACGGCGATCCCCGCCTGGGGTCCGCCGAGGAGCTTGTCCCCGCTGAAGGTGACAACCGTCGCGCCGGCCGCGACACTTTCAGCGACCAGCGGTTCCGCCGGCAGCGCGGCACGCCGGCTGATGTCCAGAAGGGCTCCGCTGCCGAGGTCATCCACGACCGGCAGGGAACGCGTCCGGCCCAGCTCGACGAGCTGGACGAGGGAGACTTCGCCGGTGAACCCGATAATGCGGTAGTTCGAAGGGTGAACCCGGAGGAGGACACCGGAGCGGGCGCCGACCGCCTCCTCATAATCGGACAAGCGTGTCCGATTTGTCGTCCCGACCTCGCGCAGCCTCGCGCCGCTCGCCCGGCAGATGTCCGGAATGCGGAAACTCCCGCCGATCTCGACCAGTTGGCCGCGGGAGACGATGACCTCTTTCCTCTTCGAGAAGGCGGCCAGCGCCAGCAGCAGGGCGGCGGCGTTGTTGTTCGCGACGAGAGCGTCCTCCGCCCCGGTCAATGCCGTGAGCAACGGTTGCACCAGGGTGTGGCGCGACCCGCGCCGCCCGCGCGGGAGATCGAACTCCAGCGTGCAGTATCCCCGCGCGGCTTCGGCCATCGCGGCGATCGCCTCCTCGCCGAGAGGAGCGCGGCCCAGGTTCGTGTGGATGATGATCCCGGTGCCGTTGATCACCCGCCGGAGGCGCGGCGCGAAGCGGCGGTCGAGGCGGGCGGCGGCGCGGGCGGCCAGTTCGCCCGGGGTTGGCACAGCGCCCCCCGAACGCACCTCCTCCCGCGCGGATGCGAGTTCCTCCCGGACCGCCCCGGTGGCCAACGGCGAACCGGACCAGGCCGCGAGCGGTTTCTCCGCGAGGACACGGTCGACGGCCGGGAGACGGTGCAAGCGAGCGTTCGCATCTGCTGTCACGAAACCGACCTCGTTGTCCCCTGCCTGCTGTCCGGGGATAAGATAGGACCCCGCCGCGCTCAGAAAAGGCTGGTAAAGGTCACCTTGACCCCGTTGAACGGGGTCACCACCCGGCACTTCCCCGATGTACAGACCAGGCCGCCGCGCTCCTGCCCGACCGTGAGCAGAAGCTCGTGCCGGTTGTCGATGAACGCGCGGAAATCCCCTTTCAGCCAGGAATCGCGTCCCTCCGGGGGGTTCTCCTGCCCGGTTGCCTCGAGGGTGAGCAGGAGCGAATAGTCCGTTTTCCAGACCGCGCCGAGGACAAGCAGACCATCGAGATAGTTCTCCTCGAGGACCTTGTCCTCCGTTCTCAACCCCTCCACCTCCCCGACGAAGATCAGGTTACCGGAAAGGGTGACCTCGTTTCTCATTCCGAGGGCGGCGCGGCGGTCCCACAATGTCCTCGCCCGCACCTGCCCTTCGTGGAAATAGACGAGGTCCTCGTTGGCCCCGGCCCAGGTGCTCAGGTACCAGCCGGCGCGGGGATAGGAATCCAGCTCGAGGAAGAGTTCCCGGTAGGGGCTGTTCTCCTCCTTCAGGGATGGCAGCAGGGCGCCCTCGCTGTCGTGCCCGCTGCTCTGGGCGGCGCTCAGCACCAGCGAACCGATGTCGCCGGGGGACCAGGTGACCTCCAGCTGCACCCCGACTTCATCCTCGTAGCGCACGATGTGCGGGTGCTTGCCGAAGAGGGGGCTGGTCGCCTCGCGCTGGACGATCGGCGCGCTGTGGAAGGGGAGGATGTCCACGGACTGGCTGTAGATGCTGCCCGCCCCGATGGGGCCGCTGCCGTAGCGGAAGTAGTTGTAATTCTTGTAGTCGAGCGCGATGCCCACCGCCCCGCCGTACCAGCTCGCGGAGAGGTAGGTGGCGTCGAAGGTGTCATCCCGGCCCGTGATCGCCTCGAGGGCGGTCTCCGCCCAGAGGCTCACGCTGGAACCATCATAGGAGAGGAACCCGCCCCAGGTGGAACTCTCATCGTAGGAACCGGACTCCGCCGCGGGGAGGACCTGCATCACCTGGGCGCCGGCCCTCAGCCCGAACGGCAGGCCGGCGGCGAGATGAACCCCGTTGACCTGCGCCTCGCGTACAAGGCCGAGGAACCCCGCCCGGCTGCGTCCCGACAGCGCTTCGGCGTGCAGCGGGCCGAAGTCCCCGGAGGCGAGGACGCCGTCCAGCCCCGAATCGAACCCCTGGTTGATGTCCTCCATGAGGGCGAGGGTCAACCCGCGCCCCCAGACGGTGTAGAAATCCCCGGCGCGGAGGCGGACCGACTCATCCGGCGAACGATATTCGAGGAAGCGTTTCTCGAGAGTCGCATCCCGCGGCAATGTCTGCCCGAACTCGGAGGGCTGGAGCACCGTGAAGCGGGTGCCGAAGCGGAGCCGGTCAAAGTACAGGTCCATGTTCAGGCGGTTCTCGAAGTACCGTTTCGGTGATTCGATGGTGCCGAGGCGCTCCCGGCCGTCCGCCCAACGGGCCTCGTTGGACCCCTGGAGGCTGAACTCCTGCGCTGCCAGGGAGGCGGCGAACAGGAGAACGGCGGCGCCGATCCAGAGGGAGAAGGCGAGGTTCCGTTTCACTCTTCCCCCTCCGCTTTCAGGTCCTCGATCCCGGCCTCCGGAAGAAGGCGCAGGATCGCCTCCTCGATCTGCTTCTCCTCGCCCGGATGGTACCCGATCCACACCTTGCTCACCGTGCCGTCCGGCGCGACCAGCACCGCGTGGGGAACGTTGTTCCCGCGATACCGTTTCAGCACCTCGTTGTCGGTGTCCAGCAGGACCGGGAAGTCGAACTTCTGGCTCCGGATATAGGGGCGGACCTTGCCGACGCTGCGGGTGTTGTCCACGCTGATCGCCAACAGGGTAAAACCACGGTCCTGGTATTTTTCGTGCAGGTCCGCCATGAGGGGCAGCGCCCGCCGGCAGGGGACGCACCAGGTCGCCCAGAAGTCCAGCAACACCGGTCCGCCGTTCTCGAGGGCGTCCGAAAGCGAATAACTGCCGCCATCAGCGGTTCTCAACTTGAATTCCGGGGCCTTCGTCCCTTCCAGCCCGGCGGCTGTCACCGT
>CAYOKT010000008.1:16411-51024 GCA_964404605.1 uncultured bacterium
TTCTCAACTTGAATTCCGGGGCCTTCGTCCCTTCCAGCCCGGCGGCTGTCACCGTGGCCGCAAGCACCAACGTCAGAAGCAGTCCCGGCAGGAATCTTATAAGATGTCTCATGCCGCCTACCCCCAGTTGAACGGAATCACCGTATCCTCGTGCCATATGCTGCTATTTCAGCAGCAGGAGTTTCGCCGCCCGGCGCAAGCCGCCGGTCCTGAGAACGGCAAAGTACATCCCCGATGCACGCCCGCCCGCTTCCCAGCGAACCCCGTGCTCCCCCGGTGTGAACGGCGCATCCGCCAGGAGCGCGACCCTCCTGCCGAGAAGGTCCACGATCTCCAGCCGGACAGCCGCCCGTTTCGCCAGGCGGAACCGGATGGTCACCGCGGAATTGAAGGGGTTCGGGTACGGGGGAAGCAGGTCCGGCGCTTCCGGCAGCGCCGCGGCGGTTTCCGCCGCCCGGTCTCCCGGCTCGACGGTGACCACGACCGGCATCCGGTAGGTCCAGCCGTCGGTCAGGTTCTCCCAGACCAGCTCGAGGGGGTGCCGCCCGATGTTCATCGCCGGGCCATGAAAGGCCACCTCGACCGCCGCGCCGCCGGGGGGAACCTGGAAGTCGGCGGGAAGGTCATAGGCATCGAAGCGGAGTTCACGCCGGAAACGGCGTACCGCTCCCGAATGGTGCAGGCTGCGCAGGTCCCAGAAGGGCGCATCGGTGAGCGCCTCGAGGTCCAGCCCGGCGGCGGAGTCCGCGCCGTCCGGCGCGAGGTCGGCCTCGCCCTGGATCACCCCGGTGCCCATGTTGCGCCGCATGAGCCTCGCCTGCCCCGGATCGCCCGGGGTGAGGGCGAAGAGCATCGCACCGCGCCGGTCCTCGGCGTGGAACGCCAGCCCGGCCACGGGGGCGCCGAAATCATAGGTCTCGAGCAGATCCCCCCCGGCATTCAGGCGAAAGACCGACCCGATATAGTCCCCGACGAAAAACTGTCCCGTCCGGTCGTCATACGCCAGCGACCAGGCGAGGGAGGTCGGCAGGGCGAGCGAGTCGATGACGTTCAGGTCATGGTCGAAGGTATACAGGGTGGTCAGGGTCACACCGTACAGAACGCTGTCGCCGCCAGCGTCCAGGCCGGTGAGTCCGTACTCCCCCCCCATCACGGGCAGGGAGACGCTGTCGATGAATTCCCCGCCGGGCGTGAAGCGCCAGAGGGTGGCTTCACCACTCGTCACCCCGGCCACCAGCAACAGGCTGTCGAAGGCGGCCAGCGCCTCGATATCGACACCGGCCAGCCGGTCTATCGTGAGGGTCGTATCGACCTCCCAGTCCACCCCGCCCCTCGGCCGCGCCGAAAGGGCGTAGTTCCGGGTCCCCGGCTGGTCGTTCTCCAAGGTGACCGCGGCGCGCGCGGTATCCCCGGTGAGAATCGCGAACTCCAGCGCCGGCGGGTCGATGCCGAAATGGACCCGGTCCATCATCAAGGCGATGCGGGTGGTGTCGCCGGGCGAAACCTGGACGAAGGGGACGGACTGGGGCTGCCACCCCTCGCCGGTCGCGGTGAGGGTGTACAACCCCGGCAGAACGCGGGGGAGCGACAGGCTGCCTTCGCGCAGCAGCCCCCGCACCTCGCCGTCATCGAGCAGGATCTCGAGGGAATCGACCGGGTCGCCGAAGGCATCGTCCGCCGTAACGAACAGGCCGCCGTAGCCCATGATCGAATCGAGGTAGGCGTGGGCGAGGTCCACCCGGTAGCGGCCCGCGCCGTAGACATTGTCATGCCCGGGATCGCCGGCGTCCTCGGCGGTCATCTTGATCGCCTCGGCGATCCGCTCCGGGGAGGCCTGCTGGTGCATGGAGCGCAGCAGGGCGAGGCAGCCGGCCAGGTTCGGCGCAGAGGCGGAGGAACCGGAGAAATACAAGTAGTAAGCGCCTCCCAGCGTTGTCGTCTTCACCCGGCTCGGCCCGACGACATCCGGCTTCAGCAGCCCCATGGAGGTCCCGCCCTGCCAGGGATAGTCGCGGAATTGGGGCGGATACCCCGGATCATACCACTCCGAGGGGCCGACATCGCTGTTGTTGTCGATGATCCCGGTCTCGCGGTAGAATCCGCAGGCGAGGATCGCGGAGAGGCCGCCCGTGGGTGCCTGGTCCGGGTGGAGAAAGGGCGGCGGGCAGTTCGCGGGGGCGTTCACATTCCACGGCACCCCGACGTTATCGCCGTTGTTGCCGGTGGAGTTCGCCTGGATCACCCCAGCGGCGAGGGAGGCCTCCTGGATGATGCGGTGGGTGACATAGTCCGGAATCACGGGTGGGTTCGCATCCTCGAGGCGGTCATAGGACATCGAGCAACTGATGACCTGCGCGCCGTTCGCCACCGCGTACTGTACCGCGAGGAAATGGGTCGCCTCGCTGCTCCAGCCGTAGGCCCAGTTGCGCAGCACCATCAGGGTCGCGCCGGGAGCAACCCCCGTCGTGTCGCCGCCGGTGCCGTCCCCGACGATGACCCCCGCGCAGCGCGTCCCATGACCGTGATAGTCCTCGACCACGGGGTCATCGCTGTAGAAGTTCCACCCGAGGATGTCGTCCACGTACCCGTTGCCATCGTCGTCCAGCCCGTTGTCCGGGATCTCCCCGGGGTTGCTCCACAGGTGGTTCATCAGGTCGGGGTGATCGGTGTCCACCCCGGTGTCGATCATCGCGACGAGAACCCCTTCACCGCGGTATCCCTCCGCCCAGATCACCTCGGCCCCCACCCGTGACACCCCCCAGGAGAGGGAGGCGACCGGGACATCCGCCTCGATGGTGTCGGCCTCGCCGCCGGAATCCGCCAGGCGCTCGAACGGAATGGGAGGGTCGTACCGCAGCCGCTGAACCCCGGGCTGACGTGCGAGGAGATCGACTCGATCAGCGCGGAGGCGGAGGAAACAGCCGTTCGCCATCCACAGGGGACGCACCAGGTCCGCCCGGCCAGCGGCCTGCTCTGCGCGGATCCAGGCCATCGCGTCCCCCGAGACGGCGGCGAAATGGTCCTTCAGGCGCTCGAGTACCCACTCCCGGCGTTCCGGCGCGGGAAGATGTTGCGCCCGGGGCAGCAGATCCTTGCCGTAGAGCGGATCCGCGAACAGCACCAGCAGGCGGATGGGCTGATCCGGGGCGGCGCCGGAAAGCACCCGGGAAAGGCCGTTCTCGAAGCGGACCGGCCGCCCGGACGACCACCCGGCCACCGCGAAGAGGAACGCACCGGCGAGGAGAAGTGAGCGGAGGGCGCGGTTCATGCGGTCTTTCCGTGCTGGGGGCGTTCCTGCACGCGGCGGGGTTTCATCGGCATGGCGGGAGCCATGCCGGGGGTGGAGTTGACGGAGGATTCCCCGGAACCGATCCGCAGGCAACCGGTGAAATCACCTAGGCGGGCGCTGTTGCGGGCGGATATTCTGATGCGGTTCACGAGCGACCTCCGGTTCGGGCGCATCAATGAAAATAGGGTCCGCGTGGGAGACGAGTCAATCACGGTCAGGGGTGCACGAAGTAGAAAGCGCGCCGTGTAGCCGCGCAGGAAAAGCTAACCATTCGCATCCCAAGGCGAACGGGACTCTCGTGCCGATCAGCCCATCTTGCCTCGCTCGGGGCATCCCTCTATATTCGCTGGCGTGTCAGCGAGCGCCTGTAGCTCAACTGGATAGAGCATCTGACTACGGATCAGAAGGTTCGGGGTTCGAATCCCTGCAGGCGTACCACGAGAGAAAAAGGGGCCGTGCGGGTGCGCGGTCCCTTTTTTTATCTTTGAAAACTGCGGTACTTCCGCGCGAGGATCACCAGTCAGAGAAACCCCGCCGTGAGAGCAGGGAACATTCCAACAGCTGGCCGGACGTTCTCATAGATCATCAAGGAAATCATCCGGCAGTTCCAACTTCCGCATCATCGCCTTGATTTGCGGGGGAACGACGGTGTGGTCCTTTTTCTTCTCGCTTATCGGGTACCCGCGACGATTCGCCGGGTTGATCACCATGCGATGACTACCCTTGCCTCGACTCTTTTCGATGATTAAACCTTTCGACTCGAGGTAAGCGCAGAACCGTTTGAATTTGCAGTTAGTAAGCCGAGTAAATGGGTTCGCCATAACGACGGGCTGTAAGTCGAGGTTGTCCGCGCCGTCGGCCGCGCAGGCCAAATCGAATCGTCTCGCTTGATTCGGCCTCACGGCTCATGAATCGGGTCCACAATTCCGGGGGAGCGGGCGTCATGATCTGATCTTCCATGTGATTGTCGATGTAGTATTCGACATGAAACGCCATCGCTTCGATGAGGTTTTCCAACGCCTCGTTCGCCGTCTCACCATGCGACACGACGTCCATTTCCAAGCAGTGGGCTACGAAGTACTCTTCACCCGATTCCTTGAACAGGATTACACGGAACTCATTCCCGGCGAAATACTCTTTCCCTTTTTCCAGGGCCGCCCGGGCATCAGGATTGAGAATCTGGAACTCCCTCTTCTCCATCCCTGGTTCCCTCCTTCTCAACCAACCGCACGAATCACTGGACCACTTTCGTACCCGGTCATTCCACTCAACGGGCGAAGGAATGTTTCATTTGCCGGTGCCGAATGGGGTGGGGAAATGCGATACCTTCGCCGATTACAGAAGACATGTGGACCCTCACCCCACTCGCCTGATTGTTCATCGCTACATAATAGTATCGGAAACACCCTCTGAAAGTCAACCGCAGGATTCGGTGAAGCCGATCGTGCTCTCGGGAATCGTAGTCTTACAGTACCTCTTATAATTCTCGAGGGACTGCTATGACCATGGATAATCCCGGAAACCCTTTTGAACGGGCCACCCATCTCCCTTGGGTTACAGCGTGGCGAGCGGGGGGGGGAGGCGAGCGGGAGTCCCAAGCTACCCGTCCTCAGCTTGGGTTGCGTGCGGTGTAATATTTTGGTTCCCCGGGATGCAATCCCGCCTTCTCCCGAAGTATCGTGCTTCGGCGTGGCAAGCGCTCCCGCGCTACCCCGCCGCCTATAAATCCTGGCGGGAGAAGAGGCGCAGGGAGATCACCAGCGGGATCACCAGCCAGAGCAGCACGCCCGTGAGGCCATACAGGGTCGAAAGCGCCTGCGAGCCGGTCAGCTTGATCAGGGTCGCGCCCGCGGGTCCGAACAGGTGCGGCCCGCCGACCTGCAACAGCGACAGCACACGCGTCAAGTCGATCGGGTTGCCCATCAGTCCGACGAGGAGCGACGTTTTCAGCACCTTGGCGGGGAAATAGAGGGTCGTCCCGAGCATCATCAAGCCATAGATCAGCTCGTAGAAGACCCACACCCCGAGGGCGATCCCGAGGGCGATGGGCCGGCGACGGGAGAGGAGGGCGATCAGCAGCGACAGGCCGGTGAAGACGAGGGCGAGGAGCACCGCGTAGAAAACGACGAGGAGATAGGCGAGGACGCCCTGCACCCCGATGTTCAGGGCGATGATCGCACCGGGCAGACAGAACCCGACCAGCGTCGCGCTGAGAACCGTCAGCACGAGGCCGAGGTACCTGCCCAGCAGCACGCGGACACGCGAGACGGGCTGGGTGACCAGCAACTCCAGGTATTCATGGTTGGTGATCATGCTGAACACGCCGAGGAGCAGCGCGAAGAGGGGGATGAGAAAGCCCCCGAGGTTGATGATGCTCGCGGAGGTGCGGGTGAAATCCTGGAAGCCGGCATAGCCGGAGGTGACCATACCGAAATAGGCGATGACCAGGGTGAGCCCGGTGAAGAGCACGGCGAACGAGATCACCCAGCGGTTACGGCGGTTCAGGGTGAACTCCTGCCTCGCGATCTCAAGGACACCGCTCATCACATCTCCTGCTCATCGAGGGTGTGCGCGCCGGTCACCTTGAGCATCCCGAGCGGCCGGCCGGTCTCGCCGGAGAGGACCGGGAACCCCGCCCCGGGCCGGAGCGCCATCAGCCGGAAGTTCACCTCACCCCCATCGGGGGGGACGATGACCGTTCCCACCTCCGGGTAGCCCTTGATCGAAATCGTGAGCGGTCCGCGCAGATCATGCCCCCTCACCACCCACAGGACCAGGTCTCCCTTGTCCACCTGCACGACCTCCGGCTGCATGCCGTTCTCATCGAGGGAGATTCTCACCACCTCGTCCGGGGTTCCCCGCAGCGTCCGGTATCCCAGCCAATCGGTCAGGATCTCATCGGGATACTTCTTCGCCTCCTCCGCGCCCCCGCTGTCCGAGAAGCAGATGACCCGCGCGTTCATCACCGTGGGAACATGCCCGGTGAGGAGGAACAGGGTGGAGTCGGCGGGATGAAACGACCCGTCGCGGTAATCGGCGAAGTAGATGCGTTCCGGCAGCCCGGCCCCGTTCTTCCGGCGGGCTTCGAAACTCCGCAGCAGGCAGCCCGGGCTGTCGAAGGGCACGAATTCGCCCTCGAGAACATACCCGCAGGATTGGTTGACCTGGTCGATCACCATGTTGCACGCCGCGCAGGCATCGACGCCTTTCACGATCTTCGGCTGCACCTCGCGGGCGCACCCCGCGGTCAGCGCGAGAAGGCCGAAAAACAGGCCCAAGGGTACCAACCGCCTCAACTCAGCCATGAGGACCCCCCCGGTGAGTCATACGTTTTCCGGACCAGCGCCTCCCAGTCGGGCGGATCGGTGTGAAACTCCTCGATGACCCCCCCGGCGGTCTCGATGGCCCGGATGATTTCGAGGCGCCGCTTCGGTTCGGCACGGAACGAGAGATGCCGTCCATTCGCACCCGCCACCGCGCCCCCGGCCTCCCGTGCGGCGGCGACGATCTCTTCGGACGAGGTGCTGAGAACCACGCGCACCACCGTCTCCCGGGCGATCAGGCCCTGGAAGTCCGGCACGGATTCGAGCTTCACCAGCTCACCGTTCACCAGGATCCCGACCCGGTCCGCCAGTTGGATCGCATCCTGCAGGATGTGGGAGGAGAAGACGATGGTCACGCCCTTCCCCTTCAGCTCCCGGACCATGTCCCGCAGCCGTTCGATGCCGAGGGGGTCGAGGTTCAGGGTGGGTTCATCGAGGATGAAGAGCGGAACCTCCTTGAGAAACGCCACCGCCAGCCCCAGCCGTTGCAGCATTCCCCCGGAGAATTCGCGCGCGTAGCGGTCCGCGCTGGCGGTGAGGGCGAACAGCTCGAGAACCTCCTCCACCCGCCCGGGCGCGGCGCCCTTCAGTTTCGCGAAGAGGGTGACCACCTCCCGCGCGGTCAGCATGTCGGGCATGGTCACCCGTTGCGGCATGTAGGAGAGGTGCTCACGGACCCGGGTGGAGAAACGGGCGGCGTCCAGCCCATCGACCAGGATGGTCCCCTTCGTGGGGGCATGCAGCCCGACGAGGGCGCGGATGACGGTGGATTTGCCGCCGCCGTTCGGACCGAGAAGGGCGAAGGTTTCGCCTCGCTGGATGGAGAGATCCAGCGGCTTGACCGCCTGGAGCTTCCCGTACCACTTCTCGAACCCCTGAAGACGGATCATCTCGCCCTTCCCGCTCATCTTCCCCGCCCCGGCCCGCGGGTCGACCTGACAAGATAGATACCCTGCAGCAGGAAGCCGAGGAGGAAAAGAACGGCGAAGATGGGGCTGGAGGCGGTTCGGATCTCCCGGACCCTGTCCCACGGCACACCCGCGTTGCGGGAATGGTTCATCAGGGGACGGTTATCGCTCGCCTTGCCGAGATCGAGAATCGGCATCGACCGCTCGGCCGCCTTGAGGATCTCCGCCGCCGGGCTGAAGAGGTAGAAGCGCACCTCGGGGACCTTCGTCTCCATGATCTGAAAGACGTTCTGGATGTCGAAGGGGACATCCCCGACGCCGTCACGATCCAGGTCATAGCCCCGGTAACCGCTCCAGAAATTACCCCCCGTGGAATCCGCCCAGATGGTCTCCCGGTCGCTGACATCGAGCAGGAGCCGGCTCAGGTTGTTGATGAAGTTGTTTCTCAGGAACCGGTTGCCCTCGCAGCCGCCGTTCAACTGGATCGCGAGATCGTTGTCGACAATATCGTTGTTGATCAACGTGTTGAAGTCGGTGTTGTTCATGAAGATGCCGCGGCTGTTGTCGAGTATCAGGTTGGATTCGGCGAGGGTGGAGTCCATCGACTGGAAGAGGATTCCATAGGCGCGGAACCCCCGGCAACGGGCGAAGACGTTCCTCAGGAAGACGATCTTGTAGGAGTACATCAGGGCCGCGCCGGCGACGTTCTCCTCGAAGAGGTTGTCGACGAACCGGTTGTAGTTGGAATACATGTAGTGGAGGCCGTACCGCACACCGTGGATGTAGTTCTCCTCGACGAGGGTGGAGTCGGCGAAGGAGAAGTAGATGCCGTCCCGGACGTTCAGAATCTCGTTTCGCAGCACGTGATTACGCTTGGAGTTCCACAGGTGGATGCCGTTTCCCCGGTCCTCCTCGACGAGGTCCAGCCGCCCCTCGATGCGGTTCCCGCGGATCAGGGTCCAGCTCCCGCCCTTGACATAGATACCGTGCAGCGGGCGGGTGATGCGGCAGTCGAGAACCTGCACCGAATCGGCCTGCACCAGGATGCACGCCAGGTCGCGGGTCAGGAAGGTCCCCGCCTCGCTGACGTGCAGTCCCTTGAGCACCGTGCCGTTCGCGAGGACATCGATCACGCTCCCCTCGTAGCCGCCCCGGATCGTGGGGTACCCTTCGCCGGTGAGGACCACCGGGACCTCGATACGGAGGTTCTCCCGGTAGTCCGACCCTTCCAGCCAGACGGTGTCCCCGGGGCTCGCCTCGTTGAGCACCGCCGTGATGCTCCCGCCCGCGGGGACGACGCGCAGCATCGCCGCCGCCCCCGGGGCGCGGAACACGAGGAGTGCCAGAAGAAGAACCGCAGGAACTCTCACCGTTATCATCGCGCGTTCACTCAGCGTGGATTGCTGGAAAACTTGCCACGCAACGTTACAATGCGTGGCAAGCGACAGGAAGCACAGCCGTGGAGGGGGAGGAATATCTCGTCGGCTGTCTCGCTTCCCGGAAAACAACGTTTCATCCTTCTCACGCGGCCCGTGCCCGTTTTCAGCCCGTGAGACGCTTGATCTCCGCTTGAACCATGGACTGGGTGCGGACCCCGGCGACCCCGGTCTTCACGAGAATCTGCCAGACCCCTTCGAGGTCGAGGAAGAGCTGCTTGTCGTACTGCTTCTTCTCCATGCGCTTCTTGCAGTCGTCGTAGAGGGTGAGCGCCTGGGTGAGCTGCGCCTGGGTGTCCGTCCACTCTTCCTTCAGCGTGGGGCTGAACTTGTCGCCGTACTTCTTGAACCCCGCCGTGATGTACGCCGCGACCGGGTTGACGATGTTGATCACCTGGAGGACCTCGATATTCTTGTTGTGAACCTTGGCCTCCCAGTCCTCGTTCGATTTCACCTGCATGGGCTCGGGAATCGGCAGCGGCTCGGGCGCCTGTACATCCAGCAGGACCTCCCGGGTCTGGGCCGTTTGCTCCCCCGGACCACTTTTCTGTTGACCGCATCCCACCAGCAGAACGGATAACAGACAAACAACCAAGATGCTTTTCATTCTACCTCCCTCCCCGGTTTCCCGGGAGAAACCTCACTTTTTATCGGCCGGACGCATTCGATAGGAGAAGCACCATCCCGCGACGATCAGCAACCCGAAGGCGATGAACAGGTAGGTTCCGAAGCCCGGGAAAGACCACACCTCGAATTGGCCGACCATCCGGTGGCCGAACATGGGTGGGGTGAACGGATCGACATGCACCGAAGCCCGGGGGTCCAGGTTGTGGCCGTAGGAATACAGCTTGTACCAGAAACTCCAGAGCGAGAACAGCGCGAAGTACCCGGCGATCGCGATGATGTCGAGCACCGATCCGACGGTGCCGATCACGGCGGCCCTGAGAGTGAGCACCCCGATCAGCCCGATCACCAGCGGCAGCCACTTGAACTCGGTGAAAGCCTTCCTCTCCAGGGGAGCCATCCCGATGTAGTGGTTGAGCACATTGATCTCGGTCAGGTCGTTCCCGTCATCTCCCCCGACCAGGTCATGGCTGTAGATGAAGAGCTCCAGCCCTTCGGGGTACTGCTGGGCGACGAAGGTCATCTTCCAGAGCGGGACGAAGAAGGTCGGCACCAGCATCAGGGCCGCGAGGAAAACCAGCAGCCGGCTCCGCATGTTCAGGGGTTGCGCCAGTTTCACGGTGAATCGCTGAAACATCTTTTCCATCGGTCCGTTCACTCCCCTGCCTGAACCCGCGGGCCCTCCGGCCCGCGGGTTCAGGTGGATTCCTTTACGGTTTCACCAGCAGATAACCCTGCATCTCCTGGTGCAGCGCGCTGCAGAAGTTGGTGCAGTAGAACGCGTACACACCCGGCTTTTTCGCCTTGAAGGTCACCGTCTTCGTCTCGCCGGGGTCGACTACGAGGTTGATGTTGTAGTCGTTGATCGCGAAGCCGTGCAGCTCATCGCGCGTCTGTTCGATGTTGGTCAGGTGGACGATCACCTTGTCGCCCTTGTTCACACGGATCACATCCGGCGCGAAGAAGGTGCGGACGGCCATCATCCAGACCTCGACCGTCCTGCCGCGGCGAACGATCTTCGCCTCGTCGGCGCTCCAGATGGCATCCGGGTTCTTCGGCCGCTCCGGGTCATCCTTCTTGTAGACCTCAATCGGGTTGAGCTTGTCCGCTTTGATCATCACGGCGTAGTGCGGCTCCGGCTCGGTGAAGGCGTCGTAGAGCAGCTTCATCTTGTCGCCGGTGATGTCGATCAACTGCGCCGACTCCGGAATCGAGGGACCGACATTGAGGTGCCGTCCCTTGGACAGCTTGTTCAGCGCGACGAGGTAGTTGCCGTCCGGTTCACGGGAATCCCCCTCCGCCGTGACCAGGTGGCCGATGTTGTAGGCCACGGGGATCTTGTCGACGACGTACTGGTTCATGTCCGCGCCCTCATCGTAGGGCGGCAGCTTCCATTTCGCGACGGCGCTCTCGACGAAGAGGGAGGTGTAGGCGTACCCGCGCCCGTCGAACTGGGTGTGCAGCGGGCCGAGGCCGACGGGGATCTCCGCTTCCCGCACCGAGGTGTAGGTCAGCACCGGGATGCCGTCGATGGTATCCTCGTAGTCCTTCTCCCGGATGGCTTTCTTGACCTTCTCGATGTCGAACACGGTGGTCGTCGGCGAGAGCTTGCCCGACCCGATGATCCAGCGGCCGCTGGGGCTGACATCCACACCGTGCGGGGACTTGGCCAGCGGCATGAAGAAAGCGACACCCGGGGCCTTCGCCGGGTCGATGACCGGAATGCCGCTGTATCGCTTGGCCTTGCCGGCCTTGACGGCTTTCTCCGCCTCGCGCCAGTCCACCATCAGGATGTAGTCCTTGTCCTTCTGCGAAGCGGTGATTTCGAGCTTGCCGCCCTCGATGAACTCGCGCTCGGAGTTGTAACAGGTCCAGAACAGGTAGCCTTCGCTGGCCGCCTTGCCGGCATCGCCGAGGTCATAATTGAAGGGCGGAACCAAGACTTCCCAGCCGACCTTCATCTCGCCGGAGTTCGGATCGACCTTGATGCCGGCGACGACTCCCTTGTACTTGGTCGCGTAGTCGGTGACATCCGCGTAGGTACCTTCCGGGAAGGGGACCGACATCCGCGTCGACATGGTCACATACTCGGTGTTCGGGGTGACGAAGGAGCTGCCGTGGTTCGCGGAGATGTTCGGCACCTTCAGAATCTGCTTCGTCTTGAAATCCCTCAGGCTGATCCTGGCCATGCGCCCATTGGCGTTATCGTTGATGAACAGCCACCGGCCATCATACTCGCCATCCGTTTCAGAGAACCCCGGGTGGTGGGCATCCCCCCACTTGTAGCCCCCGAGCATCTCCTTGGTTTCATCGTCGAAGCCGTACCCCGTCCCCGGATACTGGCTGAACACGGGGATGGTGCAGATGTGCCGCATGGAAGGGACGCCGGCGACGAAAATCTGGCCGCTGTGTCCGCCGGAGTAGAACAGGTAGTATTCGTCCAGGTCGCCCGGCGCGACATAGGTCGCCAGCGCGGCGTCGGTCACATCCGACCCGCCGGCCGCCCTTCCCCCGCCCCTGCCCCTCTGCGGTGGTTTGCCGCAGCCGATGGCGCCGATAAGAAACAAGGCGAGAGCCGGCAGCAGAAGCATTCTCGTCATTCTCCAGTTTCTCATCTTTCTACTCTCCTCTCCTGTAGGACCCCTTTTAACTCCAATTCACTCGAGTTCGGTTCCGTAGATCGTGAATTCGTACACAAATGCGGAAAAAGATTCTACTTTCCTTCATCCTCATCGCCTGCATGGTTATTTGCCTGAAGAAAGCTCCGCCTCGCGGTTTTTCACGATGTCGTAGGCCTTCATGATCTTGTTGATCGCTTCCCACTTCTCCTCGTCGGTGAGAACGATCTGGCTGTTGAGGATGATCTCCATCGTCCCCGTGGGGGCGAAGAGGAACTCCTCGAGGCTCTTGCTGAAGCGCGCGCGGACATCATCCGGCGCCCAGGAGAGATCCGGGCCCTTGTCCGTCGGCGACTCGATGTCGAACGCCACGATGCTGTGGCAGACGAAACAGCTGTGTTCGACGAAGAACGCCCCGTCCCCTTCGCGCATCCTCCGGTCCCGCTCGATCTCCTCCGGTGTCATCTCGTCGCGGAGGGAGAAGCCGGGGAGGTAACCGCGCGGCAGCTTTTCCAGGTCCTTCCAGCTCATCACCAGCATCGCCAGCGCCTGGGCGTCGCGGGACTGGAAGTTCATCTCCGGCATGATGGAGTTCGGGACGATGGTGGGCGGCGACTTGAAATGCTTGATGTGCCAGTTGAAGATGGTCTGCTGCTCGGAGACGAGGTGGCTGAAGTCGAACTCCTCGGGGTGCTTGTCCCCTTCATTGGTCAGGTCCGGCCCGAGGCTGCCCCCCTGGCCGTTGATGGTGTGGCAGACCTTGCAGCCCTTCTCCCGCATCAGCGACTTGGCTCGATTGATATACTCCATGCCGGGCGTGCTGCGCTCGAAGCGGTGGCAGGTGTTGCACTGGATCTCGTACAGCGGCGGCGGGTCGCGGGGGTCATACTCCGAGCCGATGATCCCGCTGAGCAGCGGCTGCTCCCAGTGCTCCACGAAGCCATGGGCATCGTTGCCGGTCAGGGCGTACCCCTGCCCGCCGTGGCAGATGGTGCAGCCGTACTCTTCGACGGGATGGCTCTTGAAGAGGGACAACCTGGGATGCGTGCTCCAGGGCTGCTCGACGTTCTCCAACCCCTTCCAGAACATCCCCTGGTGGCAGGTGGTACAGCGGTCGACACTCCCCAGCTCCTCGATCCAGACCTGCTGGATCCCGGTGGGGACGCGGGCGGCGGCCTCCGGCCCGAGCTTCTCCGCGACGATCGCCCTGAATTCGTTCTGGTAATAGCGCCATTCCGGGGCGGAATCCATGAGGATCGCGGCGATCCCCGCGCCCAGGGTGACGGCCCCGACGATCAGCAGTCCGACGATTTCACGGAATCCGAGTTTCTTTCTCATCGACCCCTCAGAACGTGATCGGAGAACCCGGCCAGGCTTGCCACGGCCAGTAGAAGTTCCAGTTCGGACCACGGAGCGCGGTCCCTGTATAGGTCAACAGAACGAACGCCAGGATGAAGGCGCAGAAGGTGGCGATGGAGGCATAGCGGGTGGAAGCCGTCCGCTTCAGCACGAAGAAATAGAGAAGCACGAACAGGACGAGCAGCAGGGTCGCCGGGTTGATGAAGTCGAAGAAGAATTGGCTCTCGATCCCGCTGAAGAGTTCCCGGGTCGGGAAGAGGAGGCTGACGGCGACGCAGAGAACGGTCGCCACGGCACCGTAGACGAACCCCACGACGCCCCAACGCCTCCCGGCGCTGCTGGTGAACCAGTACCCGATTCCCTTCTGCTCCTTGTCGAGGAAGGGGATCAGCGCCAGCCCCGCGAGAACCACCGCGGGGACGATCACACCGCCCATCAGCGCCGAATACCCGACCAGCTCCTGCAGACCGAGGAAGTACCACGGCGCCTTCGCGGGGTTGGGGGTCACCTCGGGGTTGGCCGCCCCTTCCAGCGGAGCCTTGAAGAGCAGCGCGAGAAGCACGGTCACGGCGAAGGTGGCGAGCATGACCAGAAGCACCCGGGTGGTGAGGAAGGGCGAGGAGGGCACCGAGTTATTCTCGTCCAGCGTCGTCGGGTCGAGCACATTGACCGAGGTTCCGGCGGCGATGCCGAGGACGCTGTAGGTCTTGGTCTTCTTGGGCACGGCCGGCTCGCGGCCGATCGCCTCGCGGCGCACCTGCTCGATGACCGCCAGCCCGCCGTCCTTGCGCACGCGCCACATGTGCCAGGCGGCGACGGCGAAGATGATCAGCGGGAGAAAGGCGACATGGAGGACGTAGAAACGGATCAGGGTATTCTGGCCGATGCGCGTGCCCCCGAGGAGGAACTGCCGCATCTGCTCCCCGATCAGCGGCACCGAAGCGGCGATGTTCGTCCCCACCGTGATCGCCCAGAAGGCGAGCTGATCCCACGGCAGCAGGTACCCGGTGAAACTGAGCAGCAGCGTCAGCACCAGAAGCAGCACCCCAAGGACCCAGTTGTAGGGGCGGTGGGACCGGACGATCTCCCCGCTCTTGTACGACCCGGTGAGGAACACGCGGAACATGTGCAGAAAGACGACGGCGACCATCGCGTGCGCCGCCACCCGGTGCATCCGCCTCAGCAGCCACCCGAAACTGACCGCGAAATCGATGTCCTTGATGCTCCAGTACGCCCTCTCCACCGAGGGGACATAGAGGAACATCAGGATGACACCGGTGACGGTGAGGATGATCAGCAGGGTGAGGGCGATGGTTCCCAGATAGAGGGAATACTTGAAGGCGAGGCTGCGCAGCGAAACCCGGTTGGGGAACCAGTGGATCAGGAAATTCGAGACGACCGCGCTGCCCGCTTCACGGTCCGATTCCGGCTTCCACGACCAGAACAGCTTGCTGAGGAGGTCCTTTTTCGGCAACAGGCTCATCGTTAGACCACCAGTCTGAATTCACGGTCCACTTCGCGTGAAATGTCCACCAGGAGCTGCCCGTCCTCCGGGGCGATCTCGATGGGGTGCCACTTCAGCGGCCGGGGCGCGGGGCCGGCGTAGTTCGTGCCCTCGCCGCGGAACTTCGAACCATGGCACGGACAGCGGAACTCCCCGGACAGGCGCACCTTCAGCTTCCGGACGATCATCTCCATTACCCGGTTGAAGGGGGAAAACTTCACCGTGCACCCCAGGTGGGTGCAGACCGCGGAGATGACATGGAAGCTGTTCCCTTCCCGGAAGAGGAAGATCCGCTGTTTATCGAGGAAGGTCACCCCCTGCTGGAACAGCTCCGGGCTGCCGATCTTGAACCGGCTGGGCGGCTCGTAGCGGACATTGGGCACGAGGGATCGGAACAGGGGCCAGAGGGAGGCGAGAACACCCGCTCCGATCAAGCCGCCCGTGATCCGCGTCAGGAACGACCTCCGGGTTTCCGGCGCCTTGTGGATTAGCACGCTCACTCGACTGTCTCCACGAAGTTGAACCTTTCCATCGTCATCGCCTCCGTCGGGCAGCGCAGCGCGCAGAGCCCGCAACGGATGCAGGCGGTATCATCTTTCAGCAGGACGGTCAGGGGGAGCGACTCATCATGCCCGTACCGGGCCAGCGCCTCGGCGCGTTGCTCTTCGGGCATGTCGACCATCTCGAGAGGGACGAACTTGAGGCACCTTTCCGGGCAGACATCGGCGCAGCGGCCGCAGAGAACGCACAGCTCGGGGTCGTAGATGGTGTCGATGTGACAGGTGAGACACCGCTCCGCCTGCCGCCGGGCTTCTTCCTCGGTGTACACGTTCTCCACCTCGGTGATCCCCGTCCGGCGGCCGGTATCCACGGTTTCCGGCGGCTTGCGGTCCAGTTTTTCATACCCGGCGGGCATGCGGTACTCATGGGCGGGAAGCTTGTTGATCTCCACCTGGAGGCTCACCTTCCTCGCCGCCCTGCCGAAGAAGGCGTCGATGGACTGCGCGGCGGTCTTCCCGTTGGCGATCGCCTCGATGGCGATGCGGGGACCGAAGGCGGCATCGCCCCCGGCGAACACACCCGGCGCCGAGGTCTCGAGGGTCGCGGGATCGATCCGGACGGTACCGGTGTTCGTAATCTCGATGCCGTCTTCCTCCGTGAGGAAGTTGAAATCCGCCTGCTGCCCGATGGCGAGGATGACCGAATCGACCTCCAGCTCGAAAGTTTTCGATTCATCGAACTGCGGGTTGAAACGCCCCTCCTCGTCGAAGACGCGTGTCACGCCGACGAAGCGCGCCCCGGTGACCCGCTCGCCGCCGACGAACTCCACCGGCCCCCAGGAGGGGTGGAACCGGAGACCCTCTTCCATGGCTTCGCGCAACTCTTCGCGCCCCTGGACCGTGCGCGCGGCGGGCAGAAGATCGAAGGACTCGAGGGAGACGACATGCACCTCGGAGACGCCGCTGCGCAGCGCGCCGCGGGCGGCGTCCATCGCCGGCTGCCCGACCACCGCCTGCGCGGTGAGTTCGATCTCCTCCATCGGCTGGTAGAACTCGCGGACGGCGGTCCGCGCGGCATCGAGGGCGACCGACCCGCCCCCGATCACGACGACCTTGTCACCGAGGTCCACCCGGTAACCGCTGTTCAGGTTGAGCAGGTAGTCGACCGCCTTGATGACCCCATCCTTCTCATGGCCGGGGATGTTCAGGTCCCGCCCGCGCATCGCGCCGACCGAGAGGAAGAAGGCCTCGAAGCCCTCCTCGCGCAGGCTCCGCAGGTTGTACTCCTCCGTCAGGGGAGTCCCGGTACGGATCTCCACGCCGAACTGCTCGAGGACCGCCACCTCCCGCTCGATAACCTCCCGGGGCAGGCGGTAGCCGGGGATGCCGTACCGCAGCATCCCGCCGGGGTTCTTCAGGGATTCGAAGATGGTCACCCGGTAGCCGAGAAGCGCGAGGTCGTGCGCACAGGCGAGGCCCGCCGGGCCGCTGCCGATCACGGCGACTTTTTTCCCCACCTTCGCCGCTTTCGACGACGCGGTCTTCCCGAGGCAGGACATGTGCCACGCCCGGCTGCAACCATATTCGACGCCGTCATCAAGCAGCGACTTCAACGTGTCGGGCCGGGAGGATTCCGAACCGAAGCGTTCGGTGACGAAACGCTTCAGGGGGCGGATGGTCACCGCCTGGTCGATCCAGCCGCGGCGGCAGGCGTCCTCGCAGGGCGCCGCGCAGATGCGGCCGCAGGTCGAGGCAAGAGGGTTCGGGGAACGCGCGACGAGGTACGCCTCGCGGTAACGCTCCTCGGCGATCAACTGCACATACCGCCCCGAATCCGTGTGCACCGGGCAGGCCTGCATGCACGGGACATTGGTGCGGTACCAGGTCAAATCATTGAATTTCGCGGGATAGCGGTGGCGGCTGCCTATGTCACCCATTCGATCGTCCGGTTGTGAGCGTACCGTTCACAGTCCCCGTGAAGGCGGGTCGGTTTCCCGGACCACTTCCGGGAAATCCTCCCTGGTAAAAACATCTATCGTCGTGTGATGCAGGAACGACGACAGCCTGTCGTGATAAGCCTGCAATGTTTCATCGATCGCACGAAATGCGCTGGTCGTGGAGAAATCATCGCCAAGCAAACCCGTCCTGACCCGATCAAAGTCCTCGAAAATCGCCACGACCTCGGACAAGCGAATCGTGTCCGCCGAACGGGCGAGGCTGAATCCCCCTCCCACCCCCCGGCTGGTGGTAAGAATGCCGTGGGACTTCAAGATGTTGAGAATCTTGAGAAGGAACTGTCTCGGCACCCCGGTCGCCCGGGAGATGACCTCGGAGCGAATCCGGTTCTCCGAATCCGTCACAGCGATGTAACCCAGAGCGCGAATGGCGTATTGCGAAGTCGTACTCAGCAAGAACCCTCCGCCTGAATCGCTGGGATCAGAAGGTTGTGTCTCCCCGGGAAATCAGAAAACCGCGGCCTCTCTACCAATAATCTACTTCTACACCGACAAGTGTACTATTAGCCCGGTTGACCTGTCAATACCTCGGGAGTGCATCCTGCCGCGAGAAATCGCTTTCCGTGCTCCTGGAGCACAACGGGCATGTCGCGTGCTGCCGGAAACAGGGGGGCACACCTGTGAAATCGAAGAGACCCATATGAAACCCGGGACCAGCCTGCCCTCCGCAGGCAGGTTCCGGGCCACCTTCGCTCCATCGAGAGAAGCCGTCCGCTTGGCTTTCGGAGGACTCTCGAACTATACCAACTAGTTTATTCGGATGTTAGCCTTGGACCCACAGGAGATGGCCGCTGAAAGGACCTGCATGAAAAACGGTGCAACAGGGCGGACTTTGCGGGAAGGACCGGGCCGGCCGCATCGGTCTTTCACAATTTCCTGTAGATGGAAGGGGTCTCCCGGAAGGATTGAAAGGTGGTGTTCTTCAGGAAGGATTTGTAGCTGTTCCGGACCTTGGACCACTCCTCATGCATCGGGCAACTGCCGTCCTCGCCGCACTTCTCCTCCCCGAGGGGACAGTGGTCGAAGCGGGACAGATCCTCGAAGATGGCGACGATGTCATGGAAGGAGATCGAATCGGGCGGAACCGCCAGCCGGAACCCACCGCCGATGCCGCGCGTGGCGGTGAGAATGCCGTGGTTCTTGAGAGTGTGCAGGATCTTCAGGAGAAAACGCTTCGGAACATGGGTCGCCTGGGCGATCTCTTCCGAGCCGACTCTTACCGCAGGGTCGGCGGTGGCGAGGTAACCCACCGCTCGCAGGGCATATTCCGATGTCGTCGTCAACATTGTTGACCTCAGGGTCCACTGGTAGAGTTATGGCCCTAATATGTGAAACGCGGTACACCGCCGCAAAATGCTCCAGCGCACCGCGCCTCGAAACGCTTCCTTACAATGGACAGCTAAGGGTGAACGGGATGCCTTTCAGGACCTCCCCGGGTCTTGCGTTTCAGGTTAACCCCTGGGTCTTGCGTTCCCGCTGGCGTTTCCGTTCTTCCTTCAGCTCGCGATCCTTTTTCTGGCGCTCAAGTTTTTCGAGCTTCTTCTCTTCCGCGGCGGGATCCTCTTCGGCGGTCTCTGCTCTCCGCTCTCGTTTGCGCCGGTTCTCTTCCCGGTGTTCGACTCCGCCCCAGATCTGGTGACTCTCCAGCCTGTGGATCCTGCGATCCGCGGTCCGGCGATCGCGGCTTTTCCGCTTCTCCATGTCGCTGCCCTTACAAACTCTACTGTTCGCTCACCTCCTGCGAACAATATGGACCGGAACTCCGCGAAAAAACAAACCGGCCCTCGGGGAGGAAACTCCTCCACCCCTTCCGCAGGACGAACGGTTGACCAGACCGCACTCCCGAGGGATAGAGCGGGAATCCTGTCAGGCCGGCGGGAGAGGCCGGCCTCTCCCGTACCGCGCCGCTCAGGGCCCGTAGTCGGGGAACTCGGGCGGGGCGAACTCGCGCGGCGGGTTGGTTTCAAGCTCGCTCAGCACCTCCTTCACCGCCGCCTCGAGCTGGGGATCATGGCCCGCGATCACCTCCTTCGGGGTCATCAGCACGTCGATGTCCGGGGTGATGCCCTTGTTCTCCGCGGTCCAGCTCCCGTCCGGCCCGAAGAAGGCGATGCGCGGGGCGGTGACGACGCCCCCGTCCATCAGGCCGGGGTAGTCATAGATGCCGATCAACCCGCCCCAGGTGCGCCGTCCGACGAGTTTTCCCAGCCCCTTGGCGCGGAAATAGGCCGGCAGGCAGTCGCCGCCGGACCCGGCGTACTCGTCGATGATCATCACCTTCGGCCCCTCGATCACCCCGAGCGGGCTCGGGTAGATCTTGCCCTCACGGGTGAAGTTCATGTTGATCGGGGTGCGGACCAGCATGTCGATGATGTAATCCGGCACCGACCCGCCGCCATTGAACCGTTCGTCGAGGATCACCGCCTTCTTGTCGAGCTGGGCGTAGAAGTAGCGGTTGAAGTTGGTGTAGCCGGCGCCCCCGGTGTTGGGCAGGTAGACATAGGCCGCCCGTCCGCCGGTCATCTCGTCCACCGCCTTGCGGTTGCCCTCCACCCAGGCCATCAGGCGCAGGCTGGACTCGTCGGAGACCGGGACGACGGTCACCTTCCGCGCGCCCTTCATCTCCGGGCGGTCGTTCACCGTGAGCACCGTCTGCCGGCCGGCGAGGTTCTGGAACCGGGCGTAGAGGTTCTCCGGGGCGCGCAACGGCACGCCGTTGACCGCCAGCAGGTATTCCCCCTCGCGGACGTTCACCCCCGGTTCGGTGAGCGGCGCGCGCAGCTTCGGGTTCCAGTTCTCACCGGTGAAGATGCGCGCGAACTTGTATGTGCCGTCCTCGACAATGTAGTCCGCGCCGAGCAGGCCGACCCTCACCTGAATCTCCTCCGGGTAATCGCCGCCCCAGCGGTAGGCGTGCCCGACATGCAGCTCCCCGATCAGCTCGCCCAGCAGGTAATCCAGGTCGTCACGGTGGCCGACATAGGGCAGGTAGGAGCGGTACTTCTCGCGGATCGCCGCCCAGTCGCGGCCGTGCATGTTCGGGTCGTAGAAGAAGTCACGGTTGATCCGCCAGGCCTCGTCCAGCATCTGCGCCCACTCGGCGGGCGGATCGACCAGAACCTTCATCGTCGACAGGTCCAGCTTGCCGTCCCCCACCTTCGCGGAACCGCCCGTCTCGACGATGCCATAGGTCCCGCCGGGCGCGGAGTAGAGTAGTTTCTTCCCATCGGCGGACACCTCGTACCCGTTGATCCCGGTGAGGAAGTCCTCGGCCTCCCGCTTCTCCCTGTCGAAGCGGTGCAGGGTGTAACCCTTCTGGTTCTCTACGGCTTCGAGGTAGAAGAGCTTTCCCTCGTCGGCGGTCTGGAGGAAGCTGTAATCCCGTTCGGGGACCGGGAGGGCGAGGATGCGCTGGCCGATGTTCTCGAAATCGACGGCGACTGTCACCTCTTCCTCTTCCTTCTCTTTACCTTTTTCCTCCTTCTTCTCCTTCTCCTCTTTCTCCCTCTTCTCCTCCTCGTCCGTGCCCTTCACCGTCTCCTCGTCACTTTCCGGGGCGAAGGGGGAGGGTTCCTCGGCGGAGAGAACGACGAGGTAGAGGCTGCGCCGCACGGGGCGCTCGTAGGAACTCATGTCGAGCCAGCCGGTGTTCAGGGCGAAGTTGGTGCTCGCCGCGAAGAAGAGGTACTTACCGTCCCGGCTGAAGACGGCGGAGACGGCATCGCTCATCCCGTCGGTGACCTGGTGGGTCTCCCCGGCCTCGACATCGTAGAGGAACACGGCGCGCTGGTGGTTGTCGAGGCGCTTGGTGTAGGCGATCCACTTGCTGTCCGGCGACCAGGAGGGGTCGAGGGTGCGGTTATAGTATTCGTAGGTGTCGCTGTCCACCAGCACGGGCTGTCTCTTCTCCAGGTCCATCATCCACAGGTTCAGCCGCTTGTCGGTGTAGGCGATCTTCTTGCCGTCCGGCGACCAGAAGGCCGGGTAATAGAAGGTGGTGTCGCCCAGCGGGATGAACTCCGGCTCGCCCATGCCGTCCTGCGGCAGCAGCATCAGTTGGTATTCCCCCGTGGTGTCGGAGAGGCATGCGATCCGCGCGCCGTCCGGTGACCAGTTCGGGTAGCGCTCGTTGACCCCGACGGTGTGGGTGAGGTTGCGAATGTCACCCTTCTCGGCGGGCACGGTGAACACTTCGCCCCGGGCGCCGAAGACCGCCCGTTTGCCGGTCGGGGAGATGTTGTACCAGCGGATGAACTTCGAGGCGTCCTCGTAGTGGGGCCGCTTGTGGGGCAGGTCCGGGGAGACCTGGATCTCGAGCAGGGTGGATTCGCCCGTCTCCGGGTCCAGCCGGTGCAGCCGCCCCGCCTGTTGGTAGACAATCCCCCCGGGTCCGGCGGCGGCGGTCTTGACATCCTGCCCGGTGTGATGGGTGACCTGCCGCACTTCGCCGGATGGGACATCGTAGGTGAACAGGTTCATCGTGCCGTTACGGTCGGAGAGGAACCAGACCATGTCCCCCACCCACAGCGGATTGGTGTCCGAAGCGTTCACGTGCGGGATCTCCACGACATCGTAGGTGGAGAGGTCGAACAGCCAGATGGGGGTCGTCCTCCCGCCGCGATACTCCTTCCAGGTCTGGAAGGCGTCGCGGACGGGGGTGTAGGCGATGGAGGCGCCGTCGGGCGAGAAGCTGCCGCGCTCGGCCATCGGCATCGGCAACGGCTCGGGGAAGCCGCCCTCGCGCGGCACGGTGAACAGGCGGCCATACCGTGGCGTGCTTGACAGGCGCACCGAACGGAAGAGGACCGCGGACCCGTCCGGGGTCCAGCCGCGTGCTTCGTCACCCCAGGGATGGAAGGTCAACCGCACAGGTTGGCCGCCCTCGACGGAGACGATGTAGACGTCCCTGTTCCCGTCGTAGTTCCCGGTGAAGGCGATCCAGTTCCCATCCGGCGAGAAGTAGAGGTCTGTTTCCACGGCGGGGTTGACCGTGAGCCTCCGCGCCTCGCCGTCCTCGAGGCCGGCGACCCAGATATCCCCGGCGTAGACGAAGGCGACCCGGCTGTCGCTCACCGCCGGCTGGTGGAGAAGCAGCGTCGGTTCCGCCAGTCCGTTTGCCGCGCAGAGAAATACGAGGACGAAAGCGCAAAGAGCGCTTCGCAGGAAGGTGCATTTCATGACATCCTCCTTGGGGAAGCCCTGGTGGGTCGATTCAGTGGACCCTCCACCGGCGGGCATGAGGCAGGCTCCGTGCAGGGGATAAATGTAGTGGGAGCCCGCCCGCGAGCCAAGGGCGGAACCGGAGCGGGGTGTTTTGCGGCGGGTGGCCTGAAGGGTGCAAGGTCAACCCGACAGACAAGGATATGAAACCCGGGACTGAAGGTCCCGGGCCACCCTGCCGGGTTCCGACGGGGTGACCCGGTCCACCCTGCGGGCGCATCAAATTGTCATCCTGAACGTCAGTGAAGGATCTCGAAACGAAATGGTTTGGATCCAGTGGAAGCGCAGCGTTTCGAGACTCTTCCCTCGTCCCGACGTGTCGGGACGGGTCAGAGTGACACATTTTGCACTTAACAAGCATAACCTAGCCCGGGAGCGCCTGCCACGCCATAGCCAAAGGCGAAGGCGGATAGCTTGGCAAAGGCGGGATGCATCCCGGGATTTGTTATAAGTGATGCAGCCCGGTGACATGTCACCGGATAACAGAAGATTCCCGGGGTCGGCGACCCCGGGCAACGCTTGATAACCGGCGGCCGGCGCAGTGATTCCCTGCAGGCCCAAAGCAGTAGAAGAAATCCCGATTAATCTCGTCCGCTGTTTCATCACCGCTTAACATCGCCTACCTTGGAAAGAACATTGCCCTGGAGGCGGACCGATGGACCGCTGGCAGACACTCTTCCTGGGCGGAACCACGAGCCTCCTGGCGTTCGTCTGGCTTTTGAGGAAAGTGACGGGCAGGGATTTCCTCTTCGGTTCTTATCTGACGTACACGTTCGTCTTTTTCCTCTCGGTCCTGCTCTCCGTCTTTACCTCCTTCGTCGCCGCTGTCACCCTGCTCGCCCTCCTCTCCTTCTACGCGCTGAGGGAGTATTTCTCCCTCGTCGATATCCGCCTCCAGGACCGTCTGGGCGTCCTGGGCGCGTACCTGCTCATCCCGTTCCTCTACTACTTCGTGGCCATCGACTGGTACGGGATGTTCATCATCTCCGTGCCGGTGTACGGCTTCCTCCTGATTCCCCTCCTGATCGCCCTGGGGGGGAAAGAGGCCCGCGGGACCATCTTTTCCATCGGCGCCATCGACTTCGGGCTGTTCCTCTACATCTTCTGCCTGGGCCACATCGCCTACCTGCTCTCCTATTCCCCCTGGATGCCGGTAATGCTCATCCTGACCGTGGCGGTCAGCGACGCGGTGTCGATGGTCCTGCGCCGTCAACGGCGGACGACGGCGGGGACGGTGCTGTCCATCTACCTGCTGTCCCTCCCGCTGACCGTCGGTGTCGCCCTGCTGCTGGCCCCCTGGACGGGGATTCCATGGGTCCACTCCCTCATCCTGGGGGCGATGATCCCGCTGCTGGCGATGATGGGGCGGTTCACCGGCCTGTACATCAAGCGGGATCTCGTCTCGGAGGATGATCCCCTGCTCCCGGGCAAGGGCCAGGTGCTCGACAACCTGCGGTCCTTCTTCTACGCCGCCCCGGTCACATTTCACTACATCCGGTATTTCCTCAAATGAGTGCCGGCCGGCGAAACGGCGGTCGAAGCGGGTTGCTGCGGACGCTCGCCCACCTGCTTCTCCTCCGCCCCTTCATAAAGCTGCTGTTCGGGGTTCACGTGCACGAGGCGGGGCACCTCCGGGGGCTCGACCAGGTCATCCTCATCGCCAACCACAACAGCCACCTCGACACGCTCCTTCTCTTCGGCCTCCTCCCGGCGAAAATGATCTCCCGCACGCACTCGGTGGCGGAGGAGACCTATTTCGCCCGGTCGCGCATCGTCTTCCGGCTCGTCGAGTTCCTCTTCCGCCCGGTCTGGATCCAGCGTGGAAAGCCGGACCTGTCGGATGATCCTCTGCGCGGGCTGAAGGCCATACTGGACGAGGGGCATTCGTTGATCGTCTTTCCGGAGGGGACGAGGGGGAAGCCGGGCGAGATGGCGAGCTTCAAGAGTGGCATCGGCCGCCTCGTGGTGGACTACCCCAACGTGCCCATTGTTCCGGTGTTTCTCAAAGGTCCGGAACGGGTTCTCCCGAAGTCGAGTTCGCTTCTCCTCCCTTTCTGGAACTACGTGGTTGTCGGACCGCCGCAGCGTTGCAGCGGCGGCCACCGTGATATCACGCGCCAACTGGAAACCGTGCTGCACGACCTCGAGGCGGCCGTGTCTCATCACCACCACCGTCCCCTTCGCGAACGCCGGTCCGGGACCATCGCATTTCTCGGCATCGACGGCTCGGGCAAGAGCACGGTCTCGCGACGAGTGGCCCGGGCCCTCTCGGGAGAGAAGAGTGTCTGCCTGATCGGCGATGAACTGGAATTCTACGAGGACAACCGGCTCAGTCCGCTGCAGCCCCTCGGTTACGAAATCGCCCGGAAGGCGGTGGGGAGGTATGTGAAGAGGGCGAAATCACTCAAGCATTACAAGATTCCGAAACTGACCGAACTCCTGTTGCGGAATCATCTCCATCATGAGGTCACGAAATGGTACACGCCCGACCTGGTCGTGATGGATGGTTCGCCCCTGCTGAACCTGATGGGGTGGACCGTTCTGTACAAGGGCGAGGGACTCGACGGTGAAACCTGCAGGCGGGTGGTGGAGATCCTGACGGGGTCCGATCCGAACATCGGGCCGGACGAGCCGTTGTTCGACCGTTTCGGCGAGCTGAAGGCCCTGTGGCGGCTGCGGTTGAACCGTATGGTCCTCCCGGAGATCGTCCTGCTCATCGATGTCGGCCCGGAGGTCGCCTGCCGGCGGATTGCCGGCCGTGGTGAGCAGCGACAGGTTCACGAAACCGAGGAGAAGCTGGAACGGCTGCGCCGGTCTTATCTCGCTGTCATCAAAGCGGTGGGGGAAAAATGCGGTGTGCGGGCGGCGGTGGTGGAGGGCGAAGCTCCCCTCGAGGAGGTCGTAGAGCGCTCGCTGGAGTTCGCCACCCGGCAGTTGGAGAGGAAGGGCGATGAAGATGAATGACCGGATCGACGTCATCGCCACAACGATCTCCGGGTCCATCAAGGACTGGGGGAAAATCCCCCGGATCGTCCCGCTTTTCCGTGAAAAAGGGATGCAGGACGTCACCCTCCACGCTGTCGACAGCCACCATGAAGCCCGCAGGAAGACGGGGGAACTGGTTCGCGGCGGCGGCCGGATAGTCATCTCCGCGGGCGGCTCGGGGACGTTCAACGCCGTCCTCGAGGGGTGTTTCGATGCGGGGGTTGACCTCGGCGCCCTCCGCCTCGGTTTCCTGAGGAAAGGGTCCGCGGACCTGATCGGCAAGGTGCTGGGCATGCCGGATGAGATCGAGGAGGCCGTTGAAGTCCTGGTCGAGGCGATCCGGAACGATTCACGGATCTCCTGCGACGTCCTGCAGGCGTCCGATGGCGGCGGTATCACCCCGAGCCGGCGGTTCGCCGGCTACGGGGGGGCGGTGATCTTCGGAGAGATCCCCCGCTTCACCGAGAACCGGTTCATCAAGTATTACAAGGGAATCTTCAGCCAGCTCCTGGGAGACCTCGGGCCTTTTTTCATCGGGATGAGCCTGGCGACGATCAACAAGCTCCTCAAGCAGGCCGTCGGCGGCCGGCGGGAGTGGGAAATCCGTGTCGACGGCAAGAGTGTCGCAAGGGGGTATTTCCAGGTGATGATCATCGTCAACGGCGACCTGGGGCCGAACCTGCCCTTCGCCCGGGGGGTCCCCCTCGGGTCGGGGGATTTCCACCTGTTCGCCCTGCGCGACATCGGCGTGCTGAAGCTCGCCGGCCAGGTCCGCCATGCCTGGGATGCTACGGTCCTCGAAGAGCCGGGGAGGTGGGGGTTCGAAGCCTTCCGCGCGGCGGGCGACCTGGAGATCCTCGCGGCGGACGGGGGGCCGTTCCCGTTGAACGTGGATGGCTCCACGATGAACTGCCACGGTTCCGCCGGGGTTCGCATCGTGGACCAGGTGAACCTTCTCGCCGCCGGTCGCGGCGGTTCGCAGGCGTCCAACACCGCGAATACATTCCGCGTCCCGGCAGAATGATCCTGTCTCGAAGTGTCAGGATGACAGGGTATGATAGGTTCTCATGATAGTACACGACAGCATGAAAGATGTTGCGCAAGATAAAATACTGTAAACAATGAATCCTGCCGGAGATACCGGCATAGCCGTATAAAAAGATGTCATCCTGAACATTACTGAAGGATCTACGCAAGGAATTGTCATCCTGAACGTTAGTGAAGGATCTCGAAACGAACTGCTTCGGATCCGACGGAACCGCAGCGTTTCGAGACCCTTCCCTCGCCCCGAAACGTCGGGACGGGTCAGGGTGACAACTCCTTGCGCGAGGTGAGCAGGTGGTTACGAGGGCACGGCACGCCGTGCCCCTACAAGGACAGCGGCCTGGGCGGCGCGCCGCCGGGGAAAAGGAAGTTCCCCGGGCATACAGGGATAGGAAACCCGGTGTACCCGCCTTCGCCTTCGGTTACCCGGCTACGCCATAGGCTACCCCGAGGCAGGCGGCGCGGCAAGAGTCCCGGACGCCCCACCGCTTGCCTATTTCGATATCAATGTTCCGGAGACCGTAGGTTCCCCGAAAAAACTGTCGCAAAACCATACTCGAACAGGGATAAGGCTTGCTTCAAGACAATCGCGGGGGCTACGTTTTCCGGCGAATCGTCCCGAAGAACCCGGAACCCGCGAGGTGCAGGCCCGCCGATGAGATCCCTTTTCGCTGTCTCCCGATCACACCCCTTCCGCCGCCGGGTGAGCCCGGAGGCGCGCTTCATCGCGGCGGTCCTGCTCCTGCTGCTGGCGGTCCTGCTCCTGCTGCGCTACCTCCCCGTCCCCTTCCTGCTCGGCTTCGAGTGGTTCACGGGCAACCAGCCGGTCCGTTTTCTCCTCGGCCTCCTCGCCCTGGGGTACGCACTCATCCTCTCCGCCCGCGGGCTGAGGGTGCCGGCGCTTCTCTCGCTTGCGCTCTTCGCGGTGGTCGCGGTCGAGGCGGAGCGGTTCATCCCCTGGGGGGCGAACACCGCCGCGCTCCCCGAAGAGGAACGCGTGCGCGTGTTCACCTACAACGCCGCCACCCGGGACCCGGAACAACTGCTGGCGGCGGCGTTCGAGGCGGACGCCGACCTGATCTGCCTGCAGGAGACTCCGCGCAAATACCGCGACGCGATCTTCGAGCGGGGCCGGGAAAAGGGATACCACGCCGTCTACCAGCACCTGCGCCGTGACGCCGGGATGGGCACGCTGCTGCTCAGCCGCGGGGAGATCATCCCGGTGGACACCATCGCCGTCCCCTCCGCGAGGAACATCCTCCGCCGTTTCCTCGTCGTCGACACCCGGCTGAAGGGAAGAACGATCCGCGTGCTGAATGTGCAGCTCGAATCCATGGAACGGCGGAGGGAGCTGTGGGGAGTGGTTGCGAGCTGGCACCTGCGGCGGCGGCAGGTGGAAGCCGTCAGCAAAGCGATCGACGGCGCACCGGGGATGGTGATCCTCGCCGGGGACTGCAACATGACCCCGACCGACAGGCTGATGAGACCCCTGCTGGGCCGCCTGACCGACTCGTGGCGTGCGGCGGGCAGCGGCCTCGGGGGAACCTGGCACCGGCAGCGGCCCTGGTTCCGCATCGATTACATCCTCTACCGCGGGTTCGAGGGCGCGGCCAACGCCCGCCGCCTGCACGCCGGGGAGAGCGACCACCTCGCCTATGAAGTCGACCTGATCCTGCGGGCCGCCGGGGAGGCCCGGCCCGCGCCGGGTTCCTGAAAAGCGCATCCCCCCTTAAGCGACGACCGCCTTCTCCGCCTCGGTGCGGCCCGCCCCGGTGAGTTTCAGCCTCGTGCCCTCGCTCTCGACGAGACGGTGCCGCAGGGCGCGGCGGACGACGCGCTGGGCGAACGGCTCCTCCCAGCGCATGTGCCGGTGGAGGTGGTCCAGCTCGCACTCGCTCTCCTCCCCGGGCACGCCCTCGTGGTGCGACAGGTGCACCGCCAGCATTCGTTCGGCGAAGAGCAGCTTCTGCTCCGCCCGCCGGCGGGCGAGGGCGATCAGGCCCCGCTTCGGCGCAGCCATCAGGGTGAGGCCGAAAAGCGCCCCGCTGATCGTGGCCATGCTCCCGGCGATGGAGGCATCCAGCGCATGGGCGATCCAGTACCCGAAGAGAGCGGAGAGCACACCGAAGAGAGCGGAGATTCCCAGCATCGCCGTCAGCCGGTCGGTCAGCAGGTAGGCCGCGGCGGGCGGGGCGATCATCAGGGCGACGACGAGGATCGAGCCGACGGCGTCGAAGGCTCCCACGGCGGTGAGCGACACCAGCGACATCAGGGCGTAATGAATCCAGAGGGGGGAGAAGCCGAGGGCCGCCGCGAGCCCGGCATCGAAGGTCGCAATCTTCAACTCCTTGTAGAACAAGGCGATGAACAGCACGTTCAGGAACAGGATGCCGCCCATGACCCACGCCGCCTTCGGCCCGATGTCCAGTCCGGCGACGCTCAACCGGTCGAACGGCGCGAAGGCCAACTCCCCGAGGAGCACCGAGTCCACATCGAGATGCACATTCCCGGCGAAGCGCGAAATGAGGATCACACCGAGGCTGAAGAGGAGCGGAAAGACGATGCCGATGGCGGCGTCCTGCTTCAGCTTGCGGGTGTTATGCAGCAGTTCGACGAGGGTCACGGTGAGCACCCCGGTCAACGCCGCGGCGAGAATCAGAAGCGGAGATGCGAGGTCATGCACGAGGAAGAAGGCGAGGACGATGCCGAGGAGGATGGCGTGGCTGATCGCATCGCTCATCAAGGCCATTCGCCGTAGGACGAGGAACACCCCGGGCAGCGCGCAGGCCACGGCGACGATCACGGCGATCAGTTGGATTTCCAGCTGAGGTTCGCTCACCCTTCCGTCCCCCCGCCCGTCTCTTCCTTCTTCCACTCCTTGAGCATGCGCTCCGCCTCCCTGTACCCCGCGGGTGTCAGCGCCCAGCCCACCTGCACGACCTTCTTCGCCAGCCCGTGCTCCTCCAGCACATCGAGGGTTCGATCCACCCCTCCGTGCCCGACGCTCATCGCCCGCAGCGTGGCGATGGGATGCGCATGGAAGGGGTCTTCATGCTGCGACGCGAGGACGACGAAGTCCTCGAGCACCGCCTGCAACTGCAATCTTCGCCGGTTGCCGCGCCGCCGTAATTCGCTCCACACCAGCCCGCGGTTGGGCGCGAACAGCAGGCTGACCACGACGACAACGCTGATGCAGACGACGATCACCGGCCCCGTGGGAAGGTTCGCCGAAGAGGCGCTGATCAGGGCGCCGGAGACCCCGCTGACCGCGCCGAAGAGGGCGGAGAGAAGGACCATCACCCCCAACCGGTCCGTCCACTGCCGCGCGGCCGCCGCCGGGGCGACGACCATCGCGCTCATCAACACTACGCCCACGGTCTGCAACCCGATGACGATGGCGATCACGAGCATACTCGTCAGCAGGATGTCGAGACCGCGCATCGGATAGCCGAGGCTGCGGCCATAATCGGGGTCGAAGCTGAGCAGCTTCAACTCCTTGTAGAACAGGGCGGTAAGGAGCAGCACGGGAACCCCGAGGGCGGCCATCGTGACGATGTCATGGGTCATCAGGGTCGCCGCCTGCCCGAAGAGGAACTTGTCCAGCCCCGCCTTGCTCGCGGTCGGCATCCGCTGGATCCAGGTGAGCAGCACGAGGCCGAACCCGAAGAACACGGAGAGGACCAGCCCGAGGGCGGCGTCCTCCTTGATCCGCGTCGTGCGGACGATGGTGATCATCTTCAGGGTCCCGATCCACCCCGCCACCGCCGCGCCGAGGAGGAGCACGATCGGCGCCTTGCTCCCGGTGAGAAGAAAGGCGAGGGCGATCCCGGGCAGGGCGGCGTGGCTGATCGCATCGCCGAGAAGGCTCTGCCGGCGCAGCATCGCATAGGTCCCCAGCGCCCCGCTCACGAAACCGAGCAGCGCCGAGCCGAGCGCCACGCTGCGCAGCGTGTAATCGAAGACCAGGTCGTGTAGAAGTTGAACGAGGTTCACCGCCGCTCCCCCGCGCCGCGATCCTCTCCTCCGGCGGCCGGGCCGCCCGCATCACCCGCCGCCGCCGCCAGCGCATCGCCGGGGCCATGCTGGGTGAGGAACGCCACTTTCCCGCCGTAGGCAAGTCGGAGATTCCGCTCGGTGTACACCTCCTCGACCGGTCCGCTCGCGATCCGGCGGACGTTGAGCAGGGTCACCCAGTCGAAATACTCCTTCACCGTTTGCAAGTCATGGTGCACGACCACCACGGTCCTTCCCTGCCCGCGCAACTCCTTCAGCAGGGAGATGATCGCCCGTTCCGTGGTCGCATCCACGCCCTGGAAGGGCTCATCCATGAAGTAGATGTCCGCCTGCTGCAACAGGGCGCGGGCGAGGAACACCCGCTGCTGCTGGCCGCCGGAGAGCTGGCTGATCTGCCGGTTGGCGAAGGCGGCCATGTCCACCTTTTCCAGCGCCTCGAGCGCCTGTCCGCGCTCCCGCCGCCCGGGCCGCCGGAACCAGCCGAGGGAGCCGTAGGAACCCATCATGACGACATCGAGGACCGTGGTCGGGAAGTCCCAGTCCACGCTGCCCCGCTGGGGGACATACCCGACCTTGTGGCGCATCGCGGCGTAGGGGCGGCCATGGATGAGCACCCGCCCCGCCGCCGGCTTCACCAGGCCCAGGATGCTCTTCATCAGGGTCGTTTTCCCCGCGCCGTTCGGCCCCACGATCGCCATCAGCACCCCGGGAGGGACGGTCATGTCCACATCCCAGAGCACCGGGGTCTCCGCGTAGGCGACGGTCAGATCGACCACCTCCACCGCGGGCTGGTCGCTCCCGGCCGGTTCGACCACGGCGTGCTCGCCGGATTCCATTTCCCTCATGGCGTCCCCTCTCCACCCTCCGGTGGTGCATCCCCCCCGATCATCGCCCGAACAAATGTATCGACATTGTGCGTAACCATGCCCGGGTAGGTTCCCTCGAAGGTACCCTCGTCCCCCATGGCATCCGAAAACAGCTCGCCGCCGATCCTCACCTCGAACCCGCGCGCCCGGACCGCTTCGCGCACCGCCTCGATGGTCCGGACCGGCATGGAGGACTCGATGAAGATCGCGGGAAGCCTCCGCCGCGCGATGAACTTCGCGAGCTCCTGCACGTCCGCCGTGCCCGCCTCGACCGCCGTGCTCACCCCCTGCAGGCCGCGCACCTCGACGCCATACCGGCGGCCGAAGTAGTGAAACGCATCGTGCGAGGTGATCAGCACTCGCCGGTCCTCCGGAACGCGTGACACCTGCCGCCTGATATAGACATCCAGCGAGTCGAGGCGCCGCCTGTACACCAGGTGGTTCGCACGGTAGACCGCCGCATGGAGGGTGTCCAGCCCGGCGAGGGCCTCGTAGGTCCGTTCGACGGCCCTCTCCCAGAGGACGACATCGAACCAGACATGGGGATCGTGGAAACCCCGCCCGCCGGGCAGCGCGAGGAGGGAATCCTCGGGGATCGCCTCGGCGACCGCCACCGTGGGCACCCAGTCGTTCATCTTCGCGAGCACATCCACCATTTTCCCCTCGAGGTGGAGGCCGCCGTAGAGAATCAGGTCCGCTGAGGCCATCCGCATGACATCGCCCTCGGTGGCCTTGTAGAGGTGGGGGTCCACGCCCGGTCCCATCAGGGCGGTCACGCTGACATGCTCCCCGCCGATGTTCTTCGCCGCGTCGGCGATCATCCCGATGGTGGTCACGATCCTCACCTTGCGGCCGGTGAAATCCCTCTGCTTCTGCGTGCGATACCCGCCGCAACCGAGGACGAGGAGACCGAGCGCGAGAGCCGGTGCCGCCGCCCTCAGGCCGCCGAACCTGCGACCAAACCACCTGCCACGAACCATGTTCCTGTTCATCGACCCACCCATCCGGGCGACTCATCCGGGGAAAACGTCCCCCGTCACCGTGGTGCGAAACCTCGCCGGAAACCTCGAGATACGGGCTTCCGCTGTTCCCGGTTCCGCCAGTTTACCCCTGAGGCAGCGGCGAAAAGATCGAAACCGGATACCTCGGTCCGGGCGGGAAGTTAGCGTCTGCTAACTTCACAGTCAAGCCAAATCGCGGACTCCCTCGAAACCGGCCGATGGCTCCTGTATTTAACAGTACAGGTCTGTTGCCCCGAGATGATTTCCTGCTTAGATTGTGAATGATTTAGCATATCTGTGTATTTACGGCGTCCGGTCGTGCCCGCGGGTCGATTCATCCGACCCCCGGCGGGACCGGGGAGCGCCCGGTTCTGATCGTTCTTCAGGGGGACACTGTCAACCGGGGGGAAACGCGGAGAAGAAGATGAAACGTGTCGTTCTGCTGTTCTCAGCCGCCTCACTGCTGGTCCTCTCCCTCTCGGGAGCGGCGAAAGCGATGCCGGCGTTCGCCCGCCAGTACGAGCTCTCCTGCACCACCTGTCACGCACCGTTCCCGAAGCTGAATGACTTCGGGGATGAGTTCGCCGCCAACGGGTTCACCCTGTCTGGCGAGGAAGCCTCCCGGTACTACCGGAAAACCGGCGACCCGAACCTCGACCTGATCCGGGATCTTCCCCTCGCCATCCGCTTCGAGGGGTTCGGGGTGTTCGAGAGCGAAACCGGGCGGGGGGCGGATGTCCGCGCCCCCTGGGGGATCAAGGTCCTGTCCGGGGGTGCGCTGACAAAGGACGTCGCCTACTACTTCTATTTTTTCCTGGACGAACGGGGCGAGGTTGCGGGGCTGGAGGACGCCTACCTGATGTTCAACGACCTCTTCGGCCCGGACCTGGACCTCTACATCGGCCAGTTCCAGGTCTCCGACCCCCTGTTCAAACGGGAGTTGCGGCTCACCTTCCAGGATTACCAGGTCTACCGCACCCGTCCTTCCGACGCCGTGCCCGGCGCTTCGCGAGTGAACCTGACCTATGACCGGGGGGTGATGCTGACCTGGGGCCTCCAGACCGGCACCACGCTCACCCTCGAGGTGCTGAACGGTTCCGGGATCGGCGAGGCGAACGCCGACCGGACCTACGACAGCGACGCGTTCAAGAACCTCGCGGGGCACGTCTCGCAGGACGTGGGAGACCGGCTGAACATCGGCGCGTTCGGCTACTGGGGACAGGAGAACGACACGAACACGGACGAGATCAGCGTGTTCGGGCCGAACCTGACCCTCGACCTGTGGAAGCTGGAGCTGAACCTGCAATACCTGGTGCGACGCGACAGCGATCCGACCTTCCTCGCGGACCCCGTGCAGGACGTGGAGACCCGCGGCGGGTTCGCCGAACTGATCTTCTCACCGAGCGGCGAGAGCAGCCGCTGGTACGGCGTGGCGCTGTACAACCGTGTCGAGTCCGATCTCGAACCCCTCGACCACGAGACAGTCACCGGCCACCTGGGCTACCTGCTGCGGACCAACATCCGTTTCGGGGTCGAGGGAACCTACGACCTGCACGACAAGGAGTACCGGGCGAGCCTCGGTTTCGTCACCGCGTTCTGACCGGGGAAGGGGTGAAAGGCGGAGAGGTGCGGGCGGGCGGTCCCCGGGACTTGTCCGCCCGCCGCAGCGGGTAAATCGCTCCCGGGATGCAGTCTGGCGGAGAGGCGCAACCCGATGTGAAACCCGGGACTGCCCGGCTTCGCGATGCTGCGCCGCGGCGAAAAGTCCCGGGCCACCCTCCGCTCCCGGGCGACCCGGCTACGCCAAAGGCTGCGGCGTGGTGGGCGCTCCCGGGCGACCCGCCTGTCATCCCATCTCCGGCGGGACGGTGGCGACGGCGGGCCCTTCGTCCTCCCCCCCGCTGGGC
>CAYOKT010000008.1:51124-53475 GCA_964404605.1 uncultured bacterium
CATCTCCGGCGGGACGGTGGCGACGGCGGGCCCTTCGTCCTCCCCCCCGCTGGGCGGCTTCAGGAAGACGAGCAGCACGGCGAGGATCATCAGCGGCGAGCCGAGGAGCAGCCCGCGCGACGGCGACTCGGCCAGCAGCGCAAAGGCCAGCAGGCTCGCGCCGATCGGCTCGCCGACGAGGGCGATGTTCACCGGCAGCGCGGGCAGGTAGCGCAGGGACCAGTTGAACAGGCTGTGTCCGATCACCGTGGGGATCAGCGCCAGCGCGACCAGGCTGGCCCAGGTCTTCAGCGTGAACGGTCCGAACGGCTGGCCGGTGGCGACACAGAGGAGGAACAGCCCGACCGTCGCCGTGCCATACACCGGCGGCAGGTACCGGTGCAGGGGGACCCCGGCGCCCCGGCCCGCGCGGTCGGGGCGCGCGATGCGGGCGATGTAGAGGTACCCGGAGGTCCCCACCGCGCCCAGCAGGGCGAGGATGTCCCCGAAGAGGTAGCCCCGCCCCAACCGGAGGTCGCCGCCGAAGATGAGCAGCGCCCCGGCGATCATCGAGGCGATGGCGAGCAGGTTCCAGGCGTTCATCCGTTCGCGCAGGAAGAGGTGGGCGGCGAGGGCGACAAGGATCGGCTGGGCGAGGATGAGGAACACGGCGGAGGCGACCGTCGTGTAGTTCAGGGAAGTGATCCAGGTGGCGAAGTGAAAGCAGAGGAACCCGCCGGCGAGGAGCATCAGGCGCACCTGGCGCGGGGTCGACTTCGCCGGCCTCTCCCCTTTCGGCTTCAGGAAATAGAATGGCAGCCAGACCAGGGTTGTGAAGAACATCCGGTAGAACGCGATGGTGAAGGGGGGCGCCTCGCTCGCCCAACGGATGAAGATCGAGGCCCAGGCATAGGTGAGGACCGCGAGAATGGGCGCGAGAATCGCATACCGCTTCACTGACGCAACTCCCCCGACGGATGAACCGACCGCACCGCCGCCGCCCGGCGGCGCCCCCTGCATGACCTGCGGGAGAATGTGGCTCCCGCAGCCGATGGGCACAATGGACAACCCGTGACCATCGTGGGAAAATACGAAGTTTACATCCCGGGCCGCCTCGGAGAGAATTTCGCCCTCTTCCCTGCCGCAGGGGAACGGGGCCGGGAGATGTTCGTACACTACTTGCAGTGGGGAAAAGGGGAGAAATCACGATGAAACGACACCTGTTGAGATCGGGTTTGATCATCGCCCTGTTGGCTGCGTTCGCCGGCGGAGCCTTCGCCATCGGGCTGGGCGACCCGATGCCGATGACGGACGTGCAAATGAAAAACGTCGACGGCGGCATGGTCTCCATCGGGGACGTGCGCGGCGAGGCGGGCACGCTGGTCATCTTCACCTGCAACTCCTGCCCGTATGTAAAAGCGTGGGAGGAGCGCATCGCGGAGTTGGGCAACACGTACCAGGCCAAGGGGATCGGCGTCATCGCGATCAACTCGAACGACCCGGAGGTGGTGGCGGCGGACGGCTTCGATGAGATGGTTGCGCGCGCGAAAACGCTGGGGCTGGAGTTCCCTTACGTCGTCGACGGCACCTCCGATGTCGCCCGCGCCTACGGTGCGACGAAGACGCCGGAGGTTTTCCTCTTCGACGCAGAGGGCAGGCTGGCCTATCACGGCGCCGTGGACGACAACGTCAAGGACCCGGAAGCGGTGGAGCATACCTATCTCAAGGACGCCTTGGAGGCGCTCCTCGCGGGCGGGGCGGTCACCGAGGCGGAGACGAAAGCCCTCGGGTGCAGCATCAAGTTCCGGAGTTAGATGGACGCGCGGGATCGCGGGATGTTGAACGGAATGGCTCGCATGCAGTGGATAAATTACGTTTTAGATTCTTCACTGCGTTCAGAATGACAGTTTATGCCTTATGTAGAATGTTATATGTGTTATTCTAAACAAAGTAGCGTAGCCCGGGGTCGCTGACCCCGGGGATTATTCCTACTTTCCCTGTGTTGACCGCGACAGGATTTGGACACTCGCTCATGGTTCGCCACCGCCGCTCCCTCGCAGACAACCAGGACGACGAATTCTTCCTCACGCTGGTCATGCGGAATCGAGCCGACATTTTCACCTTAAAAGACCCATACGCCGTTCTCCTGCATGCATGGAAAACAGCGCTCGATAGGGCCCGGGGTGCAATCATCGCCTGGGTTTTTCTGCCCGACCACCATCACATCCTATTCCGCATGGGAAACCATCCCTATGCCAGGACCGCAGGTATCGTAAAAGTGGGGTCCCGGCAGGGAGGATTCCGGGGAACCCTATAACGATTTCCCGGCGACACGTCGCCGGAAGAGGATTCCCGGGGTCAGCGACCCCGGG
>CAYOKT010000009.1:0-11697 GCA_964404605.1 uncultured bacterium
GTAGACCGGGAGCGGCGGGGTGGCCCGGAACTCCTGCCCCCCGCTCGCCACGCCGTAGCACGGCGACGTGTCGCCGGGGAAAGAGGATCCCGGGGTCCCGCCTTCGCCGAGCTACGGCGTGGCAGGCAGCGACCCCGGGCTGCACCCTCTGTAGGGGCACGGCGCGCCGTGCCCCTACGATACCGGTCGGCAAGCCCTGTCCCGAATTGTCGGGATGACAGCGGGTTATACCCGGAACCGCTTGTAGTAGTACTCGAGTTCCGGCAGCCCGCCCTGCATCACCAGGTAGCCGTCGATCGGCTCGCGCTCCATGATCTCGCCGTTCACCGGCTCGAGCATCATCTTCTGCACTTCCGCCCGGTCGTTGGTGTGGCCGAGCACCCAGCCGAGCTTCACATAGGCGACTTCCGGCAGCATGTTGCCCAGCGGCACGACCCCGAGTTCCATGATGTCCCGCCCGGTGTCATAGACGAACATCTGCACGTAGCCCCACAGCGTCTGCACGGTCATGAACATGTGGACGCCGTTCTCCACCGCCCTTCGGATGGCGGGGTAGAGCGGCTTGTTCACGTGGCCGAGGCCGGTCCCGGCGATGATGATTCCCTTGTAGCCGTTCTCCACCAGCGCATCGAGGACATCCGGCTGCATGTTCGGGTAGTACCACAGGATACTGATCCTCTCCTCGAAGGCGGTGTCGAGCACCGGTGTCTTCGCCGGGTCGCGGTGACGGTACTCCTCCGGGGCCTTGATCGGGTAGAACCCCTGCTCGTCCACCCGGGCGATGGGGGTGTCGGAGAGGGTGCGGAAGGTGCTGCGGTAGCTGGAGTGCATCTTGCGGACGCGGGTGCCGCGGTGGAGCAGGTCGTAGGAGTCACTGGTCGGGCCGAACATGCAGACCACGACCTCGGCGAGGTCGCCCTCCGCCGCGGTCTTCACCGCGCGGATCAGGTTGAAGGCGGCGTCCGAGCTGGGGCGGTCGCTGGAGCGCTGGCTGCCGACGATCACCACCGGGACGGGCAGGTTCTGGACCATGAAGGAGAGGGCGGCGGCGGTGTAGTGCATCGTGTCGGTGCCGTGCCCGATCACCACCCCGGCGACCCCGCGCTCGATCTCGCGCACGATCTCCTCGGCGGTCTTGCGCCAGTGTACCGGCCCGATGTTCTCGCTGAACTCCCCGAAGAGTTTCCGCGTCTCGAGGTTGGCGATGTCGGCCAGCTCCGGGACCGCCCCGTAGAGTTCGCCGGGGCTGAAGGCGGGGATCACCGCGCCGGTGCGGTAGTCGAGCCGGCTGGCGATGGTCCCCCCGGTGCCGAGGAGGGTGACGTTCGGCTTTGCGGGGTCGTAGGGGAACTCGCGCTCGGGGATCTGGTACTTCGCCCGGCGGTACCCGAGGATCTCCACCCCGCGGATGGTGTCGACACCGATGCCGATGTTGTACCCGTTGGTCGTCAGCTTGATCACGATATGGCGGTCATCGGCGGTCTCGCTGCGGGGCAGGAGGATGCCGGAAAAATCGCCGCGCGTGGTCTCGAGGCGCACCTCGCACCAGACCCTCGCGCCGGTCTCCTCCAGCAGACGGCGCGCGCGGCCGCGGTAGCCCTTGTAGTCCTCCACCGGGTCCGGCGGCGGCAGCGCCACGTCGGCTTTCCGCTTCGGATTCTGCACGTTTTTCCCTCGCACGGCGAACGGTCAGCGCGGAAAGGTACGGAGCGGGTGCGGGCGCGGCAAGGAGGCGGGGGCCGCACCGGGGGGAGTCTTCCTTCGTTGGTCTGCCCGCCCGGATCCTGTGCTATTGAACAATCCAGGGATGCAGTTCAGGTTTCTCCCGGCACTTCGGGATCGAGATGCGGCATGGCACGGTACTCCCGGGCGGCTCAAGGCTGTCATCCTGAACGTCAGTGAAGGATCTCGAAACGAAATGGTTCGGAATCAGAGGAAACGCGACGTTTCGAGATTCTTCCCTCGTCCCGACACTTCGGGACGGGTCAGAATGACATCATTTTGTTTGTCAGTGTGTTGCATACGTTTGAACCGGAGCAACTTTACCCGTCGCGGCGGGTAAATCCCGGGAAATCGGCTGAAGGGACGAGGCATGGTGCAAAGTGCGCGGACGTGGGTCCAGTGGACGGCGACGGGCCCGGCGGCCTCGCGGTATCGATTGACAACTCGGAGGGCCGCTTTGTACTTTCCCGCTCGCGCGGCGGTGGCGCAATGGTAGCGCTCCAGCTTCCCAAGCTGGCCGTTGCGGGTTCGAGTCCCGTCCGCCGCTCTGATTGCATGGTCGCAGCTTGAAATCCAGGGAGTGCTGCAAGGCGACAATCGCCTGAAACCCTTGTGAGAACACGCCGTACCCCGGAAGTGCAACCCGGGGAGCGGCGTGTTCTTTTTTCCGGGCGGCCGCAGCTCCGCCGAAAAACAGCGGTGGCTCCGTCCCGGCTGGGACAAGACGCTTGTCAAACGGTCGGAGCGGGCCGTACCCTGTACTGTCAAACGGGCGGGAGTGCATGGTGAGTGAACCGATCGTCGCGATCGTCGGACGGCCGAACGTGGGGAAGTCCACCCTCTTCAACCGCCTGCTGCGGAGGCGGGTGGCCATCGAGGATGACACCCCGGGGGTGACGCGTGACCGCATCGCCGCGCCGCTGGAGTGGAACGGCCGGCGGTTCACCCTGATCGACACCGGCGGCCTGATGACCCGCGCGCAGGAAGAGATGGACGCCCTCGTCTCGGCGGCGGCGGAGGAGGCGGCGCGGCAGGCGGATGTGCTCGTCTTCGTCGTGGACGGCAAGGTGGGTCCGGCCGACCAGGACAGCGAAATCGCCCACCGGTTGCTGCGCCTCGGCACGCCGGTCCTCCTCGCGGTCACCAAGATGGATAACGTCGAGCGGATGCCGGAGGCCGCGGAGTACTGGAGCCTCGGGCTGGGCGAGCCGCTCCCGGTGAGCGGCCTGAGCGGGCTCAACTCCGGCGACCTGCTGGACCGTGTGGTGGACCTTCTCCCGCCCGCGGCCGGGGAGGAGGCGGAGGCGGAGGGCGAGATCCGCCTCGCGGTGATCGGACGGCCGAACGTGGGCAAGTCCTCCCTCGTGAACCGCCTGATCGGCGAAGAGCGGCAGATCGTCTCCGAGCGGCCGGGGACCACCCGCGACGCCGTCGATCACACCCTGCATTACATGGGCCGGACCATCCGGCTGATCGACACCGCCGGGCTGCGGCGGAAGCAGGACGTCCGGCGGGACGCCCTCGAGTATTACACCATGCTGCGCACCATCCGCGCCATCGACCGCTGCGACACGGCGGCGGTGCTGCTCGACGCGCCGGAGGGGCTGACGCAGTACGACCGCCGCCTGCTCGATGATGTCCGCCAGCAGGGCAAGGGGCTGATCGCCGTGGTCAACAAGTGGGACCTCGTGCCGAAGGAGAGCAGCACCATGACGCAGTTCGAGCGCGAGTTCCGCTTGCAGCTCCCGGACCTCGAATTCGTCCCGCTCCTGTTCACTTCCGCGCTCACCGGCCGGAGGGCGCGCGGACTGTTGGACCTCGCCCTGCGGGTGAACGAGGAGCGCAACCGGCGGATCAGCACGGCGAAGTTGAACGCCCACATCCAGAAGGTCATCGAACGCCAGCCGCCGCCGGCGGTGAAGGGGAAGTGGCTGCGCATCAAGTACGTGAGCCAGGTGGGGACCGCGCCGCCGCGTTTCGCCTTCTTCCTCAACGAGCCGAAGCTGGTGCCGGAATCCTATCGCCGTTTCCTCGAGCGCTCCCTGCGCGAGGAGTACGGCTTCCTCGGCAGCCCGATACGGGTGGTGTTCCGCAAGAAATGAACGAGTCGCCATTCTGCAACGTCGCGGTGCCCGGGGTGCGGGACCGCCTGCTGACCTACAGGCCCCCCTCCGGCCTGCCCGCGGAGGCCGTGGTCGGCCGCCGTGTGCTGGTGCCCCTCGGGCGGGGCGAGGCGGTCGGCGTCGCGGTCGAGGCGACCGGCGAGACCCCCCGCGGAACGCTGCGCACGATCCGCGAGGTTCTCGATGCGCGCCCGGTGGTCCCGGAGGAGCTGCTGCGCCTCACCCGCTGGATCGCCGACTACTACCTCTGCGACTGGGCGCGGGCGCTGCGGACCGCCCTGCCCGCCGGGCTGCTCGCCGCGCCGGAATGGCGTGTCGTCTGGACCGGCCCGGAGCTGGAGGGGATGTGGCCGGCGGAGGTCCAGGGCGACAGGGCGCTGGTGAAGCTGGCCCGCCTCGCCGCCGGGTATGGTCAGGTACCGTTCAAGCGGCTCCAGCGGGCGGGGAGCGCGGGCCGCCTCCGCGAGCGGTTGTTGCGGCTGGAATCCTTCGGCCTGCTGCGCCTGGAGGAGCTGCCCCCGGCGGACACGGAGACCGTGTTCACCAAGCTCGTGGTCCGCCTGGCGGAGGGCGGGGAACAGGAACCCCTGCCGGAGGGCCAGGCGGCGCGCCGGCGCCTGCTGGCCCTCCTCGAGGCGAGCGGCGGGGCGGCGGACTGGTCTTCGCTGCGCGGCGAGGCGCGTGTGGGGCGCGGCGTCCTCGATGCACTGGTCCGCATGGGGCGGGTCGTGGTGGAGCGGGTGCCGCGCGGGGTGGATGCCGCGGGGTTCGACCCCCGCGCCGAGGCCGTTCCGCCCCCGCTCACGGCGGAGCAGGCGGCGGCGGTGCGGCAGGTGATGGAGGCGCTGGAAGCGGGCGGGTACGCGGCGTTCCTGCTCACCGGGCCCCCGGGCGGCGGGAAGACCCGTGTGTACCTCGAGGCGGTGCGCGAGGCCTCCCGGCGCGGGCGGGGGGCGCTGATCCTGGTGCCCGAGATCGCGCTCACCCCGCAGGCGCTGGCCCGTATCCGCGCCGCGGTGGGCGGCGAGGTCGCCGTGCTGCACAGCTCCCTCACCGAGGCGCAGCGGCTTTCCGCCTGGCGCGAAGTGCTCGCAGGGCGGACGAGGGTCGCCGTCGGCCCGCGCAGCGCGGTCTTCGCCCCGCTGGACTCCCTCGGCTTGATCGTCGTGGACGAGGAACACGAGGAGTCCTACAAGCAGCAGGAGTCGGCCCCCCGTTACAACGCCCGCGACGTCGCCCTGGTGCGTGGCCGTATGACCGGCGCGGCGGTGCTCCTCGTCTCCGCCACCCCGAGCCTCGAGAGTGTGCGCCTGGCGGAGGAGGGGCGCGCGACGCGGCTGCGCCTCGTCCACCGTTTCGGGGCCGGCTGGCCGGTGGTCACCGTGGTCGACCGGCGGCGGGAGGGGCCGGATGCGCCCTACATCGGTGAGGTGCTGGCGAAAAAGATCGAAGAGCGGGCCGGGCGGGGCGAGGGAATCGTGCTGATGATCACCCGCCGGGGGTACGCCCCGGTGCTCGTCTGCCGGGAATGCGGCGAGCGGGTTTCCTGCCCCCACTGCTCCCTCTCGCTCACCCTGCACCGGCAGGGGCGCGAGCCGCGCCTCCGTTGCCACCTCTGCGGGTACAGCCGGCGGGTGCCGGACCGTTGCCCGGCCTGCGGCTCCATCGAACTCGCCGCGCTGGGCGCCGGGACGCAGCGCATCGAGGAGGAGATCGCCCGCCGCTTCCCCGACCTCCACCCGGTGCGCATGGACCGGGACACGACACGGGGCGGCGAGGCGCACGAGTTGATCCTCCGCCGCTTCGCCTCCGGCGAAGCCGGGGCGCTGCTCGGCACGCAGATGGTCGCCAAGGGGCATGATTTCGCCCATGTGACCCTCGTCGGGGTGATCAACGCCGACCCATCGCTGTTCCTCCCCGATTTCCGCGCCGCCGAGCGGACGTTCCGCCTGCTCGTGCAGGCGGCCGGCCGGGCGGGGAGAGGCGAGAAGCCCGGCGAGATCGTCGTGCAGAGCCTGGACCCGGAGAACCCGGTGTTCACGGCGCTGGCCGGGCCGGACGTGGAGGGTTTCCTCGCCCGGGAGGCGGCTGTGCGGCGCGAGAACCTCTACCCGCCCTTCGCCAGGATGGCGCTGGTTACATTCGCCTCGGCGGACGAGGAGGAGGCCGCGGCGGGGGCGGAGGCGTTCGCCGCGCGGCTGCGCCGCCTCGGGCCGCCGCTCGTGGTGGATGGTCCGGCGGAGGCGCAGGTGAAACGAGTGAAGCGGCGCTGGCGGCGGCGGATCGCGGTGCGGACCCCGAGGAGTGTCGATCCCTCGGGCGCTCGCCTCCGCGAAGCCCTGCGATCCACGATGGCGGGGCTGGTGTTCTCGAGCCGCGTCTCCCTGATGGTCGACGTGGACCCCGTGGAGGTCACCTGATGAGACGGGCGGTGGGAAGAGGGTGGAAGGCGCGGCGTATGGTGCGACCGGAGATCATCCTCCGCGCCTGCCTCCTCCTCGTCCTGTTTCTCCCTCCTGCCTTATCAGCCGCGTCGAACGGGTCGCGGACCCTGCCGCCGGGAGACTGGCGGGCGCTCGAGGGCGGCCGTTCCGTCATCTACTACGAGCCGCAGGACCAGAAGGCCGCCGAGGGGCTCGCGGACCTCTACCGCAGGTCGCTCCCGGAGATGGCCGCCAAGCTCGGGGTGAGTGTCCCGTCCGGGGTGCGGGTGTTCATCGCGCCGAACAAGGGGCGTTTCCACTACCTCACCCGCGGCCTGCCGGAGTGGACCGGGGGAGTCGTCTACCCCGCCCAGCGGGTCGTGGTGCTGCAGGCGCCCCGGATGTACGGCGAAAAGGGCCGGTTCGCCGTGACCGCGCTGCACGAGGGCGTGCACCTGCTCACCGAGCTGGACGGCGCATCGCACCTTCCCCGCTGGCTCTCCGAGGGGCTGGCGATGTACCTCAGCGGCGAGACCATGTACAAGCACCGCGGGCCCCTCGGGCGGGCCGTGGTGCTCGGGAAGACCTACACCCTCGCCGAGATCGACGATGTGCTCCAGCTCGGGCCGGAGCAGGCGCGGGTGGCGTACCTCCAGTCGATCAACGCCGTCCAGTTCATCGTCGAGCAATGGGGCTGGCCGGCCATCGCCCGGCTGGTGCGGGGCTACCGGGCGGGGGAGGACCCGGACGCCATGTTCCGGGAGATCACCGGCCGGGATTTCTTCTCCGTGGAAGCCGCGTGGCACCAATCCCTGAGGAAAGAGTACAAGTGGTGGAAGTTCGTCCGTTGGCTCGATTTCGATACCCTGTTGTGGACAAGCGCGGCGCTCCTGGTGGTTTTTTCGGGCGGGGTGACCCTGTACAAACGCAGGCGATACCTGCGTTCCCGGCCCGAGGAGGAGACCTCGCAACCCGACTGGCACACCGACATCTACACCGGAGACTGGGATGAGGAAGACGACACCTGGCGCTGAGGGGGCGATTCTCTCTTTCATCGTGATGCTGGTTCTCGCGCTGCCGGGAGGTGTACGCGCGGGGGGGGCGTTCGACCTGCTTCGCATGGACCCGACGCCGCGGGGGGGCGCGCTCGGCGGCCGGCCGGCGGCGATGTCCTACGCCGACCTCGGCGGCGCCGTTCTCACCCCGGCGGGCTTCGCGGGGCTCACCGGGCGGCGGGTGGACATCTCCTATTCCGACCACCCCCTGGATCTCTCCGCCGGTTTCCTCGCCGTCGGGCAGCCGGTGCTGAAGGGGTACGGCGCCGTCTCGCTCACCTGGTTCAGCTACGGGGAGTTCGACCGGATCACGACCCCCGGCGGACCGGTGGAGGGCAGCTTCTCCGCGGATGACCTGCTGTTCACCCTCGGTTGGGGGCGTGGTGTCGGGCATGGGGTGCAGGTCGGGGCCGCCGGGAAAGCCCTGCGGAGCACCATCGACACCTTCACCTCCACCGCCCTCGCCCTGGATTTCGGAGCCCTGTGGGACACGGGTTTCCAGCAGTGGGTGGTCGCGGCCGGTGTCTCCAACCTGGGCGCCCAGGCCAGCACCTACGCCGGTGTGAGCGAGGAGCTGCCCACCGCAGTGCATGCGGGGTTCGCCAAGACCCTCGCCCACCTGCCGCTCCAGCTCTCGGGGACAGCGCAGGTTGAGAAGGGCGAGGACCTCTTCGCCACCTTCGCCGGTGAGTTCACCGTCTCACCCCTGCTCAAGCTGCGCGCGGGCTACACCTCGCGCGCTTCGGATTTCCGTGTCGGGGGGGATGATGACAGCCTCGCCGGGCTCTCGGCGGGGGTGGGGCTCACCACCGGGCGGTACCGCGTCGACTACGCGTTCCATTCCCAGGGGGCCCTGGGCCAGGTTCACCGGCTGGGGCTGGCTCTCGAACTGTAACGCATTCGTGGACCGGTCCGCTGGAGGCACGTCTGGCAAACTTCCGTCCCCTTCGGGCGTCCATTGAATGAAGCGGGGCGGGCACCGGGTTCACCGGGAACAGGAGGGGACGGGTTTGGCCGAGGAGGCCGGGAACGCCGGCGGCGGGGAAATCCTCGCGTTCCGCGAACGGTTGCGGCGTGACCCGGAATCGGCCTTCGAGGAGCTCGTCCGGCTCTACCGCGGTGAGGTGTTCGATCTCTGCGTCCGGGTCAGCGGGAGCCGCGGCGAGGCGGAGGACCTGACCCAGGAAGTGTTCCTCCGCGCCTATGAGCACCTGGACCGGTTCCGCGGCGATGCCCACCCCCGCACCTGGCTCTACCGGATCGCGATCAACCAGTCGATCTCGCTGACCCGGCGGCTCAAGCGGTGGCGGATGAGACGCGGCGAGAGGGACGAATCCTTCCCCGAATTTCCGGAGCTGGCGGTCCCTTCGGGGGAAGGGGCTCTTGAGCGGCGCGAGGAGGTTGCGAGGGCGCACCGGGCGCTGGCAGCCTTGAGCCCGCGGCAGCGGGCGGCGGTGGTCCTCCGGGTGATCAAGGAGTTGCCCTACGCGGAGGTGGCGAAGGCGATGGGAATCACGGTCGGCGGGGCGAAGGCGAATGTGCACCAGGGGCTGAAGAACCTGCGCAGTCTGCTGGAGGAGACCGGCTGATGGGAACAGGGGAAGAGAACAGGCCGCGGGAGCTGGAAGCCTACCGCGGCGTCCGCTTCTCTCCCGGAGAGGATGAGGCGTTCACCGGGCGGATCCGGACGCTGGCCGCCCGGCGGAGGCGGGCGCGCTCCTCGCGGCAGGCGGTGCTCTCCGCCCTCGGGGCGGTGCTGATGACCCTCATCGTTCTCCGCGGCGGGGAGTGGATCGATACCCGCCGGGCGGCGCCGGAGTCGCAGGAGTGGATCGATCTGACCCCCTGGCTGGAGGGTGCCCGGGTGCAGGAAGAGCTGGGCGAGCTGGATCTCTCGCCGGACGACCTCACCCTCGCGGTGCTGGACGAGGAGAGCGCCCGGCTGTACAGCATGATAGAACAGGGTGCGGAGAGCGGTGAGGATCTCGAACACGTCCTGGGAGGGTTCAGCGACCAGGAGCGTGAAAAGGTGCTGGAGTTGGTGAAACAGGCCGAAATCCTCTGAGCGCGGTGACGGTGCCGGTCGACGACAGGAAGGGTGACAGGATGGCGAGGCGGATGGTTCGAATCCCGGTTGTGGCGGTGCTGCTGCTCCTGGCGGGTGCGGTTCCGCAGGTGCGGGCGCAGGCGCCCCCGGCGCCGCCGCCCCCGGGGCGGGAGCGGATCGAACGGCGCGTGGAGATGATCAAGATCTACAAGCTCACCGAGGCGCTCCAGCTCGACGAAGAGCAGGCGACCCGTTTCTTCCCGCGTTACCGGGCGTACGAGACAGAGCAGCGCGCGGCTCGCGAGCAGCTCAACCGCGCCTTTCGCGAACTCGAGGCGGCGGTGAAAGGCGGGCGGGAGGATGGCGAACTGATCCGCCTGATGCAGCAGACCCGCCAGGCGGAGCGGCGGATGCTCACCCGGCGCGACGAGTTTTTCGAGGGGGTTTCCGACCTGCTGAGCCCCCGTCAAAAGGCGGCCCTGATGGTGTTCGAGCGCCGCTTCCCGCAGGTGGTGAAGCAGGCGATCGAGAAGATCCGGCGGGGCGGCGGGCCTCCGCCCCGGCCCGGGAGAGGGGACCCCTGGCGCTGAGGCGCGCGGCGGTACCCATCCTCCGGCGGATGTCCACCTCTCGATGAACCCCGGCGCCGTGCCGGTGCGGGGCCGTTTCTTGCCCCTTCAGCGGCGCTTCCGCCGTCCGGTCAAGTCCACCTTCGCTTTTCCTCGAACACTCCCGCCACACCGAGCAGGATCAGGAGCGTCCCGCCCGCCGTGTACAGCGTGATCGCCTCGGAGAGGACCAGCCACCCGAGGAACACCGCGATCACCGGGTTGACATAGGCGTAGGTCATCACCAGCGTCGTCGGCAGGAGCCGCAGGGTCATCAGGAACGAGGTGAAGGCGATGATCGACCCCGCGACGACGAGGTATCCCCAGGCGAGCCACGCCTCCCGGGTGGGGTGCATCGAGGGTTCGCGCACGAGAAAGGAAATGAGGAAGAAGCCCGCCGCGCCGATGAGCTGTTGCAGCCCCGAACTGACCCCCGGGGAGAGCCGAACCGGCCGGCGGGCCATCAGCACGGAGCCGGCGCCCCAACTGACCGGCGCGGCGAGCAGCGCGAGGATCGCCAGGACACCGGAACTCTTCCCGCCCGTGAACTGCGGCCAGGTGAGCACGGCCAGCCCGGCGAACCCGACCAGCAGCGCGCCGATCAGCCGCAGCGAGGGGCGCCGCCGGTCCAGCGCCGCCTCGAACAGGGCCACCCAGATCGGCATCGTTCCCACCAGCAGGGCCGCCAGCCCCGAGTCCGCGTGCTGCTCCGCCCAGTTGACCAGGCCGTTCCCGCCGACCCAGAGCAGCAGCCCGGAGAGGACCAGCGTGCGCCACTCCCCCGGCGAGGGAAGGATCCGCCGGTGCCGGAATACCCCCCAGGCGACGAGCAGCAGCCCGGCCGCGAGGGTGCGAGTCGCTCCGAGGATGAAGGGCGGGTAGCCGCTCCCCTCGCGGACGGCGATGCGGATCGCGAGGTAGGTGCTGCCCCAGACGACGTACACCACGAGGAGACAGGCGAATCCCCGCAGGTTTACGGCGCGCGCTTCGGGCGAGTCCTCCGGGAGGAGCCGGTCCCGGTTCATCCCCGCTTTCCCTGCCGGTACAGCGCCTCCAGGTAGGTCAGGAGCACTTCGACGGCGTGCAGCGTGTCGGTGGAGTTCTCCTCGCGCAGGCGGACGAGCAGCGAGACATGCCCCGCGCGCAGGGGGTGCCAGATCGCCGCCCTCTGCTCCGCGGGCGCGAGCGCGAACAGGGAGTCGGCGACCGGATCCAAGGCCGGCGAGAGCAGCACGCCGAGGGCGGGGCACAGCCCGAGGGCCTTCCGGCGGAGCGCCTTGTCCGGGGTTCCCGAGCGGGTGAGCTCCGCTTCGTCATAGGGAAGTGTTTCGACCCGGCGGCTCAACTTGTCCACCAGCGGCAGGGAAGCGGCGGGGAGGAGAAGGGTGACCGGCTGGAAGGGGGGGTCGCGCAGCCACTTCTCCAGCGGGGGAGCGATTTCCTCCGGTCGGTCGGCGCGGGAGGGGAGCACGAGGAGCAGCCCGCCGGCGTGTGAACCGCCGCGAGCGAGTTCGCGGCGGCCGCGCCGAACGGATCGACCCAGCACCAGGCGCTGGCGCCAGCTCAACTTCTCGTGGTTCATCCGGCCTCCCGGTGAATCGCTTCACCCGCATCCACGCCTTGAACCTGACCGCTTCGCGTCAAGCGGAATTACACGATTCAGATGAAACGGTCCACGTGGGCGGGCAACGCGGCGAAAGGTAGCGTTTCCTCCCCGGG
>CAYOKT010000009.1:11797-20365 GCA_964404605.1 uncultured bacterium
TGAAACGGTCCACGTGGGCGGGCAACGCGGCGAAAGGTAGCGTTTCCTCCCCGGGCGGGGCAAACCGCGGCGCTTGCGCCGGGCCGGATGGATCTCACCCTCTTCGCGCCGATCGGTTTGCGCGGCGTGTCGAGTGGGCCTATTTTGAAACCTTACGGTTGACGAGTGAACCTACGAGGACGCAGTGATGAAGAGCCGGATCCCCCTTCTCGCCCTTGCGGCGGTTTTTCTTCTCGGGAACGCCTACGCGAACACCGACTCCTTCCCGGGTGCTTTCTGGCCGAGGGTTCCGCAGCATCTTTCGGCGAAAAAGGTCACTCTTCCCGGCGGCCGGACGGCGCGGCTGAACGGCCTGTTCAACGAGTGGACCGGGGCCCCGGTCTCCGTCTCCGGGGGTCTCGGCGAGGTCAACCTTGGCCCTTCGCCCTCCCCCGAGGCGCTCAAGGCCCTGGTGGACCGTGAACGGGACCTGTTCGGTCTCTCCGCCGGGGAGCTCGAGATTCTCCACGCCGGGCGGGTGCTGGGGAAGACCTATCTCACGGCGCGGCAACTGGTGGACGGCAGGCCCGTGTTGGGGACGAACATCCTCCTGCGCGTCGGGGCGAACGGCCGCGTGGCGCTGTGGGGCGCCGATATCGTCCGGGAGCGTCCGTGGTGGACGGGCGCCCTCGATGCCGCTGCGGCGGCGGCGGAACTGGCCGACGACTGCGGCCTGAAATCGTACTCGGTCCTCGACAGCCGCCAGGTGTGGGTGCGCACGAAGAGCGCCATTCTGCCCGCCTGGCAGGTCCGCCTGGCCGGGCCGGCCCCGGATGAGCGGCCCTTCGGGCTGGTGGATGCACAAGGCGGCACGCTGCTCGGTTTCTACAACGACGTGCAGAACGACAACGTGACCGGCGCGGTCAGCGGACCGATCGTGCCCTACGGCATCCAGGATCCGGTCGAGATGCAGCCCTTCCCCCACCAACTCGTCGAACTCGCCGGGTCCCAGACCATCACCGGCAATGATGGTTCCTACGCCTTCACCGAACAGCCCGCGATGACGATGCAGAGTTTCACCATGACCCTCTCCGGCCTCTACGCCGATGCGCAGTACGAGGATGGACCGGACGCCTCCTTCGCCGATTCCGTCAGCGCCCCGAGCGTGTTCGACCCGCAGTGGCAGTACCCGGAGAACGGGCGCCTGGACGAGATGAACTTATACTATCACACGAACTTCATCCACGACTGGTACAAGGAGCTGGACCCCGGTTTCTCGGCGCTCGATTACCCCGTTCCCACCGTCGCGGCGGTGAATGACAACATGGACAACGCCTTCTGGAACGGCTACGGGATGTACTTCGGCGAGGGGGGGAATTACTTCTACAACCTCGCCCTCTTCTCCGATGTCATCTACCACGAATACACCCACGGCATAACGGGGAACATCTACCCCCCGGGCCGCCTGCCCTACGAAGGCGAGTCCGGCGCGATGAACGAGGCCTGGTCGGACTACTTCGCCTGCACGATTCACGACAACCCCGGGTTGGCGCGGGGGATCTACCTCAACGGCGGCATGTCGCCGATGCGGAACCTGGACAACAACCGCAGGTTCCCGGAGAATTGGGTCGACGAGGTGCACACCGACGGCTTGATCATCGGCGGGGCGATGTGGGACACCCGCACCGCCCTCGGGGCGACTTACACCGACTCCCTGCTTCATTACGCCCGGTACGGCCTGGCGAACACGTTCTACGGCTATTTCCTCGAGGTTCTCGCGGCGGACGATGACAACGGGAACATCGAGGACGGTACCCCGCACTGGATCGAGATCTACAACGCTTTCGGGGATCACGGCATCGGCCCGGGCGATGAGCCGGATCTCGCCCTGACCCGCTTCGAGGTGATCGACGAGGATGGTGACGGTGAGTTCCATGACGGGGAGCGGGGGACCATTGACATCGAGTTGACGAACGACGTGTTCCTCTTCCCCCCGCCCGTGCGGGGTGTGACCCTGGTCGCCTCCGCGGACAGCGGTTGGGTCCAGTGGGATGTTTCCGAGGCGCAACTCGGCGATATCGCGGCGGGCGAGAGCGCGAGTCCCGATGTCCCGTTGCAGTTTACCGCGATCGCGGATGTCCCCACCCGCTACCTGACGCTTCGCATCGCCCTCATCGCGAACGAGGGGGAATACACCGAGGAGTATACGACCCGCATCGTCCTCGGCGATCCGCAGATCATGGTGGTGGATGACAGCGGCGATGAGGCGTACCAGGAGTATTACGTCGCGATGGTGGACGGCAACGAAACCGCCGCGAACAGCCTCACCTCGGATATCGCCCTCGACAGGGGGCTCGACCCGCTGGCGAACCTGGTCACGATCTGGTACACCGGTGATGAGCGCGACCCGTTGAGCGCGGAGGAGCGCCAGGCGATGATGGACTATGTCGCCGCCGGGGGCAACCTGATTCTCAGCGGCCAGCATATCGGGCCGCAACTCGCCGCGGACGCCGTGTTCAGCGACTTCCTCGGCGTCGCCTCCAGTATCGACTCGGTGGATGCCCCGGCGGCGCAGGGGGTCGAGGGGGAACCGCTGAGCGAGGGGATGCTGGTCGCCCTCGTCGGCGAGCAGGGAGCGTGGAACCAGACCGCGCCAAGCGCGATGGTTCCCACGGAGGAGGCGCGCCCGTTGTATGCCTACGTCCCGGTGGGGGGTGTCGCGGCGGTGTACCATCCCATCGACGGCGGGGGGAAGGTGGTCTACTTCGGTTTCGGGCTCGAGGCGGTCAGCGGCATCTCGACCAGCGTCAGGGCGGACGAAGCGCTCCACCCGCTCCTCGTCGACATGGGAGTCGAGGTCTCCGCGCCCGAGCACCCGGCCGCGCAGGTTCTGCCCGCCGTGTTCAGCCTGGGCGCACCCTACCCGAATCCCTTCAACCCGGAGACGCGGGTGGCCTTCACCCTGCCGCGCCCGGCCCGGGTGACCCTCGCGGTGTACAACCTGCTCGGGCGGGAGGTTCTTCGCGCGGTGGACGGCGTCCGCGGAGCGGGGCGGCACGAGATCACCCTGAACCTGGGCGACTTCGCCAGCGGGATCTACCTCCTGCGCCTCGACACCCCGGACGGCAGTCATTTCCGGCGGGCGGTCCTGGTGAAGTGACGCGGGCGTAGCCGCCGGGGTGACGGAGGCATGGGCGGCAGAGGTGTTCTATGTCTCTCCCACCTCATGTACCTTTCATCACAAGCAGGCTGTATATTAGGAGAAAGACGGAACAACCATTAGATTTGGACAGGCAGGACATGGGGAGAGATGGCCATGGCCCGGACAAAGCAGTGGAATGAAGTCACGGTTCGGATTGAAGTCGGTGACATCACGGACATGGAGGTGGAGGCGTTTCTCTTTTATGCCCGCGAGGATCTGAAGCTCGATTCCGGTTTCGGCGGCGCCATCGCCGGCCGGGGCGGGATCGAGATCCGCAAGGAACTCGAGCGGATCGGAACCCTGGCGCCGCTCCAGTCGGTTCTCACCGGCGCCGGGCAACTGAAGGCGAAGTACATCGTGCACGCCAACGGGCCGAAATTCCAGGAGCCCGGGTTCGAGGAGAAGCTGGAAAAGGTGATCGTCAACGCCCTGAAGACCGCCGAGGCGAAAGGGATCCGGCGGATCGCACTGCCGGCCATGGGAGCGGGGTATTACGGCCTCCCGGCGCCGGACAGCGCGCGCATCATGCTGAAGACGATCCGGGAGTACATCGAGCAGGGAACGGAGCTGCAGGAGATCGACATCGTCCTCCTCGACAAGCGGCAGTACAAGCCGTTTGAGGAAGCGTTTCTTTCCACCAGTTGACAAACGATGGGTCAGACCATGAGCGAACATCACGCGTTGCACCTATCGGTGCTCGCGGCCCACTATTCCCTGATTTTCATGGCGGTGGCATACACACTCCGGCTGCGATGGATCCTCAGCTTCAAGGCCGGAGTGGAGCGGCAGGCGGCGACAGGGACGCCCGGGCGCACGAACGCGAAGAAAGGATACGTTTACAGCCTGATGAACATCGCCATGCCCTGGGCGATGGAATCGACCCGGAGGAAGCCGCTGATGTACATCAGCTTCGTGATCTTCCACCTGGGTGTCGCGGCGGCGATCACCCAGACCTTCACCCTGCCCTTCGCCCCTTCGCTCCACACCGATCCCGTCGGGGGAAACGTGTTTCAGGTCCTGATCGGGGCGGCGTTCCTGGTCGGGGTGGCGCGGATCATCCGCAGGGTGGGGTCGAAGTACATCCGGGCGATCAGCAGCCCGGACGACCACTTCAGCCTCTGGGTCCTGACCGTCTGGTTCTTCTTCGGGACCCTCGCCGCGAAGTACCCGCTGGACAGCGCGGCACTCTTCGGGATCGACGGCAACACCGCCATGCTGCTGTTCTTTTCCATGACCGCGTTTTTCCTGGTGTACGTGCCGTTCAGCAAGATCTCCCACTACCTCTATTATCCGTTTACACGGTACTACTTCGGGCGAAGCATGGGCCACAGGGGGGTCTATCCGCTGGAGAGGAAGAGCTGAGCGTGTCCGGTGGACAGAAAGAGGGGTGTACCGCCCGCCGGGTGAAAAAGGGGCGGATTCCGGTTTCAGAACGGAGATAGGGAACATGGCGACGCTGGTACGATCGCACAACGCGGAAAAGGTCATCGAACGGCTGGGGAAGAAGCTGAACCGGCAGGTTGTCGGCTCCCTCGCCGCCTGTGTTCACTGCGGCATGTGCACCGAATCCTGCCATTACGTCCTGGCGAACCCGGGGGATGTCACCTTCGCCCCGGCCTGGAAAGCCGACCGTCTGCGAAAGATATTCAAGCGCCACTACGACTGGACGGGGCGTGTTTTCCCCTGGTGGGTCGGCGCGAAAAGCGTCTGGACGGACGAGGAACTCGAAGAACTCAAGGACATCGTCTTCGGCAAGTGCACCAATTGCCGCCGCTGCTCCATCAACTGCCCGATGGGGGTCGATTTCGCCACCTTCAACCGGACCGTGCGCGGACTGCTCGTGTCCGTGGGGATCATGCCGGAGGGCGTGGCCCATGTCAGCAAGGACCAGTGGGAAATCGGCAACCAGATGGGGGTGTTGAAGGAAGACTATCTCGACACCATCGAATGGATGGAAGAGGAGATCCAGGAGGAACTCGGACCCGAAGCGCGGATCCCCATCGACAAGAAGGGGGCGAATGTCGTCTACACGATCAACCCCCGTGAAGTGAAGTACGACCCCCGCACGATTTCCGACGCCGCCAAGATCTTCGAGGTGGCCGGCGAGGACTGGACGATGCCGTCCGAGGGGTGGGACATGACCAACTTCGGGCTCTTCAGCGGGGACGACGAGTTGGGCGCCTCGGTGGCGCAGCGTGTCTACGACAAGATGGAAGAGCTCGGGGGGAGGAAGCTCGTCATCTCCGAATGCGGGCACGGCTACCGCTCAACCCGCTGCGAGGGGCAGAACTGGGCGGGCAAGGATGTAAGTTTCGCCATGGAATCCTCGGTGGTCACGATGCTCGACTATGTTAAAACCGGGCGGATCCAGGTCGATAAATCGAAGAACGACAAGGTCTACACCTATCACGATTCCTGCAATTTCGCCCGTTCCTGCGGGATGACCGAGGAGCCGCGGGAGTTGTTGCAGCTGGTCGTGGGGGATTTTCGTGAGATGGTTCCCAACCGCGCGGAAAACTACTGCTGCACCGGCGGCGGCGGGGCGATGTCGATGTCCGAATACGCGCCCAACCGCTTGAAATCCGCCAAGATCAAGGCGGATCAGCTTCGCGCCACGGGGGCGAACGTGGTCGTGACGAGTTGCCACAACTGCGTGGACGGCCTCAACGACCTGATCAAGCATTACAAGCTTGACATGGAGGTCACCCAGCTTGTCAACCTGGTGGCGAACGCCCTGGTGATGCCCGAGAAACCCGTCGTCGAAGAGGTCGTGCCGCCGGAGGTCGTCCTCGAGGCTCCCCTCGCGGGGCGGAAGATCCTGGTGGTGGATGACGAGCCCGACCTGCGCGTCTTCTACGGGTCCGTGCTGGAGGACAACGGCGCGACGATCCTCGAGGCGGCGGACGGTGAAACCGCCCTCGAACTTGCGGTCGCCGAGAAACCGGACCTGATCACGCTGGACCTGTCGATGCCCGGCATGGACGGTGGAAAGGTCTTCGCGGCGTTGCGTACCCACGAGGTGACGGCGGAGATCCCCGTCTGCATCATCACCGGCCGCCCGGAACTGCGAAGCCTGATCTACGACCGGCCCGTCCCGCCGCCGGAAGGCTATCTTGACAAGCCCGTGAACGAAGAGACACTGTTGCGCAATGTGCGCAAGATCTTCGAGGTGGGAGACTGATCGGTCCGGCCGCCTCGAACGGGAGTAGAGTGCGGCAGGGGGTGAAAACCTGGACGGCACGATGGATGGACAGGCGTTGCCATATGAGCAGTTCTTCGACCAGATCCCGGGATATGTGACCGTTCAGGGGAAGGACCTCCGCATCCTCGCGGCCAATCGCAAGTTCCGCGAGGATTTCGGGGATTTCGAGGGCCGTTACTGCTTCCAGGTGTACAAGCACCGCCCCGAGAAGTGCGAGGTCTGCCCGGTCGAAAAGACATTTCGGGACGGGGTCGGCCGCTCCTCCGAAGAGGTCGTCCGCAGCCTGGACGGCAGCGAGATCCAGGTGATCGTCTACACCTCCCCGATCCGCGGCGAGGACGGTGAGATCGAGGCCGTGCTCGAGATGTCCACGGATATCACCGATGTGAAAGCCCTGCAGGACAGGTACCGGGAGAGCCAGGCGCGGTACAGAATCCTGTTCGAGGAGGTCCCCTGTTACATCTCCATCCAGGACCTCGATCTGAATATCGTCAATGCGAACCGTTTGTGGGTGGAGGCGTTCGGTTCCTCCTACGGGAAGAAGTGTTACGAAGCCTACAAGCACCGCACGGAGGAGTGCACCCCCTGCATCGCGCGGCAGACCGCCGAGGATGGAAAGGTGCACTATCACGAGGAGGTGGTCACCGACGCGGACGGCAACCGGATGCACGTGCTGGTGCATACGATGCCCCTGCGCGGCGCGGACGGGAAGATCCGGCAGATCATCGAAATGAGCACCGACATCACCCAGATCCGTGAGCTCCAGTCCCAGCTCACGAACCTCGGCCTGCTGATCAGCTCCGTTTCGCACGGCATCAAGGGGGTCTTGAACGGTCTCGACGGCGGCATCTACCTGGTCAGCAAGGGGTTGGAAAACAACAACCCGGACCGGGTGGAGAAGGGGTGGAAGATCGTCCTGCGAAATGTCAAGCGGATCCGGAGCATGGTGCTGGACATCCTCTATTACGCAAGAGACCGGGAGCCCAGCTACGACCGGATCTCGGCGGCGCAGTCGATGGAGGATGTCTTCGCCCTTGTCAAGGACAACGCCTACGACAGCGGCATCATCCTCGAAAAGGAGATCAGCGCGGACGCCGGAGAATTCGAGGCCGACGAGAGCGCGGTCCGCTCGCTCCTGGTGAACCTGGCGGAAAACTCGATCGATGCCTGCCGGGTGGATGCGAAGAAGAAATCCCACCGCGTGAGCCTCCGGGTCCGGGGCGATGAAGAGGCCGTCTATTTCGAGATTGAGGATAATGGTATCGGCATGGAGCGCGAGACCCGCGAGAAGGCGTTCTCGCTTTTCTTCTCCTCGAAGGGGGCGGAAGGGACGGGGTTGGGGCTGTTCATCGCGGACAAAATCACGCGGGCGCATGGCGGGGGGATCGAGTTGGAATCGGAGGCGGGTGTCGGTACGCATTTCACAGTGATGCTGCCGCGCAAACGGTCGGGTGGAGCCGTTTCCGCCCCGGCCGCAGGTACGGGAGAGAGGCCCGATGCCGGCCTGTCGGCGCCCGGTACGGTTCATGGAATCAGTTGAGCTTTGGGTGAAGTGGGGGGAGGGCGGACCATGAGTGCGGAAAAGAAGACCGTGCTGATCGTGGATGATGAGCAGGACACGGTCACCTATTTCCAGAGCCTGCTCGAGGACAACGGCTATGATGTCGTCGTCGCAATGGACGGCGAGGAGGGGCTTGCCCGGGTGCGTGAGGCGGTTCCGGACCTGGTGACCCTCGATGTCACCATGCCCAACATGTCCGGCACCCGGTTCTACCGGACGATGAAAGAGGATGAGAATCTGAAGCGCGTTCCCATCCTGATCGTCACCGGCATCTCCAGGGACTATGAGAAGTTCATCTCGACCCGCCGCCAGGTCCCCCCGCCCGAGGGGTACCTCACCAAACCCATCGATCAGGGTGAGTTCCTCGCGATGGTCCGCAGGTTGATCGGGGCCTGAGGACCACCGGCAAATCAGGCGGCGGTGATGTCCGGCTGGGGAGGGCGGGCCGGTGAAGTGATGCGGGCCTGGAGGGTGGCCCTGCACCTGTCCGCCATGGCGGAATGCAGCCTGGCACACCGAAGCCGCAGGCGAAGGCGGCTCCCGGGTTTCATCTCCTTGCTTCACAAGGACTTATTCAAGAACGCCGGGTGGCCCTGTCAGCTCCGTTGACAGGGTTTCCTCGTC
>CAYOKT010000009.1:20465-51976 GCA_964404605.1 uncultured bacterium
CCGTACCGCGGCGGGCTTGCCCGTGAACTTTCTCGCGGAGGGGTGGACCATTTCCCGGATCGTATGGCGGGACAGCGAAGCTGTTCGTAGGTTGGGTAAAACTCGAAACCGCCCTTCGCAGGGGCTTCCCAGTGGGTGAGGAGACGATGACTGCCAGTGCGAATCCACCGAAAGTCGCCGTCGTCGGGGCCGGGATTGCGGGCCTGACGGCGGCGCGCCGCCTGCGCCGGGCCGGCGCGGAGGTCGTGGTCCTCGAAAAAACATCCCGGGTGGGGGGAAGAATGTCCACCGTCCATTTCGGCGGGGGAGTTTTCGATGACGGCGCCCAGTTCTTCACCGTGCGGGACCCGCGCTTCGGCGAGTTCGTGGATGAGTGGATCGGGGAGGGCCTCGTGCGTGACTGGTTTCACTCCCACCTGATTCGCGGCGGCGGCACCCACCCGGACGGCCACCCGCGGTATTGCGGCGTGCGGGGCATGAGGTCGATCACCGAACATCTCGCCGGTGGACTGACGGTCCGCACGGGCTGCGAGGTCCTGGGCCTCGAGGCGGGCGGGAAGGGGTGGTCGCTGCACCTCGCCGAGGGGGAGAAGCTCGAGGCGGACGCCCTTCTCCTGACCCCCCCGGCGCCGGCCTCCCTCGCCCTGCTCGCGGAGAGCGAACTGGCGCTCTCCGGCGATGCCCGCGAAGAGCTCCAACGGGTGGAGTATACCCCGTGCATCGCGGTCCTCGCGGTTCTCGACGGCCCGAGCGCGCTGACCGAATGGGGAGCGGTCCGCGTGGGCGGCGACACCATCGACTGGATCGCGGACAACCAGCGCAAGGGCATCTCGCCCGCGGTGACCGCGATTACCATCCAGGCGATGCCCGGGTTCAGCCGCGAGCACTGGGACGAGGACGACCGGTCGGTGGGGCAGAGGTTGCTCGACTCTGCCGCGAAGCTGCTGCTCGCCGGGGTGAAGGGGGCGACCGTCCACCGCTGGCGGCTCGGCAAGCCGGTGGAGCCCTATCCCCGTACCTACGCCGAGATCGCCGCCGACCCACCGGGTCTCCTGGCCGGAGACGCCTTCAAGGGTTACCGCGTGGAAGGCGCCACCCTCTCCGGCTTCGAGGCGGCGGAGCGGCTTGTCCGCGAGCTGGGATTGTAGTCTCTTCCCGCCACGGGAGCCGTTCGATGGGTGGCCGGCAGGAGCACGAACAAGCCGGGCGGCGCACGTGCGCCGCCCGGCCGGTTGGTATCGGTTATGGCAGCGGAAACTCACCCGCCGTGTTTTACCATCCCAACGTCAGGCTGAACAGCAGCAGGTCATCGGGCTGCTGGCCGGGCTTGGTGCCCAGCTCGGTGGTGTACTTCGCCACGTCGATCTTCAGGAAGAGAAGGCTGACACCGAGGCCATAGGTCGGGTATCCCTGGTGGAACCCGCCGCGGAGCTTGATCAACCCCGCGAGCATGTTCATCTCGGTCCCGAGGTTGATCTTCTGGAAGATGCTGACTCCTTCACGGTTCAGGAAGTCATTGTACTCGGCGCCGAAATCCCAGCGCTTGAGCAGCGCGCCGCCGGCGAAGGGCATGTGGTACATCGCGCCGAACTTCAGGTTCGGCTTCATATAACCGTCCAGGGAGCCGATGGCATCCTGCAGGACGACCGCGATATCCAGCCCCTGGCCGCTGCCCGGCTCACCCAGTTCGAGGGTGCGGACCGCGCCGAAGTCGATTCCGAAGCCGCTCTTCGACTCCTCCAGCTCCTCCTGCATCGTGGCGACAAGATCTTCGATGGCCCCGGCATCGGCGGCGCTGATCCTCTTCGGAGCGACGCTCCGGCGTTGGATGCTGCGGAACGTGGCGCCCACATCCCAGTCCTGCCCCAGGATGCTCATCGACCAGCCGTACCCGACCCCGAAGACGAAGTCGCCATAGGCCCGCAGCCCGACCGCGGGGGAGAACACCCCCTGGTCCAGCTTGGTCTGGGCGTTGATCGTCTGGTAGGCGCCGATGCCGAAGTGCTTGAAGGCGAGCCCGAAGTAGGGCGCCACCTGCAGGCCGAACCACTTGTCATCGAGGCTTTCGCTGTCCTTGAGGAACGCTTCCTGCTCCGGTCCGGAGAGCGAGTCGAAGCGCGTAAAATCATCCTGGTGGTCGCTGATGAAGTTCGCCAGGTCGAGCAATTCGCTCTTGAAGCCGAAGGGGATGTTGATCTCGAGCGCGAACTTCTGGCGGTTGAGCATCGCCGGGTTGTAAAACGGTGTGTGGGCGTTGGTGGCGATGGTGGTGGTCAGGCCGCCCATTCCCATCTGGGCGACATTCAAGTGCAGTGCGGCGCCCGTGGGAACGTACTGCTCCCGGGCGAAGGCGGTGACGGTCATGGCGAGGACGGTCACCGCGACAATCAACAGGCGAATCGTTTTCATGTCTTGGTTCCTCCTCGTTTACCGTTGATCCCTGGGTCCGGTGGTGGTCAACAGGCCGCCTCCACCGCCGCCCGGCAGACCCGGCAGACCGTTCAGGCCGCCGATCAGGCCGGACCAGTTATCGGGATTCGAAATATCCTGCTCCCCGATGAAATCCTGCAGGTTGCTCAGGTCGAACCCCGTCTCGCCCTGGTCCTCGAGGATCTGGTTGACCACACCGAGGAGCACCTCGGCCCCCTGGGAGAGCAGGGTTGTGGCGAGATCCACGAGTGCCTGCCGATCCTCCTCGGTCATGTTATTCATCCAGTCATCGAGGTTCTCCAGCGAGAGTTCCCCGGTCTGCAAGTCGAAGAGAGCGCCGAGATAGATGTCGTTGCCGTCGATGGCGTGGTCGCCGTTGGTGTCGCGAAGGACGAGCAGCGACTGGACGGCGAGGGCGGCGGTGTAGTCGAGACCCATGGTGCGCCGGTTGAACTCGCGGTTCGACGCCGTACCGTTGTAGATGGCCCGTAAATCAAGGAGCACGTGGAACATGTTGCCGTACAACAGGTTCAGCGAGTCGCGGTACGCGGGGTTGTCGTGGTCCATGAACGGCAGGTTGCCGCTCTCGAAGGAGGATACCTCCGCGAGCAATCCGATCGTGGTGAAACCCGAGGAGCGCAGGTACGCCTTCGCCCGGCCCCAGCGAGCCCTCGCATTGCCCGGGTCCTCGTCGATCGCCTTGTCGAATTCCTCGATCGCCCCCGCATAGTCGCCGTCCCGGAGCTTGTCCATCCCGTTGACGACAAAGTCGGCGGCGGATTCAGGCGCGGTAAACCCGAAGAGGTTACACCCCGTGACCATCGCCGCGGCGAGTACGGGGAGCAATCCCACCGCCAGCCATCGTTTCATCATTACCTCTCCTCCCTCACACAGTTCAGGTTTCTGGGGATGCATTGCACCCCACATTCATCGCATGGTAGAACCTAGTCAATGAGAAACCCCAAATAGGCAAAATTATTTCGTCGGGAAGGTGAGACCTGCAATACGTTTCCCCTGTGATCCAGGTCACTTTGTCGAAAGGGTCACCCAGGGCAGGGGAGAATTCGATTGCAGATCCGCGAGGCCGTCGCGAGTGATCGGTGTCAGGCGGTAGATACGCCGGCCGCGAAGCGCCACGCCCGGAGCGGCGCGCGTGCTGTCCGGCCCCGGCCGCGAGAGGAGAATCAGGCGCAGCGTTCTCCCCTCCTCGAAGACGTGCCGGATGCGCGCATTGTCCCCTTCCTGCCTCAGACCCGGAAGCCGCAGCGATCGAGGGCCGGGAGGGAGGAACAGGCGGTTCAGCGCGCCCGCCCGCAGGTAGCACCGGCCGACTCCCTCGACCTCGAGGGCGAGCGCCGCCGGGTCGCGGAGGCCGCTGCCCGGGACGGCGATCCACAAGTCCGCCATGCCCGGAGGCACGTTGCCGGGGGGCGGCTTCAGCTCCACCTCGCGCACGGCGACACACCCCGCGGCGAAGGCGAGCAGCAGGAGCGCCGCGCCGGGCGCCATCGTGCGCCGGACACGCCTGCCGGTGGGTGAAATCCCGTCTCCAATACGCGGCATGGTGGCTCCCTGGTGAAACGGTGTCCGGCGGACCGATCCGGGAGAACGGTCTACAGAGAGTTTCGTGATCACAAGCTCCGGTCGCAAGGCCGCCGGGCCGGCCGGGGCACTTTTCACGGGTTGGTGACGCCGGTTTTCTCCTCAGCCGCGAAGAGTCCTTCTTACCCTCCTGCGATCGGGGACGGTGCGGCTGGATGTGTTCAACCTGCTCGGACAGCGCGAGGCGCTCCTCCACCAGGGAGTGTTGCAGGCGGGAAGGTGGCGCCTCACCTGGCGGCCCGAAAGCCCGGTGGGCGCCTGTTTCCTTCGCGCCTCGGCCGGCGGAAGCCGGTCGGAGGTGTGCAAGCTCGTCTTTCTCAAGTAGCGCGGCTCGGCGGGGAATCTCCATTTCCCGCGATGGACCGGTTCCCTTCCGCGGGAAGCCGCAAACGGCGCCGCTCCCATTTCGAAGCGGCGCATCCCCCGGACCTGCCATTGACAAGGGCCCCCGCGGGGGCCCTTGTTGTCGATACGGGGCGATTCCGCCGGGGGTCAGTTGATCTCCAGCCAGAAGGAGCCGCCCCGGGGCTCCACCCCCTGCATCTCCGGGCGTGTGAAGAGCGGGTCGAGGACCGCTGTCAGTTCCGCGTCCCTGCCGATGAACCAGTTCGGAAAGAGGATGCGGAAGAGTTTCGTCTCGGCCAGCAGGAAACAGGCGAGGAGGTACTGTTCGGAGTAGTAGCGCTCCCCCACGCCGCCGGGTAGTCATAGGGCAGGAAGATGTCATGAAAGTGGACGATCACCCCCGGGGCGAGGCGCGGGAGGATATCGAGAAACGCCACGGTGACGTCCGAGTTCATGAAGCAGCGGTGGGAGCCGTCGATGAAGAGGATGTCGCCCGCCTCGAGATGGTCGAACAGGTCCAGGTCAACCGTTTCCAGCCGTTCGCGGATCACTTCGTCGCAGAGCCGGTCGATCTCGCGCCGCGGCTCCGGGTCCAGCGAGATCAAACGGGTCTTCGGGCTGTGCGCTTCGATGGCCCGGCGAACGAAGCGGTCGAAACGCCGGAGCCGACCTCGAAATACTGCCGGGGACGAAGCAGCGAGGTGAAGCCGAAAATGGCGAGGCCGTCCAGCGGCGGCACCCGGGGACTTCCCCAGGAGGGCTCCTGCGTCCCCGGAACCGGGTGCACCGGGATGGCGAGGTAATCCTCGCGGAACGCGAGAAACTGTTCAAGGGTGCGGCGGTAACGGTCCCGGAAACGGTTGATCAGTTCGTTGAGCCGGGGATGGGGCTCCCCGGGGTCAACGACCCAGGGCTACATCATGCTTGTTAAGCGCAAAATATGTCGCTCTGAGCCGTCCCGATTCTTCGGGACGAGGGAAGAGTCTCGAAATGATATACTTCCGCTGGATATGATGCACTTCGTATCGAGATTCTTCACTGACGTTCAGGATGACACAGTCAAGCGTTGCGTTTCACGCATGATGAAACCCGGGACACCCCCTTCGCAGAGCTTTTGGGGGCATGAGTCCCGGGCCACCCGCCCGTGACCCGAATTGCAGCGCGCGCGGGAGTGATTCCCTGAAGCGGAGGGGGGGTGGCGCGGCGGCGCTTTCGTCGTGGCGCCCCGCGTGGTGCGGTGGGGAGCGCAGCGTGGCGGCCGGTCAACCCGGCGGCTGGACTTCCCCCCACGCGTCGCGTGAAGCCGTCAGCGCGGTCTCCAGCGCTGCGAGGCCGTCCTCGAGGGGCACACGCACCCGGTGGCCGCTCTCCAGCCTCGCCCGGGCGAGGTCGTCCATCATCGCCCGGAGGCAGGACTGGTACACCTCGCTTTTCGCGCCGGGGAGGGCGAAGGTCGCTTCCACCATCTCATGCGCCTCGAACGGCACCCCGGCGGAGGTCAGCCGAACCGGCCCGCCCTTCCGGGAGAGGAGTGAACGGTGGTGAACCTTCAGACCCGGAAGCCGCCGGAGCTCGGGCTCCCGTTCCTCGCTGAGAAGGGCGCGGATGCGCCCCTTGAGGGGGATCCAGCCCTCGAGATCCACCTGCGCCAGGTCGAAGACGAGGCGGATTGAGGTCGTCTCCAGGGGCAGCGGGCGGCTGAACTCGTGGTAATGCGTGGCGATCAGGCCCCCTTCGTAGAGCGCGGTCACGAGAACCTGGTCTTCCTGCGAGTCGTTCCGCATCCGGTGCGCGCCGTGCACCTCCACCGGGCGGCGGGCGGCGACATGGTCCACCAGGTCGAGGAAATGCACCGCGTGCTCGACGAGAATCCCCCCGGACACCTCCCGTTTCCAGAACCAGTGGTCCGGGGGGAGGGAGTCGTCCTGTGCCACATTCTCCACGTCCGCCCGGCGCAGCCGGCCGAACACCCCGCGCCTGCCCCAGTCCTCGAGGATCTCGACCAGCGGGTCGAAGCGGAGCATGAAGTTGACCGCGGCGGGGCTGCCGGTGCGGTCGCGCGCCGCGATGACCCGCCCGGCATCCTCGAGAGTGGTCGCCAGCGGCTTGTCGATCAGCACCGCCTTGCCCGCTTCCATCGCCGCGACGGCGATTTCGGCGTGGGTCGAGGGCGGAGTGGCCACGGAGACGATGTCGACCTCCGGGTCGCGGACGAGTTCATTCCACGAGGTGGTGAATCGAACCGGCGGGTCGGGCCGGCGCCCCGGGTCGATGTCGGCGACGCAGCGCACCTCCGCGCGTTCGAGGGTCGAGAAGGCCTTGAGGAGAAACGGCCCGAAACCGCCGAAGCCGATGATCCCGAGGCCGGGGGGGTTCGTTCCGATGCTCCGCGATGGTGATGGTTTCCTCACGAGACCTCCGCCGGATTCTGCTCCCCCCGTTTTCCTCCTCCGCGGCACCGCTGCGCGGCGTTTCCCCGCGGGACCGCCCCCGCCGTCGTTGAGAACAGGGGAGAGGCACGGGGAAAATGTGAACGCCCGCGCGGGGGAAGCGGCTCTTGGCTCTCGGAGACAGGCAGGAGGAATATACGGGGAATGGGTACGGGGGATTTGACAAATGGGGGGTCGGTGGTCTATCCTGCATTATCGAACCGGTTCGAGAGAGACCGGTCGAGTCGGCGTTTTTTGTATCATCTGGATTAACAGGGCGTTTGCCGATAGATACTTGTGACAGTCGCTCATAAGTATTAGATGAGCTCGAACCGCTTCGAGGTCACATGGCTCCGCGACCGACGATTCGTGACGTGGCCAAGATGGCCAGGGTTGCCCCTTCGACGGTTTCGGCGGTACTCAATGACAAGGGGCCTGTCCACCCCCGCACCCGAGCGAGGATCCGGCGTGCGATCCAGGTGCTGAACTTTACCCCCCGCCGGAGCGCCCGCGACCTCGCCAGCGGCACTTCCGGCAACATCGGTTTTCTCCTCTCCGAGCAGTTCTTCTCCCGTACGGAACCCTTTTACACCCGTGTGTTTCTCGGCGCGGAATTCGAGGCCCGCACCCACGATCTCTACGTTCTCCTGACCACCGTGGAGCGGAGATACCGGGGTCCGCACGATCTGCCCCGTTTCCTCCACGAGAAGAACGTGGACGGTGTCATCGTCGCGGGCCGTGTCCCGCCGAACCTGTTGCGGGACTTGAAGGAGGTGCGGGTTCCCGTCGTCCTCGTCGACTATGGAGACCCGGAGTTCCCCTGTCCGCGGGTGCTGATGGACAACAGCGCCGGAACCGCACTCGCGGTCAAGCACCTCGTCGAGCTCGGGCACCGGGACATCGGGTTTATCGCCGCGGAGAGCGATCATCCGAGTGTGAAGGAGCGTATCGCGGGGTACCACCAGGGGATGCATCTCGCCGGCCTGGTTCCGGATCCTGACTGCATGCGCATCGAGGAGACGGAGATGTCGGTGGAGACCGGGGAACGGGCGTTTGAGAATCTTTGCCAAGGGCGGGGCCGGCCGACCGCCCTGGTCTGTTCCAACGATGCGATGGCCATCGGCGTGATCCGCGCCGCGAAACGTGCCGGGGTGAAGGTGCCGGACCGACTCTCCGTGGTTGGTTTCGATGATGTCACCGAGGGCCGGCTGCATGATCCACCGCTGACCACGGTGCGGGTGAACAAGGAGGATCTGGGTGCCCTCGCGGTGCAGACCCTCGTCGACCGTTTGCACAACGGCCGCGAACGGTCCTTCGAAATCCGTGTCGCGGTGGAACTGCTGGTGCGCGCTTCGACAGCAGGAGTCAACCGTACTTTGCCGGCAAGGGGGAAATGATGGAAGCGCCGCTGCCCTTTGGTCGACGTCTGCTGCTGAGTCCAACGAAACATCGGTTCGAAAAACGGGCCGTGCTCAACCCCGCCATCCATCAGGAAAACGGCACCCTTCACCTGTATTACCGCGCCGTGGATCCGGAGATGATCTCCTCCATCGGTTACCTGCGCGCGGACTATGTGAACGAGGATGTCGTCATCCGCGAGCGGCGGGAGGAGCCGCTGATCGCGCCGGAGCAGGAGTTCGAGAAGTACGGGGTGGAGGATCCCCGGGTTGTATCCTTCGAGGGCAGGTTGCACATGTTCTGCACGGTGTTCAACGGCCGGGACGCCTGCCTCGGGTACTGCACCGCGGAGCACCCGACCGGCTTTTCCGAGAGGAGGCTCATCGGACCGTTGTTCAGCCGGGAAGAGGCCCTGAAAATGATCGCGGGGAACGCCCGGCTGGAGGCTCACCGCCAATGGTGGAGCCGCGAGGATCCTGAGGGCCTGCTCTGGGAAAAGGACGCTTCCATCCTGCCGCGACGGGTCGGGGGAAAGATCGTCTTTCTTCACCGTCTGCGCCCCGATATGCAGATCGCCTTCCTCGATTCCCTCGAACAGCTCGGCGACCTCAGCTTCTGGGAGGATCACGTCCGCCACCTGGACCGCCACCTCCTTTTCCAGCGGCGGGCTCGCTGGGAGGATAGCCACATCGGGATGGGGCCGGTTCCCATTGAAACCCCGGATGGGTGGTTGATGATCTATCACGGGGCGACGAAGGAACCCGTGAAGACCTACCGCGCCGGGGCGGCGCTGCTGGACCTCGAGGACCCGCAGCGTGTCATCGGAAGAACCCCGTTGCCCCTGTTCGAGCCCGAGATGGAGTGGGAGAAGGTGGGGGATGTGAACAACGTGGTCTTCCCCGAGGGGCTCGCGGTGCGTGGAAGGATCCTCGACATCTACTACGGCGCGGCGGACACGGTCATCGGCCGGATCTCGGTGCGGATGGACCAACTGATCGATTATCTGAAACAGGCTGGAGTTTGAGCGTATAGAGCGTTGGGACAGGGTAACGGGGAGGTTCCCCGAGGCATGGACGAAGGCCGGAATCGAGCTTCCGGGAAGTGGGTCCGGGTTACACCGGGCATCGCCGCCATCGCGCTGCTGATCCTGCTGTTCGGGACCGGATGCAGCCGTGGGGGCGCGGGCGATGGGACCGTCCGCCTGACCTACTGGGCCGCGACGAATCCCTACGAGCTCGAGCTGGCCAAGCGTCTCACCGCGGAGTGGAACGAGGCGCACCCCGACACCCAGGTGACGATGCAGCCCCTTCCCGAGGGCCGCAGCGGCGAGGAGGTGCTGATCATCGCCGCCGCGGGGGAGACCACCCCGGACGTCTGCTCCAGCGTCCCCCCGGTGATCGTTCCGCTCCTCGCGCGCGCCGGCTCGATGATTCCCGTGGACCAGTTCCCCGGCGGCCGCGAGCTGATCGCCGAGCGCCTTCCCCCCGGTATGCTGGAGTCCTTCATCGCGGAGGACGGCAAGCTGTACCAGGTTCCCTGGAAGGGGAATCCGATCATGGTGCAGTACAACACCGGCATTCTGGAGGAGACCGGGGTCGACAGCCTGCCGCGTACCTGGAGCGAATGGAACCAGGCGGCGGCGAAGGTTACACGGGATCGGAACGGGGACGGCCGCATCGACCAGTGGATGGCCGATATCCAGATCGAGTCCGAATGGCGCCGCCGCCTGTTCGACTTCTACACCTTCTACATCGCGGCCAGCGAGGGGCGTACCCTGCTCGTCGACGGGCGGGTGGATTTCGACAACCAAATCGCCGTTGACGTGATGGGGTTCTTCGCCACCGGCTTCCGGGAGGGGTGGTACCCGAGATCACTCCTCGCGGGCGATATGTTCCTGATGGGCTATTTCGCGGCCCATGTCACCGGACCCTGGAACATCGCCCACACCGAACGGCTGAAACCGGAGGGCTTCCGGTACGCCTTCGGACCGATCCCGGTGCCGGACGACTACGAGGGCGAGCCCTTCACCTTCGGCGATCCGAAGAGCATCGGAATCTTCTCGAACTGCCGTTATCCGGGTGCGGCATGGGCCTTCGTCCGCTTCCTGATCTCCCGCGAATCCGACCGCAAGCTGCTCGAAATCGCCGATCAGCTCCCCCTCCGTGACGGGTTGCTCAGCGACACCCTCTTCGCCGACTATTTCGCGGCCCATCCGAACATGCGGGTGTTCGCGCGCCTTGTGCCCCACACCCGCGGATTCGACCAGAGTCCGGCCCTGCAGGAGGTCTTCGACGCGATCAGCAACGGGTTCGACGGCTGCGCCGTCAACGGCGTGACCACGCCGGAGGAAGCGGTGCGCCAGGCGGCCGAACGCAGCCGCTACATTCTCAAGATGAGGGGGGCTTGAGATGACGGCGAGGAGGGGAGCCCCGCGCAGGATGCACCGCGACCGCGCCGCGTACGAGATGATCTCCCCCTACGCGATCTTCTTCCTTCTCTTCGTCGCCTACCCGCTGATCTTCTCTTTCGTCCTCGTCTTCCACCACTGGTCCATCGTCGGCCCGATGGAGTGGGTCGGGCTGGCCAATTTCCGGGAGATGGCCGGCGATGCGCTGTTCTGGAAGGCGATGAAGAACACCGTCGTCTTCCTCGTGATCCATGTCCCGCTGCAGATCGCGGTTGCCCTCGTTCTTGCGGAGGTGCTGAACCAGAAGCTTCCGGCGAGGGGGTTCTACCGCGCCGCGTTTTTCCTCCCGGTGGTGGTCTCCGGCGTCGCGGTCACCGTCCTCTGGAAGCAGATCTACAGCACCGATCTCGGACTTCTCAATCAGCTCCTGCACTTCGCCGGCCTGCCGGCGATCCCGTGGGTCACCAGCCCCGCCTGGGCGATGCCCTCCATCGCCCTGATGGCGACCTGGAAGAACGTCGGGCTGTACGTGATCATCTTCCTCGCCGGGCTGCAGAGCGTGCCGAAACAGTTGTACGAGGCGGCGGAGATCGACGGCGCAAACCGTACGCAGATGTTCTTCCACATCACCATCCCCGCGATCAACCCGGCGATGGTGATGGTGGTCATCCTCTCGACGATCAACGGCTTCGGCCTGTTCATCGAACCCTATGTGCTCACCGGAGGGGGGCCGCTGAACTCCACCCTCTCCGGGGTGCTCTATGTCTACCGTCAGGCGTTCAACTTCTTCCGCATGGGCTACGCGGCGACCATCGGGTTCGCCATCGCCTTCATCATCATGGCGGTCGTACTCGTCCAGCGGAAGTTCGTCGAGCGGGAGGCGTAGCATGAAAGTACACCTGGCCGGACGCATCCTGTTCTTCCTGATCCTCACCCTCGCGGCGGTGATTTTCCTCTATCCCTTCGCGTGGATGCTCGCGGCCACGGTGCGCCCGGAAGCGGAGGTGATGCGCTTCGGTCTCACCGGATCGACCTTCACCCTGCACAGCTACAAGGTGATGATCAGCAAGATTCCCATCTTCCGCGCGCTGCTGAACAGCCTCCTCGTCTCCCTCGTCTCCACCGCCGCGGTCCTCGTGTTCTCCTCGATGACCGGCTACGCCCTCGCCCGGCTGCGCTTCACCGGGCGGAAGACCCTGTTCATGGTGATCCTCTTCACGATGATGATCCCCTTCCAGATCACCCTCATCCCGCTCTACGTGCTCATGGTCCGCCTCGGCTGGACGGATTCCTACACCGGCCTGATCGTGCCGTTCACCATGAGCCCCTTCGCGATCCTCCTCTTCCGCCAGTTTTTCCTCCAGGTCCCGCAGGACCTGGTCGACGCGGCGCGGATCGACGGGCTGGGGGAGCTGGGGATCCTGTTCCGCATCTTCTGGCCGCTCTCGAAGCCGGGCCTGATCACGGTGGGCATCGTGCACTTCATGGGGATCTGGAACGAAGTGTTGTGGCCGATCATCATCGTCCGCAAGACCAACCTGATGACCATGCCCCAGATGGTCGCCCTCTTCGCGGTCAGCGGCCAGGCGGAGAACCTGATCGGGGTGAAGCTGGCGGCCGCGGTGATGCTGACGCTGCCGGTGGTGATCGTCTACCTCTTCCTCCAGCGGTATTTCATCGAGAGTATGGCCACGTCGGGGTTGAAGGGATGAGCGCGCGGGCGGCGAAGAGGACGGCCGGTATCGGCCTGCTGATGGCGGTCGCGGCGGCGGTGCTTCTCGCCGCCGGGTGCGCGAGGCCGCATCCGCAGCCGCCCCGCGCCGGGGACGCCGTCAACCTCGCCCATCTCGAGCACCTGCAGGAGCGCCTGGAAGTCGAGGGGACGCCGGTGCGGATCGTGCACATCTACTCCGAGGCGCCGGACTACCGGTGGGTCGGCGATGAGGACGAGGGGATCGCCTGCGTGGACGACGCCGCCCGGGCCGTCCGGCTCTACATGCGCCGCTACCGGCGCACGGGGGATATCGCCCTCCTCGAACCGGCCGGCGAGATGCTGCGCTTCCTCCTGAAAATGCAGGCGGAGGACGGCGAGTTCTACAACTTCATCCGCCCGGGCGGCACGATCAACCGCGATCACGAGAACAGCCGGAAATCCTTCGGCTGGTGGACGGCGAGAGGGTTCCGGGCGATCGCCGAGGGGGCGGCGACCCTCCACTTCATCGAACCCGAGTTGCAGACCGATGTCATCGCCGCCGGACGGAGAACGATCAAGCGGATGCGGCGTCACGACCCCACCGGCGCCGGGGCGGACCCGGAGATGGGCTACGACAATGCGGCGGTGCTCGTCCTTGCCCTCTGCACCTGGCGCGAGGCGTTGGATGATTCCGCCGTGGATTCACTGATCGAACGGTATGTGGACTGGATACAGCGGGGCGTCCTGGGGCCGACGGACCGCTTCCCCTACGAGGTGCACGCCTCGTGGCGCAACCTGTGGCACGCCTGGGGGCAGCTCCAGGTCGAGGCGCTGGCCCGGGCCGGAAACCTGCTCGGCCGCGAGGACTGGGTCGCCTCCGCGCGGCGGGAGGCGGAGGGTTGGCAGCGCGAGCTGATCGCGCGGGGCGGACCGGTGTACTTCGAGTTCACGGGCGGCGACACCGCCCGGGTGCGGAACTACTCCCAGATCGCCTACGACTACAACTGCCTGGTGCAGAATAATGCAGCGCTCTTCGAGGTGACCGGCGACACCGCCTTCGCCCTTGCCGCGGGCCTGGCGGCGAGCTGGTTCATGGGGAACAACCCGCCCGGGACAGCGATGTACGACCCCTCCACCGGGCGCTGCTTCGACGGGATCAACGCCCCGCAGGAGGTCAACCGGAACAGCGGCGCGGAATCCACCACCGAAGCATTATTGGCGATGGAGGCGGTCGCCGGGCTTCCCGTGCCGGCCGGGCTGGTCTCGGCCCGCCGGGTGGAGGGGGCGGTCGGGGATACGGCCCGGTTCGCCCTCGCCGGCGGTGGCGTGGTGGAGTTGAGGCGGGAGGGGAATCGTTGGACGATCATTCACCGGGAGGCGGAGTAAGGGCCTCCTTGGAGCAGATATTCCTTTTGGGCGCTCGCCGCAAAGGGATCGGCGGGCAACGAAGCAAGAAAGGGGGAAAGAACCGCACACATCACTCAAAACTTGTAAAAGGTTAGCAAGGAGGAAAGGATGAGTATTGCGATGAAACGATGGCGCGGCGCCCTGGTGGTCGTACTCTTGCTGGGGCTCATGACCTGTGTCACCTTCGCCCAGACCAACAACATGGTCCGTAATGCGGGCGTCGAGGACCGGATGCCGTTCTTCTGGTATGTAGGCCAGACGGGCGGAACGATGAGCTGGTCCACCGCACAGGTTTACGACGGCGAGTATTCGCTGAAGATCAACAAACCCTCCACGGGTGCCGCCGCGAGCTGGATCACCGGCAACCAGGCGGACACCTACTGGAACAGCATGCAGGATGTCCTCTACGACATCGGCGGCTTCATCTACCTCGACGGCGTGACGGCTTCCGCCACCGAGGGGGAGCGCGTCGGCCTGCTCTGGACCTTCCTGGATGACGGCGGCAGCGATATCGCCGGCCCCATCTTCCTCGCCGCCGATGCGGGCGCGAGCGGGTGGCAGGAGGTGTCCGACCAGGTGCTGCTGACCAGCGTGCCGGCGGAAGTGTACTGCGAGGCGATCATGGAATCCGGCGCCACGGGAACAGTCTACTTCGACTTCTTCTCCCTCGGCTCGGATCCATGGACCGCGGGCTTCTTCGGCAACAGCGCCGAAACGCCGCGCGGCTGGATGAACTGGACCTCCGGCGATCTCATCGGCTACGCGAACACCACCGATGCCGAAGCGTACAGCGGTGACTATTCCGCCAAGCTGATGGAGAACGACACCGAGTCCGACGAGATGGTCTTCTACGCCACACCCGTGCCGGCGGAGCCGGAAACGGATTACCTGATCGGTGTGTACGTCAAGACGGACGGCATGAACACGGACGCCGGGTACTATCCCACGGGCGTGACCACCGACCGTCTCGACGATCGCGCGTGCCTCAACTTCTTCTACCACACCGGCGACATCTCCCACTCCTGGTCGCTGACCGGCGGGGACCAGTTCATCAACTTCGACCAGCGCGAGGCTGATGTGGATTGGCGCATGTATTGGGCCATCTCGCGCTCCCCGAGCGATGCGACCGGCGTCTCGCTGCGCGCACGCTTCAACCCGGATGTGACCGGTACGGCTTACTACGATGACTTCTTCATCTACAAGCTGATTCCCGGCGACAACCTGGTGACGAACAACGACCTCGAGACGGAAGCCCCGTTCTTCTGGTCGGAGAACCAGACGGGCGGCGACCTGATCTGGGCGACGGATGAGGCCCATGACGGGACGCACTCGCTGAAGATCTCGAAGACCGGCACCGGCACCGCCGCAAGCTGGATCACCGGAAACCAGGCGACCACCTACTGGAACAACATGCAGGATGTTCTCTACGACATCGGCGGCTGGGTGAAGGTGAACCTCACCACCGGCAGCACGACGGAGGGTGAACGTACCGGCCTGCTCTGGACCTTCAAGGATGCCGGCGGCGCCGACATCGCCGGTCCCATCTTCCTCGCCGCCGATCCGGGTGTCACCGACTGGCAGGAACTCACCGACCAGGTGCTGCTGACCTCCGTGCCCGCTGAAGTCAAGGTCGAAGCGATCATGGAGGAGAACGCCACCGGTGAAGCGTGGTTCGATGACTTCACCCTCGGATCGGATCCCTGGACGGCGGGCTTCTTCGGCCAGAGCGCGGAGACGGTGGACGGCTGGATGCACTGGTCCTCGGGCGACCTCGTCGGCTACGCCGAGGTGGAGGATGTCGGGACCGATGCACATTCCGGCACCCACGTCGTGGTGATGAACGAGGAGGACACCGAGACCGATGAGATGGTTTACTACTCGGTGCCGGTCCCGGTCACCCCGGGCGCCTGGTACGAGTTCAGCGTCTGGGTGAAGGTCATCACCACCTCTTCGGTCGATGACTCCTACTACACCTCCGCTGTCATCGGAGACCGTCTCGATGATCGCGCCGCCCTGAACTTCTTCTTCCATACGGGCGACATCGAGAATTCCTGGTCACTGACCGGCGGAGACCAGTTCATCCACTTCGACCAGCGTACCGCGACGTCGGACGGCTGGGTCTGGTACCGCGCCGTCGCGTTGGCACCGGATGACGCCAACGGCGCTTCGCTGCGTGCGCGGTTTAACCCGGAATTCGTCGGCGAGGTCTGGTATGACGACTTCATCATCCGCGAAGCGGAGATCGGTGAAGTCAGCGTGCCGGAAGGCCCGTCCGACGGTTCGGAAATGGTGGCTCTGCCCAACACGATCGAACTCGCGCAGAACTACCCCAACCCGTTCAACTCGACCACCGAGATCCGGTATGCGCTTCCGGCTCCCGGTCATGTGAGTCTCGACGTCTTCGACCTGCTCGGTCGGCATGTCGCCACCCTCGTGGACGGCGTGCAGACCGCCGGGCGTCACACGGCGAGCTTCTCGACGGCCGGGGAGAACGGCCTCGACCTCACCAGCGGCGTGTACTTCTACCGCCTGACCACTCCGCAGGGTGAAGCCGTGCGCAAGATGATCTTCCTCAAGTAACCACCCCTCTCTCTTGCCCCTGGCGGGAGGGCTTCGGCCCTCCCGCCGGGTGTTTGAGATGAACGCCGGAACGGTCCGGGCGAAAAGGTCCCCGGCGGGGTTGGCCAGGGAGGTGGCGATGAAAAGGCGAAAGATGAAGCGTGTTCTGCTGACGGCGCTCATGGTGGTTCTGGCGGCGGGTACGGCGCGCGCGGGTACGACGGGGAAACTTGTCGGGAAGGTGGTGGATGCGAACACGGGTCAACCTCTCGTCGGAGCGAACGTGGTCCTCGAGGGAACCTACCGCGGCTCGGCCACCGACCTCGACGGCGAGTACATGATCTTCAACCTTCCCCCCGGGCGGTACACCGTGACCGCCAGTGTCATCGGGTACCAGAACGCGACTTTCGAGAACGTCGGCGTCAATATCGACCGCACCACCACGCTCGATTTCAAGCTGAACCCGACGGTGATGCAGGCCGCCGAGGCGATCGTGATCCTCGCCAAGAAACCGGTCGTCAAGAGGGACCTGACGAGCACGGAGTCGATGGTCTCCGACGAGCAGCTCCAGATGACCCCGGTGGACAACCTCGGCGATGCCGTCCAGCTCCAGGCGGGGGTGGTCAAGGGGCACTTCCGCGGCGGGCGGAGTAACGAGGTCGCCTACATGATCGACGGCGTCATCGTCTCCGACCCGTACACCAAGAACGACCCCCTCGGGCGCACCACCTCGAACCAGGTGGAACTCGCCGCCATCCAGGAGATCCAGGTGATCAGCGGCACGTTCAACGCCGAGTACGGCCAGGCGATGAGCGGCATCATCAACGTGGTCACCAAGGAGGGTGACGCCGACAAGTTCCACGGCGAGCTCTCGGTGGGGCTGGGCGACTATGTCTCCGGCCGGTCGCTGGATCTCGGTGAATATCAGCCGCCCCCGGACCGTGAAACGTACGCCGAAGACCTCAACCCGATGGACCTGCAGGACTACCAGGCGAGCTTCTCCGGTCCCATCCCCTTCAGCGGCGGCCGGACGACGTTCTTCACCTCGGGACGAATCCTGAAGGACCACGGCCGGGTTTACGGCCAGCGCATCTTCACCCCGCAGGATTCCTCGGATTTCAGCTCGCAGAACCCGGCGAACTGGTACATCGAGCAGAGCGGCGACGGGGAGGTGGTTCCCCTCGATCCCTTCCAGAAGTGGTCGATGCAGGCAAAGCTGACCCACCATTTCACGCCGACACTGAAGCTGTCCTACTCGATCCTCGCCGATCACATGAAGTACCGCGACCTGGAGAACCGGCTGGATGACCCCTTCGAAGACGCCCGCCGGTTCAAGTACGATCCGGATGGGTTGTACTGGAAGTTCCGGGACGGCCGGAATCACATCCTGACGGTGAACCAGACGCTGGGCAGGAACACCTTCTACAATCTGAGCGCCAGCTTCACGAAAAGCACGATGAAGTACTATGTGCACGAAGACCCGTTCGACCCGGATTATGTGACCCAGGACCGCCTCGCCGATGCCCAGAACTTCGCCTTCTACACCGGCGGCCAGGGGATGTGGCACCATGAGCGCGAAACCCGCAAGGCGGGGCTGAAGCTCGACGTCACCCACCAGGCGAACAAGCGCCACCAGCTCAAGGGCGGGTTCGACATCGGGCAGTACCTGTTGCGGATGAAGGAATTCCAGCTCATGTGGGACGACGATCTCGGCCGGATCACGATCAACCCGCTGGGGGCCTGGAACCACCAGGCCTACCCGGATCGCGAGGCGTCCAGTCCCTTCGGCGGTTTCCCGTTCGAGGGACCGGGCCACCGGCCCACCCAGATCGCCGCCTACCTGCAGGACAAGATGGAATATGATTTCATGGTGGTGAACTTCGGCGTCCGTTTCGACTATTTCCACCCGGACGGGGTCGTTCCCGAGGACCTGCGCGACCCGGCCAACGACCGTTTCGCTTACTATGACGCCGAGCTGGACACCGTCGTCCAGGGCCTTGACCCGGTTTCGCCGGTCGCCGATCCCACCAGCGCCGACCCGGCGCAGCGGTACAACCGCTGGCATTCCAAGTACCGGGAGGCGAAGGCGGTGACCCAGTTCTCCCCCCGCATCGGGATCGCCTTCCCGGTCACGGACCGCGGGGTGATCCACTTCTCCTACGGCCATTTCTTCCAGATCCCGCCCTTCCAGTACCTCTACTACAACCCGGAGTTCACCGTGCGCGGCGGGGTGAAGCAGAGCATCATCGGGAACGCCGAACTCAAGCCCGAGCAGACGGTGATGTACGAGGTCGGCCTTTCCCAGGAGCTGATGCCCGGCGTCGCGGTCAACGCCACCGGGTTCTACAAGGATGTGCGGAACCTGCTCGGCACGGAGATCCAGAAGACCTACGCCCAGGAGCAGTACGCGCGCTATGTCAACCGCGATTACGGCAACGTCCGGGGTATCACCGTCGCGCTGGACAAGCGGCTGGAAAACTATTACGGGATAGGCATCGATTACACCTTCCAGGTGGCGGAGGGAAACGCCTCCGACCCCAACCAGGTCTACATCTACAACCAGTCCGATCCGCCCCAGGAGCCGGAGAAGAAGGTCCGGCCCCTCGACTGGGACCAGACGCACACGGTCAACGCGACGATCACCATCGGAGAACCTTCCCAGTGGAGCGTGGGCCTCATCGGGCGGATGGGCAGCGGGCTGCCCTACACCTCCACGCCGTTTCTCGGCGTGCCGGGCGAGCTGAACGATGAGCGAAGGCCCACGCAGTACAACGTGGACCTGAAAGCCTACCGGACGTTCCGCTGGGCCGGGCTCCGCGCGACGGCGACCCTCTGGGTTTACAACCTGTTCGACATCCGGAACGAGAACGACGTCTGGAAGGATACCGGCCGGGCCACCTACACCCTTGAGCAGACCCGGCTGGCGAGCGTCCGCGGGTACAACACGCTGGATGATTACTTCTCGCGGCCGGAGTGGTTCAACGCGCCGCGGCAGGTGAAGATCACGCTGAGCTTCGGGTTCTGAGGGGGGGCATGAGGATGAAAACGAGAAACCTGTTTCTCCTGATCGTGGGTTTCCTGCTCGCGCTGCAGGCCGCAGCCGCCCTCGCCGCGGGACCTTACGGAAATTATATCTACCGCAAGCGCGGCATCATGGACGGTAACCTGGTGGTCACCGAGTTCTTCAACTACGGGATGATCGCCAAATGGCCGAACCAGCCGGGAGGCGTCTGGCCCAAGGGGACCAACCACTCCTATGTCGACGGCGTCGCGCTGATCGTCATCGGCTCCGCCTTGGACGAGGATGGGAACCGGATCCACCCGATGTCAACCATGTACCGCGAGGACATGGGAAACGACTTCGACCCGGAGACAGGCCGCCCCTGGGGCTGGGAGCCGCTGCCCGGCTACGCCAACCCCAACCAGGACGAACCGGCGATGAGCGACAACCCGGACTCCTGGCCCTTCTATTGGCCGGACCGGGATGCCTCCTGGGCGGGATTCTGGAACGGCTACTTCGGCAAGGGGGTCAAGAACGCCGACCTGGAGACCTACTTCGTGATGGACGACTCGGACGACAAGGAATTCGCTTTCTACCCGGACAGCACCGACACTCTCCGCAGGGGGATGGCGCTGCAGGTCGCGGTGCGCGGTTTCCAGTGGAGCCAGGTGCTGGCGGAGGATTGCATCTTCTGGCACTACGACATCAAGAACCTGGGTACGACGGACTACGATTCCATGTCCTTCGGAATGCTCATCGACTGGGGGCTGGGGGGGACGAACAACTCGGCGGATGACGCCGGCCGGTTCGACACACGCCTCGACATCGCCTACGCCTGGGACCTGGACGGGATGGGCGATTACGGCTGGCGTCCGGTGGGCTACGCCGGTTTCGCCTTCCTCGAATCCCCCGGCATCTCGGTCGATGGGATCGACAACGACGAGGACGGTCTCGTCGATGAACGCCGGGACAGCGGGCCCGGGGAGTACGTCTTCGGGTCCGTCGGCATCTACGACGAGGACAAGTGGCACTGGTCCGGCGACGAGGACGGCGACTGGGACGCCTTCACCGACCGGAACGGCAACGGTGTCCGGGACCCGGACGAGCCGCTGAACGATGACCTCGGGCGCGACGGCATCGGCCCCGTTGACGATGGCTACTTCGGGCCGGATGCCGGCGAGGGGGACGGCATGCCCACCTTCGGCGAACCCGACTTCGACGCCCTCGACAAGGACGAATCCGACCAGATCGGGCTCACCGCCTTCCACATCTTCCCCCTGCACCAGTACGCCCTGCACAACGAAGAGGAGAACTGGGAGCTGTCGAAGGAGCTGGTCGACCCGACGGATGACCAGTTACAGAGCGGGGTCAACCTCGGGATGATGTTCTTCTCCGGGACCTTCCCCCTCGAGACCCAGCTGCAGGAGCGGTTCTCGATGTCGCTGCTCTTCGGCAACGACCTCGATGACCTCACCCGCAACAAGGAGACGGTGCAGGCGATCTACAACGCGAACTACAACTTCGCCCAGCCGCCGCGCAAGCCGACACTGCAAGCGGTGGCCGGGGACGGCCGGGTGGTCCTCTACTGGGATGAAACCGCCGAGAATTCCTACGACCGCTTCCTGCAGGAGTATGACTTCGAGGGATACCGTGTCTACCGCTCCACCGATCCCAGCTTCATCGACACCAGGCTGATCACGGATGCCTACGGCAACATCACCTTCCGCAAGCCGCTGGAGCAGTACGACCTCCGCGACGGCCGAACGGGTCCGCACCCGGTGAGTGTCTTCGGGGCGCACTTCGACCTGGGTACCGACACCGGACTGCGGCACACCTTCATCGACACCACGGTGACCAACGGGTTCACCTACTACTACGCCGTCGTCTCCTACGATTACGGCAAGATCTCGGGGGAGACGATCGTCGACACCCTGGTGGTGATCAACCCGGACGGCACCCTCCGCGACAGCCTGATCTACTACTTCGTGCCGCGGCTGGACGAGAACGGCAACATCACCGGCATCCCGCCTTCGGAGTGCACCAGCACGATCATCGGCGATGTCGGCGGGAATGTGCAGCTCGACATCAACACCGCGGCGGTCACCCCGGACGCCCCGGCGGCGGGATACATCCGGCCGGAGCTGAAGGGCGGGCTGCGCCACACGGCAGGCGAAGCGACCGGCGACATCGATATCAATATCCTCTTCCCGGACAGCCTGGTGGACGGCCGGACCTACCTGCTGAATTTCCTCCCGGCGGAAACCTACCAGGGCCTGCTCCCGTTCGCCCGCAGCTTCGTGCTGATCGACTCGGCGGGTGGGGATACCATTTTCCGCGGTGATTCACTCCTCTTCGGCTACTGGGGGCCGTTCGAGGACGGCGACCCCACGTTCTGGCAGAGCACCCAGCGGCGGGCCTGGTTCTTCAAGCCCGACCCCGATTCCACCATCTTCTGGCACCAGGTGGATGTCCTCGTCGAAACCCCGCTGATCGATGGGATGACGATCACCATGAAGTCCGATCTCATCGATTACGCGACCCAGGAGGACCTGGGCATCGACAGCGTCTACTGGGTCGGTTCGATGACCACCAACTATTCCAGCGATATCCGCATCCTGCCGGAGCTGGACCGGATCTCGCTGAAGGTCCCCTTCAACTTCGAGGTGCGCTGGGTGGACGAGGACACGGTGCTCACCCAGCGGCTGTTCGGCGGGGCCTACGATTCCATGCGGGTCAACTTCATGGTCTGGAACACGACCCTCGACGAGCAGGTGCCCTTCGGCTACCGGCCCGAGTACTTCCTCGCTGATGAGGACGGCGACGGCGAGCCGGACGATACCCTCCTCTACGACTTCACCATCCTGCCCATCGTGGACCTGGACGCGCCGATCTTCACCTGGGCGTTCAAGTTCTTCGCGCCGCCGGAGGCGATCGATACGACCATCGTCGGCCTCGACACGACCTACACCATCAACCATGTCGAAAGGTTGCCCGCGCCCGGCGAGGTGTTGAGGCTGAAGGTCCCGATTCCCTTCGGGGAGAACGATTCCTACGCCTTCACCGTGGGCGGCCCCGGCTACGACAAGACCCTCGCCAAGCAGGACTTGGACCGCATCGCCGTCGTGCCGAACCCCTATGTCGCCGCCGTGGAGTGGGAGCCGCGGGTCAGCTACACCACCGGACGCGGACCGAGGAAGATCGACTTCATCCACCTTCCGGCGCGATGTACGATTCGCATCTACACCCTCAGCGGCTTCCTTGTGAAGACGCTGGAGCACAACACGGTGTTGGAGGACGGGTCGGAATCCTGGAACCTCGTCTCGAAGGATGGGATGGATATCGCCTACGGGGTTTACATCTACCATGTGGACGCGCCCGGCATCGGTGAACACATCGGAAAGTTCGCCGTCATCAAGTAGGAGGGTACCATGCAGAGGGTTAAACGCATCTGTCTCGCGGTCCTCGTCGCGGCCATGCCCTCCGCCGTCGCAGTCGGGCAGACCTTCGTCGAGAACGTGTCGAAAGTCGGGACCACCGCCGCCCCGTTCCTCGAGATCGAGGTCGGAGCCAGGGCGCTGGGGATGGGCGGCGCATTCACCGCGACCGCCGATGACATCAGCGCCATCTACTGGAACCCCGCCGGGCTGGCGAAGGTGAACCAGGGCCAGGCCGGCTTCGTCCACACCCGCTGGATCGCGGATGTCAACTTCGATCATGTGTCAACCGTCATCCCGGTCACGCCGGACATGCGTCTCGGCGCCTTCGTCTCCACCGTGACCATGGACGAGATGAAGGTGCGGACGGTGCAGTATCCCGAGGGGACCGGCGAGCTGTTCCGCGCCAGTGATCTCGCCTTCGGCCTCAGCTTCGCCACACGGCTGACCGACCGGCTCACCTTCGGCGCGAACGGCAAGTACATCTACCAGAAGATCTGGCACATGAGCGCCTCGAGCGTGGCGGCGGACCTCGGGCTGCTCTTCCGGACGCCGTTCCACGACGTTCGCCTCGGGATGTCCATCTCGAACTTCGGGCCGGACATGCAGATGACCGGGCGGGATACGAAAATCTACTATGACACGGATCCCACGAATCCGGGGAACAACGAGCGCATACCGGCCAACCTCGAGACCGAACAATGGCCGCTGCCGCTGCTCTTCCGGGTCGGACTGGCGGGCGAGGTGGTGCGCAACAGGTACGGCGCCCTGACCCTCGCCGCCGATGCCGTGCACCCGAACGATAACCATGAATATGTCAACCTCGGCGCGGAGTTCTCTTACCGTGACTGGGCTTTCCTGCGTGCCGGCTGGAAAACGCTGTTCCTCGCGGACAGCGAGCAGGGGCTCACCGCCGGGGTGGGGGTGAAGTACCGCCTGAACGGGAATGTCGGCTTTATCGCCGATGTCGCCTACGCCGATTTCGGGCGGCTGGAGAACGTGATGCGCTACTCGCTCGGGATCCTGTTTTAGTGGACCGGTCCGTTTAGGCCGTGGGGCCCGGTTCGTCCGGGCCGGGGAGGAGCAGGCCGGCTCGATGGCGGGAGCGGCCGGATCACTCCGCCGCTCCCGTCATCGTCGCTCATCATCCCGCCCGTATGATGCATCCGGCGGGACAGCGACAAGCATATCGCGCGATTCAGCTGAACCGCACTATTTGTGGGGATTTGATGATTCTTCCGTATTCCCTTGGCCGGTGGGCACTCCGGCTCCTGCTCGTGGTCACGCTTGCCATGGGCTCCGCGCGGGCGCAGAACCTTTTCCCCAACGGTTCCGTCGAGGAGGGGAGTGGAAGTGCCCCGGACGCCTTCTACCGCGATCCCACTGTCGGCGACTATGCCCTGTGGGACACGGCGCAGGCGTGGGACGGCAGCCGCTCCCTGCGCCTGCGCTCCGGGTCGGCGGGAGAGGCCCACTGGTTCAGCGAGGCGTTCCCCGTCGAGGCGGGGATGAGCTACCGCTTCATCACCCGCGTGCGGCAGGAGAACGTGAACACCGCCCCACAGGATGATGACCACCGCTGGGCGGTGATCATCCGTTTCGGCACGGATCGCGGCGCCGACGGGCACCTGCAGGGGATCCTCTCCCCGGACCATTACCTGTGGTTCGACCAGTCGGTGGCGACGCAGGACTGGTACACCGTGACCGCGGAGTTCATCGCCCCGGCTGGTGCGGCCTACGTGGACTGGAATCTGCGGAAACGGTCCGCCGCCGCGGGGCGGGTCTGGGCGGACGGGATGGTCTGCGAGGCGGCGGCCGATGAGATGACCACCGGCGAGGCGGCGGCCTTCGGGATCGAGGACGGCATCTCCCTGCTCGCCGCCTACACCGGCGACGCGGACGAGGACGGCGGCGCGAACCTGGACTATCGCCCCGGCTCCGGCGGCGACTGGACCGGCGCGGGGCCGATGGCGCGCGGGATCGGCTACTTCTCCTCCGAGATCCACGGTCTCCAGGCCGCCCAGGCGTATGACCTGCGCGTCACCTTCAATGATCCGGACGGGGTTTCCGGGGAGAATCCGAGGATGTTGACCGGGGTGGTCGCGGGGGAGAGCGGCGCGGTCGAACTGGTGGAGGCGACGGACAGCGGCTTCGTCGTCCGGACGGGGGGATACACGGTGGAGTACGACTCCGCCGCGACGAACGGCCTGGTCATTCTCCAGGGCGCGGGCGGTGGCGGAGCGGCGCTCGCCACGCCGCTGCTCGTCGGCTCCGACCTCTCCCCGACGGACCCTTCCCGCCTCGCCTCCCTGGCGGTGGTGGAGGAGGACGATGCGATCCGGGTCACCTTCCTCTCCACGCCGGACTGGGGGACGGTCACCGGGGTCCTGGTGTTTCCCATCTCCCGGCCCGGCCTGGTCCACTGGGAGGTGCGGGTCGAACCCGGCAGCTCCTACACCGTGAGCACTGTCGGTTACCCCCTGCGCTTCTACGACCGGGATACCGGCGAGTATGAAACGGGCAGCACGACCTACTACGCGGACCAGTACCCCTACGCCGCCCCGGCGGTGTTCCTGCTGGAGACAGGGCACATCGGCGGCACGGCGTTCTACTTCGAGGACCTGACCCCGGCCAACCCCTACTTCGAGCGCATCGGCGTGCCCCCGGCGGAGAGTGTCGGCGGGCACACGGGGGGCTTCGGGTATCACATCCCCGTGGGTGACGTTCCGCTCGAGACGGGCGTGGAGATTACCCTCACATCGGCTTACCTGCTTCTCACCCCGGGAGTCCCCGACGGCGAGACGGGGATGGCCGCGCGCTACCTGGAGGGCATGGCCGCGGTGTGGCCGTACATCGTCAAGCCGCAGTTCGATCCCCCGGACTGGGATTCCATCGGGGCGCAGGCGATCTTCGACATCCGTCACAACGCCGCCAACTGGGTGACCGTGCTCGGCAGGCCCATGCTCCGCGCCTACGTCGGGGATCCGCGGACGGGCAGCGCGGAGGCGATCAGCCAGCTCGATGTCCTCGTCTCCCTGCGCCAGTACATGCAGAGCCACACGGACAGCGAGGCGGACGGGCTTGACGCCTCGCTCACCCCCCTCCTCACCCGTTTCTTCAACCTCGAGTACCAGACCTTCGTCAACGATTTTCCCAACTCGGGCATCGGGCGGGGCGACAGTTGGTACACGGTGCAGCTCCATCTCGACCTCGCCCGGCTGGCGGCGCTCGGCGACACGGACGCCCGCGACCTGCTCTACGCCTCCATCGACGCGGTGATCGACCTCGCGCACAACGCCGACTACCGGTTCCCGGTGTTCTTCAACTACGAGGGCAACCAGCCGACCAGCGGCAGCGAGCCGGATGTCGCCGGGGCGTACGCCCTGCTGATGATGATGTGCCGCGACCTGTACGGCGAGGCGCGCTTCCAGGATGAGGCGGTCGAGGCGGTCGAGGCGCTGCGCGGGCATGGTTTGGACCTGCTGTACGAGGCGCACATCACGGCGGCCGCGGCGGCGGGATGCGCCCGCCTCTTCGAACGCACGGGGAACTCCGAATACCTGGAACTCTCCTACCTCCCGCTGGCCTCCTTCGTCCGCGCCCTCTGGCTGTGGGAGTGCGACTACGGGTACGCGTCCGAGTACGTTACCTTCTGCGGGGTCTCGGCGATGGCCCGCATCAGCTACATCGCCGCGAAGGAGCAGCACGAGGCGTGGCGCTACCTGAACGAATACCTCGAGCTGACCGATGGCTCCCTGGACCCGGCCCTCGAGACCTTCCTCGAAGGCGTCGTGCAGTACGCGGGCCTGCCGGTCCGCTCCGCCCTGCCGCCGTTTCTCCCCCCGGACGCCGTCGCCGACGGCCAGTGGGGGGTGAACGACCCGAGTCTCTACATCCCGCTGGAGGACCTCAAGGACGGGTTCCGCCAGTCCGGCCAGGTGGGGCAGGAACTCTACGGCGCCGGGGCGCCGATCACCTTCGCCGCGGGGTATGTCAGCGGTGCACCGGAGCGGGGGGACGCCGGGGGAGCGCTGCCGGGAAAACCCGCCTTCGGCGCCGTTTATCCCAATCCCGCCAACCCGGGGCTGCGCCTGCTGGTGATGGTGCCGGAATCCTATGCCGGGGAGCCTGTCACCGTGGACGTGGTCAACCTTCTCGGCCGGAGGGTGGTTCGCCTGCACGAGGGTCCCCTGGAAGCCGGGGGAAACCGTCTCTCGTGGAACGGCTTCACCTCCGGTGGTGCGCCGGCGGCCTCGGGAGTCTATATTCTCCGCCTTCGCGCCGGCGGTGAAGAGGAAAGACGGAGGGTGGTTCTCCTCCGCTGAATCATTGGGATTCGCAATCGCCGGCCCGACGCAACAACTCGAACGACATGACCCTGACAAGTTTCCTGCATGACAGTCACCCGGCCCTGTCATTGGGTGGCGACTGGACCCTTGTTTCGCACTCCGCGCACGGAGGCGGGCGGGATATCTCCATCCCGGCGCAAGTGCCCGGATGCGTTCACCTCGACCTGATGGCCGCCGGGGTGATCCCCGACCCCTTCTTCGGCCGCAACGAGGAGGAGGTGCAGTGGGTCGCCCGCCGCGACTGGCGGTACGAGAGGCGCTTCACCCTCGAATCCGCCTTTCCCGCCTCCGGCGAAGGCGTGCGGCGGCAACTGGTCTGCGAGGGACTGGACACCTTCGCCGGCCTCGAGCTGGACGGCGAGCCGCTGGGGCGGGCGGAGAACATGTTTGTCCCGCACCGCTTCGACCTGCCGCCTTCGCTCGGACCCGGGGAGCATGAGCTGGCGGTGACGTTCCGCTCCCCGGTAAACGTGGTGGATGCCCTCGTCGCGGAGAAGGGACCGGTGCCGGACACCTCCGGGTGGAGCCGCGGCTGGGCGCGCAAGGCGGGGTACTCCTACGGCTGGGACTGGGGGCCGGTCCTGCCCACCTCGGGCATCTTCCGGCCCATCTGCCTGCAGACCTGGCGGGATGCCCGCATCGCCTGGTTTTATCCCCGATTCGAGATGGGGCGGGAAATGGGTCGCCTGACCCTTCGCGTGGTGGTCGAGGTCGCGGCCGCGGGGGAGTACCGTCTCGAGGCGGCTCTTTCGCGCGGCGGAAGCGTGGTCCGGACGGCGGGCGGGTTCACCGCGCAGGGGGGGGCTTCCGAGGTGGAGCTGATCCTCGACCTGTCCGACCCCGCTCTCTGGTGGCCGCGCGGGGTGGGAGAACCCGCGCTGTACGACTTGGACCTGGCACTCTCGCGGGACGGGAAGCCGGTCCACCGCATCGGGGAGCGTATCGGCCTGCGGACTGTCGAGTGGGTGCAGGAGAAAGACCGCTGGGGCCGGAGTTTCTTCGTCCGGATCAATGGCCGGGATGTCTTCGCCAAGGGGGCGAACTGGATTCCGGCGGACAGCTTCCTGCCGCGGGTCGCCCCGGAGATCCACCGCCGCCAGCTCGCCCTCGCGGCGGAGGCGGAGATGAACATGATCCGCGTGTGGGGGGGCGGGGTGTATGAAGACCCGGCCTTCTACCGCGAGGCCGACCGGCTCGGCCTGATGGTCTGGCAGGACTTTCCCTACGCCTGCGCGCTGTACCCCGACGACGGGGAGTTCCGCGCCAACGCGCTGCGCGAGGCGGAGAGCGCCCTCGCGCGCCTCTGCCGCCACCCCTCCATCGTTCTCTGGTGCGGGAACAACGAGATCGAGCGGGACGCCGAGAAACTCCGGCGGGCTTTCAAGACGCCCTTCCTCGGGCGCAGCCTGTGGCACGAACAGTTGCCGGACCTCGCGCGGCGCATCGCGCCGGACGCCGCCTACATCCCCTCCAGCCCCATCGGCGGCGAGACGCCCGATGACCCGCGCGAGGGGGATCGTCACCTCTGGCGCATCTGGAGCGGCTGGCGGGATTACCCGGTCTACCTCGAGGAGGAGGGGCGGTTCTTCTCCGAGTTCGGCTTCCAGGCCCCGGCGAACCCCGCCACCTGGCGCGAGGCGCTCGCCCCGGAGGACCGGCACCCCCAGAGCCTCGCGTTCGAACGCCACAACAAGCAGATAGAGGGGGCCGAGCGCATTTTCCGTTTCCTCGCGGCGCACCACCGGGTTCCCGCGGAGTTCGAGCGCTTCGTCCGGCTCAGCCAGGATGTGCAGGGGCGGGCGCTGGGGCTGGCGGTCGACCACTGGCGCCGCCGCCGCCCGCGCACCATGGGAGTGCTGATCTGGCAGCTTAACGACTGCTGGCCGGTGACCTCCTGGTCCCTGTTCGACTACCGGATGCGCCCGAAAGCGGCCTGGTACCATGTTCGCCGCGGTTTCCGGCCGCGGAATATCGCCCTGCTGCCCTCCGCGAAGGGGCTGGAAGTCCACCTGCTGAACGACGAGGCGAACCCTTGGCGGGCGGAGGTGCGCCTGCGGGCGTTCGACACCGGCGGCGGCGTGGGAGAGGAGATGAAACTCCCCGCCGAGGTGCCCCCGGAGAGCGTCCTGCGCCTCGCGGAGATCGACCCGGAGGCCTGGCTGCCCGACCCGGAGCGCTGGTTCATCGTCGCCGATATAACCGGCGCAGCGGAGAACCTGACCGGCGCCGGGGCGGGGGATGATAGCCGCCTGCGCCGGGAAGCCGGGTACGGCCCGCGGGCCTTCTGGTTCGGCGTGCCCTTCAAGCATCTGCGAATCGAGGAGGCGGATGTCACGGTCGAACCGGAAGAGCGCGACGGCGCGCCCGGCGTGCTGCTCCGCACCGACCGGCCGGCGTTCGGGGTGTGGCTGGAGGACGAGGAGAATCCCGACCTGATGTTCCTCGACAACGCTCTCGACCTGCTCGCGGGCGAGGAGCGCTGGGTGGCGACCGTCGCCGTGCCCACCGGGGAGCCGATGGCGGCCGGGCGACCGCGGGCCCACCGGATCTGAACGCCGCCGCCTCGGCCGGTTCCGAACCGCCGTGGAGGACACTCCGGGCGGGACAGGGGGAGCGTGGGAAGGCTACCCGCCGCTCGATGAGTCGGGCGTCGCCGCCTCGCTTCCGGCCGTGGGCAGGTCCCACTCAAGCGCCCAGCGGTAGCCCACCGGGTAGGGGGTCGCCGGGCGGTTCGGGAAGTGGGTTTTCCGCAGCAGGACGGGCAGCGGGTGCAGCTTCAGTGCCTGCAGCCGCGGCAGGTTCACCCGCACCCCCGCCCCGCGCGCCAGCTCATCCAGCCGACCCAGCATCAGGCTGTCCGTCTCCGGGCGGGTCACCAGGCGGAAGGCATTGAGGGTGTCGCCCGGCAAGCCCTCCGCGATCCGCTCCAGTTCCTCGCTCCAGCGGCTCAGCGCGAGCACGTGGGCCGACCACATCGCCGCGTTTCCGCGCACCACCGGGTCTTCCCCCAACCCCCTGCGTTCGGCTTCCCGCGCCAGGGCTTCGAACTCCGCCAGCCACACCAGCGCCTGGTAGACCTCGCGGTCGAACGCCTCCCCCTCTTTACGGAGGAGAGAAAGCGGCATCGCGTAGAGGTGCTCGAGGGCGTCGCGACGGCTCCAGGTCCACTCCTCCGGTCCCTCGATTTTCAGCAGCGGGAGGTCCAGCGCCTTTCGCGCCTCGCCACGCACGCGCACCGGATCCAGTGCTTCGACCGGTTCGATGCTGAGCGGCGGGGCGAGTTCGCGCGCGTCCGGCCCGGCGGGGAGGACGCTGCGCAGGTAGCCGACCAGCCAGCGGAACCCCGCCGGGTCCACCTCCATTCGGCGGCCGCGCATGATTTCGCCGAGGTATTTCTTCTGCTCCGGACCGCGCATCCGGCGGAGGATGACGCTTTTCAGGCGGGGTGCATAAGAGGCGAAGGCGGCCTCGCTCGGGATGCGCGACTGTTCGAAGCGGACGAGCCGCAGCAGCCACCAGCGCCCATCGGCATGAACCGGGCCGCCGACCTCCCCCAGTCCCAACCCGAAGGCGGTGTCCTCGAAGGCCGGCTCCGCCTGGCCGTACTGCAGCTCCTGCCGTGACAGGAACAACGGCCCCGCCGTGGAGAGGGACGAGACGGCGAGGCTGTCGAAGGGAACGCCGGCCCGCGCGCGGGCCGCGGCGGTGAACGCCTGCGCGGAATCGGGAAAGACCCAGGCATCGAGGGTCAGGGTGCGGACCAGCTTCAGGAAGTCACGGCGCATCTCGGCGTCCGTGATCCGGATGCGGCGGTCCACCTCACGGCGCAGCAGCTCCTCGACCTCCGCTTCCTCCCGAACCTGGCGGAGGAGGACGCGGTTCTCGCGCAGGGTGTCCAGGTGAACCGCCTCGGCGTCACGGGCGAGGAGCCGCTCGGCGATCAACGCCTTGAGGAAGTCCACCCGCGCGGGCAACCCATGCCCGACGATCGGGCTGGTCTCGAAACGGAACCGGTACTCGGCGGCGGTGATCGAGTCGCTCCCGACGATCGCAACCCAGTCCGCCGAGGGCGTTCGTCCCGCCGTGCCGGTGCGGTTCAGCCGTTCCGCCGCCCAGAGGATGAATATCACTCCGACCGCCGCCAGCAGGAGAAAGGCGGCGATTTCGATGACCCGTCGGTTCCTCATATTCCCCACCATGCTTCGCTCCCCGGCAGCTCCACTCCCGATCCGAACCCGTCCCCACCGTCCGGGCCGTTTTCCGGCGGCATATCGGATGCACTCCTCGGCCGCCCTCCGGCAGACACATCCGGACGAACCACTACACCCGTGCCAAGGTAAGACCAGCACCGCGTGTCTTGCAGATTGAAGTACGAAACGAACGAGGGCTTACGGGATAAGCCCGTAAGCCCTTGTTCTACCTGGTCGGAGCGACTGGATTTGAACCAGCGACCCCCT